>CALMAI010000020.1 GCA_937858825.1 uncultured Candidatus Peregrinibacteria bacterium
GGGCAGCTGACCCTTGAGAAGGTGGTGGAATTGACCTCTTTTCATCCTGCCCAAAAATTTGGAATTGAGGGAAAGGGGGCGATTGAAGCCGGTATGGATGCCGATTTTATGATTGTCGATTTGCAAAAACTTGAGCGGGTGTGCCATCACTACCTATGGAGTAAGGCGAACTGGTCGCCGTTTCATGGATGGCATCTGAAAGGTTGGCCGGTGATGACGTTTGTAGGTGGAGAGCTCCGCTATGAATGGAGGGACAAGTTTCACGAAGGGAAGGGGAGTGAATTGACTTTTTTGAACTCTTCTAATTGATGAGTTCAATGAGGAAAGAGGAACCTATTCCAATGTGGTTTCTCTCGATAGATATGCTTCCTCCCATTTGCTCAATGATTTTTTTGCAATAGAAAAGTCCAATTCCCGATCCTTCTTTGTGGCTTGTTGAAGGGCTGCGATAATTTTCTTCAAAAACTTTGTCGCATTCTTCCTCGTTGATACCTAAACCGTTGTCCCGGATGAGAATTTTGGTGGATCTTGGCATATAGAGAACAAGTATTTCGATTTTTTTGACAGGAGAATCGTTGTATTTGATGCCATTGTCGATGATGTTATATATGACTTGGCTTAAGTGTTCGGGGTCGCAGAGGGCGATTGCTTTTTCCAGGTCTCCACGAATGTTGAGTTGGCATTTTTGTTCGAAGGGATCGGTGGCTTTTTCCAGAACATCTTCGATTTTCGTGGTTTTCATTTTTAATGGAATGCGGCCGAAGGCTTCTTCGATGGCTGAAATCGGGTATCGCGAAATGTCTGATGCTAACTGTATTGCTGCGAGTGCGTCGAGGAGTATCTGTCTGAAATGTTCAGTGAAGTCTTTGCCTTCTGCTATTTGGGACAGGACGTAATCTATGGAATATGTTGCTGCGCTAAGTGGGCCATTAACGTTGTGAATTTTTTGTTTTATCTCGTTTTCAATCTCTCTGATGGTCTCTATGCTCACTGGATTGATGTCGTCCTCTTCCGGAACTTCGCCAGTATGGTCAATTTTTATGGATACACCACTTACCCGAGACTTTTTTCTGATTTTTGAAGGTTGTCGAAATATGCCTGAAGCTTTTGGCGAGTCTGGTCCGTTTATTGGGCGTTGTGGGTGTATGCCGGATTGGTTTATTTTTTCAACCTCTTCAGGTTCATTTATTGGGGTTCCCTTTATTTTTGGCACAGCGTGTGATTAAATATTTGCAATTATCCTCACTATAACGCCATGGAAGAGTATAAAAAAGATTTTATAGACCTTTTGGTACGGGTTGATGCGCTAAAGTTTGGAGAGTTTACTTATAAGAGTGGACGTGTTGGTCCATACTTTTTGAATATGGGGAGCTTTTTTCATGGGCAGGAATTTTCCCGTTTAGCTGATGCTTATGCGCAAGCAATCCATGCCGCGACCAATGGTGATGTGGATATTATTTTTGGTCCGGCGTACAAAGGGATACCTTTGGCGGTGGGGGCGGCGACGGCCTATATGTTCCGGTTTGGCAAGAATGTCGCGTATGCTTTTAACCGTAAGGAAGCCAAAAACCATGGGGAAGGTGGAGTTATCGTTGGATCTCCGCTTGATGGCAATGACAAAATTGTGATTGTGGATGATGTGATGACGGCTGGGACGGCAATTCGGCAGACTTTGGATCTGTTCAAAGAGATGGGTATTGGTAGTGACCGTATTGCTGGTGTGGTGTTGGGATGCGATCGGATGGAGAAGGGAAAAAGTGAGAAGAGTGCTACAGCTGAAATTGCAGATGAGTATGGTGTTCCGGTTTCGGCGATTGTGAATCTGGATGAGATTGTTGAACACCTTCACGGACGGGAAGTGGATGGAAAAGTGGTGCTGGATGATGAAGGTGTGGCGCGGATTCAGGCCTACCGTGAAGAGTTTGGGGCTTAAGCTTTTTCAAACATGTTGTGGTAGATGTTGTGGCCGTTTTGGGCGAACTGTTCGAAGTAGCCGGTATACCACTGGTTGAGTGAGATGCTGGCTTTTTCGCTGGCTTTAATGTCGGCCAGGGTTTCTATGCCTCCGGTGCGGATAACGTGGAATTCGTGCGAAGGTTTATGCTTGTTGATATGTTCGACAGCGAGGGTTGCAAGTGCGAGGGAGTCTTTTTTGAGTGGTTCCCCGCTGATTCCGCCACCGAATTTCTGGGTGAAATAGTCGTAGAGTTTTCGCTCTTTTGGATGGATGTATTCACGGTGTTTACTGTATTGAGTGGAGGTGTTGCCGAAATTTACACCATCGAAGTCAAGGCGCACAAGTAAGTCAATAAGCTCGGGTACCTGGCTTTGTTCAGTGTCTGTTGAAAACTTCACAATGACCGGCAGTGAGCGGTTTCTGGCGTCGAGAAAGTTTTCTTTTATATAGGTAAGTCGTTCGGCCAGTCCACTGTCCTGTGGTTTGCCCTCTTCGGTGTTGGGGCAGCTTTCGTTGATCTCCAAAAAATCGATTCCTGCTTCTTCAAAAGCTTTCAAGCCTTCCACCAGCTTTTGGAGTTTTTCTTCGCCTTCTAATTCTGGTGCGCCCATCAAACTCCATCCGATTGGAACGCCCGGTGTTTTTTTGAAGGAGGACATGGTCGCTGCAACGGCCTTGTGACCTTTATTGGGAAGTCCGAGCCAGTTGGCCGCAGCTTTTGATCGTGGAAAGGGCGCGAATGGCCAGCGGATTATCCCTTTTTTGTTTCCTTTGCGGGGGAGAGCAGTGGTGGTTCCGCCAAGAAATCCTCCTGCACCTTGAGCGATGCAAACGTTGTAGCATTCACCGTTTTTGTAGATGCCTGCGGCGTTCATGATTGGTGTGCGAAACTCTAGTCCCCATAAAGTCCGGCTCAGGTTTTCTGGGGGTACAAATTTCACAACTGGAACGTCCTTATGCAGTTTTTTCAGAAAATGGGTCCGGCCAAAAGAGTAGATGGCTGTTGCCAAAGGGGATGGCAACCGCGTGACGATGGGACGAACTTTTTGTTCCCATTTGGCGAGTGTGGTTGCTTTGAGGAGGGGCATGATTCAATTGAAGTTTGCTGCGGATTATACTATCGTAGTGGTCCTTTAAGAGCAATAAAACCATGAAAGCCGTCATTTTTGATATGGATGGGACGCTGGTGGATAACGATGGATTTATCCGTGGTGTTATGAATAGTCTTTTTGAGGAGTTGGGGGTGGATATTTCGGATGAAATGCACCTGAAGAATACCGGGCGGCCAATGCGGGTGATCTGGGCCGAGCTGAAGAATAAATATGATTTGAAGCAGTCGGTGGATGAGTTGTTGGAGCTGAATAAGCAGCGGTATTTTGATCATCATATTGCGTCGGATGGGCATGTGTTGATGCCGGGAATTTGGGAGTTGATGGAGAAAATGGAGGAGCAGCGGATGATGCTTGGAGTAGCGACTTCGGCTTCGCGTGCGGTAATGGAAAGGGTTCTTCATGAACTGAATTTGAAAAGGTTTTTGAGCGCGGTTTCCAGCGCGGATGATGTGCAGTTTGGGAAGCCTCATCCGGATATTTTTTTGAGAACGGCGGAGCTGATGGGGATTGAGCCGAAAGATTGTGTTGTGTTTGAGGACGCGGCGCACGGGATTGCCGGGGCGAAAGCGGCGGGGATGAAGACGGTTGGTTATGCTCAACAGGGGCGCAACAAACAGGATTTGAGCGCCGCGGACCTTATCATTCATGATTATCAGACACTCGATTTGGAGGATGTGCGAAAACTGTGGTAGTTTTGGATCTTAATTTTTATTTTTAAACTATGCCTGAGCATCGAAATCCATATATCCAGGAGCTTGTCGATGATGGAGAGAAGGATTATCTTTACCATTTGGGGCTGGATTCAGGAATGGATTTGCCGGCGATGTTTGGCGATGTGAAGTTTGTATGTATGGGTGGGAGTGCCAAACGGGCTGAGACATTTGCCAAAAAGTTGGCACATGATCTGGACTTGGGGATCGATCCTGAATCTTTAAAGCCGATTGGGAAGACAGAGCGGGGATCTTTGTTTAAAGTTGGTCCGATTTTATCGCTTTCTCATGGGATGGGGATGCCTTCAATGTCGATTTTTTTGCATGAAGTTACGAAAATGTTGGAACATGCCGGAGCAACAGATTATCGTTATATTCGGATTGGAACATCTGGTGGAGTTTTTCGGCCGGATGACGAGAAAGGCGGAACGATTGGTGTTGGGGTGGAGCCGGGAACGGTGATTGTTGCTGAACAGGCTATTAGTGAAGAGCTTCAACCTATCCACAAAAAAGTGAAATTGGGAAAGGTTCATTCTTACGAAACATGGTTTGATGAAGAGATGGCGGCTGAGGTTCTCTCTGTGAGAGGTGATATTCGTGCGCAGATTGGGAAAACGATGGGGGCAAACGACTTTTATGAAGGGCAGGGTCGTTTGGATGGAGCGCTTGATCCTGGATACACAGAAGCGGATAAGTTGGAGTATTTGAATCAAGCCTACGATGTTGGGGTACGGAATATTGAAATGGAGGCACCGGAGTTAGCTGCTTTTTGTAATCGGGCGGAAATTCCTGCTGCGCTTGTGTGCGCGACTTTGTTGAATCGTTTGGAGGGGGATCAGGTGACTTCAACTCCAGAGCAGTTGGCAGAGTTTTCTGAAAACGCGCAGACTTTGGTTGTGCGGTATTTGCGGAAGAAGCTGAATTTGTCTGTTGCTGATGCTATTTAGCAACAATCGTCCAGATGCCGATAGCAATGAAGCCCACTCCTCCGATGATTTTTATCGTTTTTTCATCAAGGTAATTGGAGATGGCACTACCAAGAAGAACTCCAATAGCACTGGTGAGAATTAATGCCAAGGCCGCGGCAAAGAACACAACGATCTTAGAGTGATCTTTGTTTGCTGCGAACAAAAGGGTGGCGATTTGTGTTTTATCGCCAAGTTCGGCTAAAAATATGGTGATAAAAGCAGTGAAGAATATTTTCATGCGGTGTTTTTATCTATCTCTGGCTAACTCTTTTGGACGAGGTTTTGCTGAGCATTCTTTGCTGCAGCCATCGTTCCATTCGTCGCGGCAGGCCGGACACATAATCATCATTTTGTTGCACTCAACGTTGGTACAGTTGATGTAGTAGCTGCACGAAGTTTCACAGTGGAAGCAGTGGCCAAGGACTTTGTCGTTGATTTTGAGGCTCACACGTTCGTCGAAGACGTAGAGTTCTCCTTCCCAGTGGTCTTCCGGGAATTTTTGAACATATTGATGAATTCCTCCATGAAGTTGTGAAACGTCTTTGAATCCTTTTTTCTTCAAAAGGACGGTTCCGGTTTCGCAGCGGATACCTCCGGTGCAGTAGGTCACGACTTTCTTGTCTTTGTACTTCATGAGCTCTTTTTCCACGATTTCCGGAAGTTCTTTCCAGTTTTCCATGTCGAGAACGATGGCATTTTTAAATTTACCAATGTCGGCTTCGTATTTGTTGCGCATGTCAATGATGACGAAATCTTCATCTTGGTCGTAGAGGTTTTTGAGTTCTTCGGGTTCGATGTGTTTGCCGCCTTCTGTGTTTGGATCCATTGATTCGTGGTATTGCATGGTGACCAGTTCCGGTCGGGTGCGAACAAACATTTTTTTGAATGTTTTGTCGGATCCGCGGCTGGTTTTGAACTGCATGTCGGCAAAGCGTGGATCCTGGCGCATGGCTTCAATGTATGCGTCGCAGGCTTCGTCCGGGCCACCAACGGTTCCGTTGATTCCCAGTTTTGAAATAAGAATTCGGCCTTTTAATCCCAGCTGTTTGCAGAATCGAAGGTGATGATAGGTAAACTCTTCGGGATTTTCGATCTCTACATATTGGTAGTAGAGAAGGATTTTCCAGGCTTCATTTTCGTTTGCGCGGTGTCCTTCTGGCATGATTTTTATACATTGAATCTAAAAAGCGGTGCTATTGTAGGAAAAAGTTTGTTTTTTGGCAACGGATAAAGGGAAGAGGCGCCGCGGCTTGCTGTTAAGCTGCCGCGGCGCCTGTCCCTACTTCGCTGATCTACTCGGACGCTTCCTCCTTTTCTCCCTCGCCGTCATCGGTGTTGGGAGGTTCGGTGTCACCGCTGTCGCCCCCAGCTTCGGGCGCTTCAGCCGTGTCCCCGTCGCCTTCGGTGGCTTCGTCTTCTCCATCTCCGGAGTCGTCGCTGCCGCCGTCATCGTCGGAGGAGTCCCCATCGGAGGCGTTGTCATCTCCTCCCTCATCGGAGGAATCGTCGTCGCCGTCGTCGGAGTTACCGCTGTCGCTGGAGTCGTCTCCTCCTGCGTCATCGCCGTCTTCATCAGTGTCGTCGCCATCGCTTCCGCTGTCGTCGGAGTCACCGGTGGTCTCAGCGTCGGAGTCTTCTCCGTCACTGCCTCCATCGGTTCCGGCGTCGGCTTCTTCCGAGGCATCGTCACTCGAGGCTTCTTCGCCCCCATCGTCACCTCCGGCGTCTGGAGTTTCGTCGTCGGGGCATCCGTTGATGAACTCTCCGAGTACAGCCCATGCCGCCAATGCTTCTTTCTTCGTCGCCATCGTTCTCTCCCCTTCTGCGGTGGAACCGCCGTTTCCCTGTGTTTGGTTTTGGCCTCTTGTGGTTTGGGTGGTGATGTTCGAAAGCTTCGCCTCCTTTCTGGCCTTCGAGCATCACGCTGCTCTGAATCGTTTAACTATAAGATCCACAGCAAGGTGATGCTCAAAAGCGCATCAGCAAAGTAGAGAGTGTGTCTGCCTGTAAAAAGCATCACCCGAAAAGGGAACACTGGTTAAGCAAGCAGACGGCTCTCTACTTTCATAGCTGTCAAAGGTCGTCCACCTCATTTGTATTTACTTTTGTACCTGAGTTCTCATGTTTTTGTCAAAAGATGGGGCTTTGACTTTTTTTTTGCGCTCCAGTAGTTTTGTGAAGATTTATTATGACTCTATATGGCTTCACTTCATTTTGCGGACCGGTTGAATCATGCCATTCAGGAAAAAAGCTCTCCAGTATGCGTTGGTTTGGATCCTCGTTTGCCAAAAATTCCTCAATCTATTCGCGACAAACATTTTTCGAATGAGAAAAATCCTTTTAAAGCTGCCGCGGAGTCGATTATTGAGTTCAATAAAGGAATTATTGATGCAGTTGCGGATGTTGTGCCCGCTGTGAAGCCGCAAATCGCGTTTTATGAACAGTATGGTCATGAAGGTATGCGGGCTTTTGAAGAGACAATCGTTTATGCCAAAGAGAAAGGTCTTCTTACTATTGCTGACATTAAAAGAGGAGACATTGGAAGTACGGCAGAGGCTTATGCGAAGGCTTATTTGGGCAAAGTGGATGTGAATGGTGAAGAGAAAGTGAGTATGGACGCGGATGCAGTTACGATCGCGCCTTATTTGGGATGGGATGGGGTGAAGCCGTTTGTGAAAGAGGGAGCTGAACATGGAAAAGGAGTTTTTGTTTTGGTGAAGACATCGAATGTTTCTTCGGCGGACTTGCAGGATTTGAAAATGGAGGATCAGCGGGCTGTGTATGAAATTATGGCGCAGTATGTGGATTCATGGGGGGCTGATGAGATTGGAGAGAGTGGTTATTCAATGGTTGGAGCAGTGGTGGGAGCAACGTTTCCGGATCAATTGAAAGATTTGAGGATGCTTTTGCCTCAGGCAATTTTCTTGGTTCCCGGATACGGCGCGCAGGGTGGAACAGCAGAGGACGTGAAAGGGGCTTTTGATGAAAATGGCATGGGCGCGATTGTGAACTCTTCGCGTGGAATTATTTTTGCCTGGGAAAATTCTGATACTTTTACAGAAAAGGATTATGCGGATGCTGCCCGGCATGCAGCGCAGGAGATGGCAGAAGCGATTCAAAAGGCATTGTAGATTTCCTCAATATATTTGACAATTCTTCAATAAAGTTTTACTATTGATTTCTCAGTTTATTGTCATTTTCTGAGTAGCTATGGTAAAGACTCTCGATGAAAATTTGGGTCGAGAGGTGGGAAAGGAGCTTCATGTTGAAGATATGAAGCCCTTGGAGGAAGTGCTTCGTGAAGCTCGCGAGTCATTTTCCGGGCAAATGAAAGAGGCTTTTGATTGTTGGTCTCAGGCTTTTTGTAAAAGCGTGGATGAGGTTTATCACCTCCAACATCTCATGGAGAGATTGATCCAAAATTATGGTGAGACGTTTGCTTTTTCTTTTTATATTTATGGTGTTCGATGGAAAAAGTTGTCATTTTTTCAGTTTGAACTGGTTTTGGATACGATTGATAGAGTTTCAGGCAATAATGCTGATTTTAAAGAGTCGGGAATGCGGGCAATTGTGGACGATTTGACTGCTCAGGAGAATGGGCAGCAAAGTGATGATTCCAACGGTGTAGAGGCATTACTGGCGGCACAACGAGGCGCGGTTAGAGCGGATCGGTTGATATCTTTGTTTTTGAACTTTGGAGAGTTGAAGCATCACCCCGATAGGTCTGCGTATGTGGCTGATATTATTGCGAACCATGGAAAAGATATGGCTGAAAGAGCCTGCTTTCTAATGGATCGTGAGAATTTTTCGAAAGGCTATTTGAGGGAACTTTTATTGATGGAAGATCATACTCTCCCTCTTGGAGAAGACTTTTTGGATGCTTGTGAGCGATGGTTTTTAACAGATGAAGAGGCTCGAAATTTGAGACTGAATATTTTGAACTTTTATGAAAAGCACAAATCTTATGATGCGATTCGTGATAAGATTTTGTATAAAAATAAAAGGCCCCTGTTTTTAGGAAGGAAGGGAAGTTCGCTTCATTGATCCAATTGTGTGATAAGGGATTGCCACTCTTTGAGTGAGAGTGTTTGTGGTCGACGGGTGGGTTCGATGCCGGCTTTTTGGAGGATTTGTTCGGTCTCTTCCCGGGAGGCCCGGGTATAGTTTTTGAGTGTGTTCAGAAGGGTTTTTCGGCGCGCCGCAAAAGTGATTTTGGTGATGGTGGAAAAGAGTTTCAGGTTGGTGACGAGTGGCTCGTCGTAGATGTCGATTTTGAGGATAGCGGAGGTGACTTTGGGTGGGGGATAGAAGTTTTTTGCTCCAACTTCACTGATGATTTCCGGTTTTCCGTGAACCTGGACAGAGAGGCTGAGCACAGAGTGGTCACCATCGGGGGCGCAGATTTTTTCGGCGACCTCTTTTTGAATGAGGAGAACTATGGTTGTGGGTTTTTGTTCTTCGTTACTGCGCGGCATGAGGAAATGGCGGAGGAGGGGGGAGGTGATGTGGTAGGGAATATTGGCAACGAGTTTGTAAGGCTGTGTGGGAAGCGTTGCTTTGAGGGCGTTGCCTTTTTCGAGGTGAAAGTTGGGAGCTGCGCCGAAGGTTTGTTCGAGGATGGGATGCAAGGTGGGGTCGAGTTCAATGGAACGGACGCGGCCGGCCGTCTGGATGAGCTGTTGAGTGAGGACGCCTAAACCGGGCCCGACTTCCACGACGAAATCTTCTTTGGTGATGCCGGCCGCTTTCACAATCTTTTCAATCACTCCAAAGTTGATTAAAAAGTTCTGTCCCAGCTCTTTTTTTGCAGCCAGACCATGCTGGTCCAAAATCTTTAATAGCTCCTGTTTGGTTTTGTACATTTACTTCAGAATATCGACTATTTTTAACGGAGCAGTTGGTCCGCTTGCAATGGTGCAGTTACTTTTGGGCACATTGAAAGTATCGCTCAGAAATCGAATCAGCTCCATGTTGGCTTTGTTTTTTGCCGGAACAGCCGCAATGCGAATTTTGACAACATCCTCTCCCAGCATTCCAACAATTTCGGTCTTACTGCTTTTGGGAACAATTTTCAGACGCAGCCGAAGCTGGCCATCCTTTTCGAGTTGGGCTTTCAGTGAGGATACGAGCGTTTCATTGTCCATGAAGTCAGTCTATTCTTTCTGTTTGCGCCTGACAAAGTATTTTCGAACCTCTTCCAGCACCAGGATGGAAAGGGAGGCTAATATAATGATACTCCAGTCGCTCAGGTCGAGCGTGGTGGTGTGAAGATACTGCTGAAGGAATGGAACTTCGATGAAGATAAATGTGAGGACCAAAGAGAGCGCGATGGCTCCAAACAGATACATGTTTGAAAAGAGTCCAAGTTTAAAGATTGAGTGGCGCTCACTGCGTGAATTGAATGCCTGGATCATCTGGAGAACGATCAATGAGGCAAATGCTACAGTTGATCCTTTTAGATAGATAAAGTCTTCACGTCCAAGCTGTTCTCCCCAGGTCCATCCGTATCGATAGAGGGTGAAGATGTAGACCCCCATAACAATAATTCCCATTGCTGTTCCCAGGTAGAGATAGCGGATAATGAATGGTTTATTCATGATTTTGGCGTTTGGATCGCGTGGTTTTTTGTCCATAATGCCTGGCTCGGCCGGATCCACTCCAAGGGCGACAGCTGGCAGGACATCTGTTCCAAGGTTTACGGCCAAGATAAGAATAGCCGTGAGTGGCGGTGGCATAACAAAAATAATGGCTGTGAAAATAGTAAGGAGCTCTCCGATGTTGCAGGAGAACATGTAGAAGACGAATTTTTTGAGGTTGTTGTAGATGGTGCGGCCTTCGTTAATGGCGGTGATGATTGAAGAGAAACTGTCATCGGCCAGGACCATGTTGGAGGCTTCTTTACTTACGTCGGTTCCGGTGATTCCCATGGCGATTCCAATGTCGGCTTTCTTGAGGGCTGGGGCGTCGTTTACTCCGTCTCCGGTTACGGCAACGATCTCTTTTTGATGTTTCAGCGCTTTTACAATGCGAAGTTTGTGTTCCGGGCTGACGCGGGCAAAAATGATGTCGACTTTTTTATCGGCCAGTTCGTTTTGCAACTCTTCGTCGCTTAGCTTGTTGAGATGGACACCGGTAATGATTTTAAATTTGCGTTTTTTGCTTATAATCCCCAATTGTTCGGCAATGGCGGCGGCGGTGAGTCCATGGTCTCCGGTAATAATATAGATACGGAGGTGGGCTTTTTTTGCCAGTTTTACAGCCTCTTTCACCTCTGGTCGCGGTGGATCGATCATTCCGACCAAACCAAGGAAAATCAGATCTTTTTCGGCATCCTCCTTTTTAATGGTTTTGTTCTTTTTGAAATCGTCGACTTCTTTATCAGACATTTCCCGATAGGCAAATCCAAGTCCGCGAAGGGCTTTTTTGGCCATGTCATCACTCTTTTTGATGTAGCGGATTTTGTCGATTTCTGAGAGTTTTTTGCTCTTTCCCTCGTCGAGCATGTGGGAAGAGATTTCGATAATGCTTCCCGGTGCGCCTTTGGTGAAAATATAGTGTTTTCCATCTTTATCTTTTACTACCACGGACATACGTTTCCGTGTTGAATCGAAAGTCATTTCGTAGACACGTTCAAGCTGTTTATCCATTTTTTCTTTGTCGAATCCGGCTTTTCCAACCATGGTTAAAAGTGCTCCTTCGGTTGGATCTCCCAGCACACGCCATTTGTCGTTTTTGTTTTCAAGGGTGGCGTTGTTGCAGAGCGCGGATGCCTGCATCATTTTTTCGAGTGCAAAATAGAGTTTTTGATCTTTCTTTTTGAGGGCATTGAGCTCTTCTGTTGTGAGTTCGTAATCGTTGAATGGGCCTTGTTCTTTTCCGATGGTAATAAGGTTTTTGCCTTTTTCACGGATGTTAATGTAGCCGGTTGGAATGTACCCGACGCCATGAACAGAGGCTTCATGATGGTTAAAGTAGAGCTCTTTTACGGTCATTTCATTCTTGGTCAGCGTTCCGGTTTTATCACTGCAAATAACAGTGGTTGAACCAAGGGTTTCGGCAGAAGAGAGCTGTTTGACGATGGCATTTTTTTTGGCCAGCCGCTGAACTCCAATGGCCAGAGCAATAGTAATGGTGGCCGGGAGACCTTCGGGTACTGCGGCAACAGCTACAGAACTGGCAAAGAGGAGCGTTTCAACGAACTCTTTTCCCTGGAAGAAATATCCGACAACAAAAAGGATGCCACTAATCACCAGCGCGATTTTTCCAACAAAGACACCAATGCGGAACATCTCTTTTTCCAGGGGACTCAGGTCTTTCTTTGTTTCGGTTGTGAGTTTGGCAATGCGACCCATTTCGGTCTCCATTCCGGTGGCAACTACAATAGCTTTGGCGGTTCCATGGGTGACATTGGTTCCCGTGAAGACCATGTTTTCTTTGGCAATACTCAGTTTCTCTTCGCCAGTTTCTTCTATTTCGAGTGACTTTCGAACAGGCATGGATTCACCGGTCAGAGCAGATTCGGCAACTTCCAGTTCATTTGCATCTATAAGGATGGCATCGGCGGTGATGCTGTCTCCTTCGTTGAGGACCAAAATATCCCCTGGAACAACATCTTTGGCGTCGACTTCCTGGGTTTTTCCATCTCGAATCACATGAGCGTGTGGGGCAATGAGCTTTTTGAGAGCTTCAATTGCTTTTTCTGCTTTAAAGGTCTGGATGAATCCGATAGTAGCATTGAGGAACACCACAAAGAGGATCACGATTCCATCGGCGGTTTCACCGGCTATAAGCGCGAGAATCGCTGCAAAGATCAGAATGATAACCAAAATATCCTTAAACTCTTCAAGGAAAATAACCCACAGGGGTTTCTTCTTCTTTTCAGTAATGGCATTTGGTCCATGCGAGTCGAGCCTTTTGGCTGCAATAGCGGTGGTGAGGCCATCTGCGCTGGTGTTGTGTTCTTTGAACAGTCTGTTCAGTTCTTTTTTATCGAGCATGAATATTCAAAAAGGACGTCCTGTTATTATAACACAAAATCTTCTTTCTGGGAACTGTTCTGGCTTAGGAGCAATTGTTTTCACGCCATTTTTTGATTTTGGCATGATCTCCGCTGCGAAGGATTTCGGGAACTTCCATTCCTTTAAAAGATGCCGGGCGGGTGTAGTGAGGATACTCTTTTTTGCCTTTTAGAGCAGGGGAGAAGCTTTCTTCTGCACTTGATTCGTCATCACCCAAAACTCCGGGGATAAGGCGGCTGACAACGTCCACAAAGACCATTGCGGGGAGCTCTCCTCCGGTGAGGACATATTTGCCTATCGAAAGCTCTTCATCCACGCAAAGGTCAATAATACGCTGATCAATACCTTCGTAACGACCACAGAGCAGGATGAATCCTTTATTGTCGTTTTTAGCCATTTTGGCAGCTTTTGCCTGGGTGAGCGTTTTTCCACGGGGACTCATATATATAAGAGGGCCTGGATTCTCTTTCTTTATGGCCTGAATGCAATCGTAGAGTGGTTGAGGGGTCATGACCATGCCCGGGCCTCCTCCGTACGGGATATCGTCTACTTTGCCGTGTTTGTCTTTGGTGTAGTCGCGGATGTTGTGAACGTGAATCTCTATGTGTTTTTCTTCGATGGCACGTTTAATGATGCTTTCGTTCAGATAAGAGTCGAAAATGTTGGGAAATATGGTCAGGATATCGAAGCGCATGAGAGAACTGATAAGAGGGTGAAAAACTTGCTAATTTGATGAAATCATGGTAAATATACATCTTAATTGTTCTTCAGATCAATATGAGTATTTCATCCATCCCTCCAAGGGAAAATCTGGATACAGTGCCTGACAATGAACCGGCACATAACGGAGCAGAGCTCAAAATTGGAGAAAAAGTTTTATTGAAAGGGGCATATCAGCGTTTTGAAGGGATTGATCTGATGCAACGTTCTCTTAGTATTTTTGTTGGGAGTAAGCTGCTTTGCACGCTTGAACAAAATCCTCAGGGTAACTGGTATGAGTTTACCTACACCTGTCGTTTTCCTGATGGGCTGGAAACGCTGATTCCATGTCCAACCAATGGTCAGCTTCCGTTTAGGATTTTGTTTCGGGCGGCGGATTTTGAAATGGTCCTTTCTGATGAGATTGAAGAGCGTTTGTCGGATTCGCTTTTTGAACTGATTATGACGGGTGAGCAGGCTATTCACCTCTGTCATGTGGATTTGCAGAAACAACGATGCTGGCCTGTTTCTTATCAACTGGATAATGGACAGTCCAGAAATCCGGATAGCTCTGGTGAACGACAGATTGGACTGCAACAGATCCAGCCTGGAGAGAGCGGTCAATTGGAGGCAAAAATGGGTGAATATGATGTCTTTCTTTCTACGAGTATGGAGATTGGCGCGGGGAAATATACGGTTGCGAATGGTGATAATGTTGGTTTGAATGAAAAGAAACAGGTCTTGGCAATTGCTGATGGTTTAGGAGGCCATGGGAATGATCATATGGCCTCTTATAAGGCGGTAAAAACATTTCTGGAGAGTCGTAGTAATTTGGGACATGCTGTTGCGGAGGCGTCTGACTCTTTGGATGTTTATAACCATTTTATGGAACACCCAGCCTACAAGGTTGCGGATAAACGTCCATCTCAAGTTTGCGATACTACTTTTATTGCTGCTCAACTGATGGATAAGGATGTTTATATTGTTAATATTGGAGATGGCCGATGGTTTCATATTCGTGATGATAAGATTTTGGCAAAGAATTGGAATAAAGGTTCTATCCGGGGGCAACTTGTGGATTTGGGAGTTATCAGCGAAAAAGAGGCCAGTAATCTTTCTCAAAGTCCTTATTACAGTGAATATAATTCACTTGTAGCCAATACGTTATGCAATTTTGAAAATAGAATTGCTGTTCCAAATAGAAATGGCGAGGTGGAAATTATTGAAGTTGAGCCGGAGAAAATAAAGCGTTCGGTTCAAACGGGGGATATAGTAATAGGGTTTACGGATGGATTTGATGGTCTTACCGAGGAGGATATTCTGGACGCAGTCAAAGAGTCTGATGGAAGATCACTCTCTTTTCTTGCAGAAATGCTTATTGAAATTGCACGGCAAAAAAATATTGCGATCTCTTATGATCGGACATTTGAAGATGGAGAGACGATTTCCATACGTGCTCCGTGGGATAACGGATCTTTGTTTTTAGTCCGTAAAGACTGAAAACGTATTAACGTTTGCTGAACTGTGGTGCTCGGCGGGCTCGTTTGAGGCCTGGCTTTTTCCGTTCCTTGATTCGTGAATCACGAGTCAAAAGTCCGGCTTTCTTGAGAGTTGAACGAAGTTCTGGATCGAACTCAAGAAGTGCACGAGCAATTCCGTGTCGGCATGCCTCAGCTTGTGAGTTTACACCTCCACCGACAACTTTGATCTGAATATCGAATTTTTTGTTGGTTCCGGTCAGCTTCAATGGTGACTTTAGAACGCCCACATTAGTCAACAGTGTGAAGTAGTCAGTTGCTGGTTTTTCGTTTACAACAATATCACCTTTCCCTCCGTTGTAGAGTCGTACGCGAGCTACAGAAGTTTTTCGTTTCCCTGCAGCATAGAAGTATTCTGCAGTGTTCTTTGTAGCCTTTTTAGGCTTTGAATCTTTCGTAGTTGTAGCTTTTTTCGGCATGATTGAGTTTCTTAAAGGTGATTGCTATGAAAATGTAAGTGTTTCAGGTTGTTGTGCTTCGTGTTTGTGCTCTTCTCCAGCATAGATTTTGAGCTTGCTGATGATTTGTGCACGGAGCTTGTTTGGAGGAATCATCCCTCTAATCGCTTTTTCGAGCACTCGTTCTGGATGTTTTTCCAATAATTCTGCTGCTGTTTGTTCTTTCAATCCTCCTGGGTATCGTGAGTGGCTGTAGTATTTCTTCTGCATAATTTTTGCTCCTGTGAGCTTTACATCTTTTGCATTGATAATCACGACAAAGTCACCGCAATCTACATGTGGGGCAAAGGTTGGTTTGTTCTTTCCTCGGAGGACGTTGGCAACTTCGGTCGCAAGCTTTCCGAGTGTTTGTCCCTTTGCGTCTACAAGGTACCACTTTCGGGTCAGGTCAGCTTTTTTTGGTGAGAATGTCTTCATGTGTTCCGGTTCTTAATAAAGGTTATGCAATGAGCTCAATTTGTACCATTGGAGCCGCATCTCCTGCCCGGTGTCCGAGCTTAATGATGCGGGTGTATCCGCTTGGTCGTCCTTGATATCGTTGTACGAGCTCGCTCATGAGTTTCTTTGATGCTACTTCGCTTTGAAGTGATGCATTTGCTTTTCGAATGGCCAATACTTTGTTTGGCTTCTTCGCGTCGTTGATAATTTTTTCAACCAATGGTTGGAGCGCTTTTGCTCGTGCTCGGGTGGTCTTGATCTTGTCGTTCAAAATCAGAGATGTCACCATGTTGTTGAGCATAAGCTTTTTACGGCTTCGCTCCATGTTTAGGTTATTTTTTCGTACTTGGTGTCGCATAGTTTATGTAAGTTTCTTGTGATTATTCTTCTGAAAGAGTAGAGCCTCGAGATTCCAGAGCTTCTTCTACCTCTGTGAGCGCCTTTTTACCAAATCCACGGAGGTTCGTCAACTTGCTTTCAGTACATTTTTCGAGCTGTTCTACAGAACCGATACCACCATTGATGAGCGCGTTGAGCGTTCGTGGTGAGAATCCAAGGATTTCAATTGGTGTGTAAGACTCTTGTGCTGGTTTGTTCTTTTCTTCTTCCTGTTCCTTTTCCTGGATCTTTTGGAAGTCGCTCATGAACTCTTCTTCGATGATAGCGTTTTCCTGGTTGAAGAGGCTGAAGTATGACTGGAGGATGTTTGAAGAGAACTTGAGTGCATCTTCTGGTGTGATTGATCCATCAGTCATGATTTCGAGCTTGAGCTTGTCGAGGTTGGTCATTTGTCCAACACGAGTAGACTCAACTTCGTAACGAACTTTGCGTACTGGAGAGTACACTGAGTCCAAAACGATCATATCTGAATCTGTTTCTTCTTTTTGCCGTTGCGGAGCTGGAATGTATCCAACACCTTTCTCTACACGGACTTCCATGTTGAGCTTGGCCCCTTTATCGAGCGTTGTGATGTATTGATCCGGGTTGAGGATCTCTACATCGCTTGGACATTTAATGTCCTTTGCCAATACAACTCCTTCTTTGCTTGCAGAAAGTGTGAGAGTTGAAGGTTCTGAAGTCTCTTTCTTAATGTTCAACAGCTTAAGGTTGAGAGTCATATCCAAGATGCTGTCTTTCACTCCTTTTACAGTTGAATACTCGTGGCTTACTCCATCAATCTTTACCCCTGTTACTGACGCTCCTGGAAGAGATGAAAGCAGAATTCGTCGGAAACTGTTTCCAACGGTTGTTCCATATCCTGGAGGTAGGGGACTAACAGTGAAAATAGCGTGGTTAGCGCTTACTCTCTCTGTCTTGATTTTCGGAATGCCGATTTCGGCCTGAATCTGATGCATTCGAAAGGGGTTAGGGTTTATTTGGGGCGTTTACTTAGAGTAGAACTCTACTACTAAGTTTGTGTGAATTACTTTGTCTAGATCTTCTTCTTCTACAAGTCGAACTACTTCTCCTTGTCCTTTCTTAAGGTCGACAGTCATCCATGCAGGAGCAGAAAATTTTTGTTTTTCGAGCTCAGCATAGAGTGGTGATTTTTTTACCCGTTCAACGAGTTCAAACTTGTCACCAGCCTTAACCTGATATGAAGGGACATTCATGCGAACGCCATTAATCTTAAAGTGTCCGTGGTTTACCATTTGTCGTGCCTGTGCTCTGGTTTCAGCGAATCCTGCACGATAAATAACGTTATCGAGACGGTTTTCGAGTTCTTTCAAGAGCGCCACACCAGTGATTTCACGTTTCTTGGCTGCTTTGTCGTAGTAGTTTTGAAGTTGTCTCTCGGTTGTTCCATAGAGTCTCTTAAGTTTTTGCTTTTCGCGAAGCTGACGAGCATATTCAGAAGGCTTGTTGAAGCTTCCTTTTGGCCCGTGCATTCCTGGCTTGTAAGCTTTTTTCTTGAGTGCGCATTTTTCACTTCCGCAAAGGCTGATTCCTTCTCGGCGGCAGTGGCGGCATTTTGGTCCTGTGTATCGTGACATGTATATATAAGATTAGATTCGTCGTGTTTTCTTAGGTCGGCATCCGTTGTGTGGGGTAGCCGTTACATCGACAATTGATTCAATGTTAAGTCCTCCGGTGTGGAGACCTCGGATTGCTTGTTCACGTCCGTTTCCAGCTCCTTTTACTACAACGTGTACTCGTTCCAATCCGTATACTTTTGCTTTCTCGGCAGCTTTTTCAGCAGAAACCTGGGCAGCGTATGGAGTCGCTTTCTTTGGCCCCTTAAATCCGCTGGCTCCGGCACTGTTCCATGTGAGAACGTTCCCATCGAGATCAGCAATCGTTACGATTGTATTATTGAAAGATGCCTGAATGTAAGCTTTTCCTTCAATAACAAGCCGCTTTTTCGGTTTCTTTTTGGCTTTTTTTGGAGCTTCAGCCTTTTCGTCGCTTTTTTCAGCTTTGGCTTTTACTTCTTTAGCCGGCTTTTTTTCAGCTGCCTTGGACTCTTCTTTTGGCTCCTTTTCTGGAGCATCTGTCTTGGTTGTTTCGTCAGACATAGTTAAAAATCAATTATTTGGTGACCATCTTCTTATTTGCGACGGTCTTACGTTTTCCTTTACGAGTCCGGGCGTTGGTTTTGGTCTGTTGTCCTCGGACAGGAAGACCTTTTCTGTGTCGGAATCCCCGGTAGGTTCCAACTTCCTGAAGTCGCTTTACATCCATTTGGATTCGTCGTCGTAAGTCACCTTCTACTGGCATTTTTTCAATCTTTTCACGGAGAATAGCCAGTTGGTTTTCGCTTAGATCTTTTACTTTTGTGTTGAGATCAATATTGGCTTCCATGAGAAGCTTTTTACTGACGCTTCGACCAATGCCATAAATGGCAGTGAGTCCAACTTCTACGCGTTTTTCTTTTGGGAGGTTTACTCCAGCTATACGTGCCATATAAGATTAATTTATTTTCCTTGACGTTGTTTATGACGTGGATCGTTGTTGCAAATTACTCGGATAACTCCCCGGCGTCGAATGACTTTGCACTTGTCGCACATTTTTTTTACTGATGATCGTACTTTCATGATTTTTATAAGTTATTCTTTTTCTGATTCTTCGGCTTCTTGGCCTGACTCTTCATTTTGTTCTTCAATTGCTGCTTCTGCTTCTTGTTGTTGCTGTTGCTCTTCCAAAAGTTGCTTCTTGCTCTTCTTATGACGGAAGATAATTCGCCCTTTTGTAAGATCGTAAGGGGTCAATTCAATGGTAACAGTGTCACCTGGTAGAATCCGAATGTGGTTGATGCGCATTCGCCCGGAAATATGTGCAAGGATCTCTTGGTTGTAGTTTTCGTCAATAAGTCTGACGCGAAACATCGCATTAGGAAGGGTTTCTACCACTTCCCCTAGTACTTCGATTACCTCTTTTGCCATGGGCGTATGTGCTGTTTTTGTCTTAAAACAAATAAATTTTCGGATAAAGCGTAAGGATTCTACATAAAATCATTTGCCAATGCAACACTTTTTTTCGGGTTATAATGCTGGTCTTTTGGTGAGAATTTCTACCCCTTTTTCAGTAATGGCGATAGTGTGTTCAACTTGTGTGGCAAGTGATCCGTCACTGGTAATGTAGGTCCAGTTGTCCTTTTCGAGTGTAATTTCCGGTCGGCCGGCTGTAATAATAGGTTCAATGGCAATTGTCATTCCTGGTTGAAGGAGGGGACCGGGGTCTGAATCTTTAAAGTTTGGGACTGGTGGATCTTCATGAAGTTCGGTGCCAATTCCATGTCCAATCAGATCATGAACGACTGAGAAACCGGTTTTTTCTATGGTTTTTTCTATGATCTCACTGATTTTTCCGACACGGATTCCGGCTTTTGCAGTTTCGATCCCTTTTTTCAGAGCTTTTTCGGCAGTGGAAATAAGTTTTTGTGCTTCCGGGCTTATGTTTCCAACGCCAACGCTAATAGCTGAATCGGAATGGAATCCTTTATAGATTACCCCGCAGTCCACAGTAATAATATCGCCTTCCTGAAGAACACGATCTGTTGGGATGCCATGAACAACCTGGTTGTTTATATTGATACAGGCAACATTTGGAAATCCCTGGTATCCCTTAAAGGATGCTTTCACATTAAATTTCTCCATAATGGATGCTGCTTTGGCATCGATGTCCAAACCTGTGATGCCTGGAGCGATCATCTGTTCAACTTCTGCAAGAATAATACCCAAAATCCGACCACTTTCCCGCATGTGGGCCATTTCTTCTTCATTTTTGATGCCAATACGGAGGCCGTTTTCTTCCCAGTAGCGCATGAATAGAGTGTTATACGAGCTCTTTCTCTTCTAATAATGTGAATACATTGTCGCGGACGGTTTCAATATCTGGAGTTCCGTCGATAGTAATGAGTTTGTCTTCGGATTTGTATTTTTCGATGACCGGATAGGTTTCGTCAAAATATGCGTGGAAGCGGGTTTTGATGCTTTCGGGATTATCGTCTGAGCGGGTCACGAGTTCGCCGCCGCATTTTTCGCAAGCTTCTTCTTTGTAGTCTGCCGGATAAACGCTTTTACATTTGCTGCAAACACGTCGCTTGGTGAGTCTTTCCATCGCCATGTCTTCTGGTACTTCAACCAGAATTCCCATGAAGTCGCGATCTTTCTTCTCCATAAGGGCATCAAAGGTTGTTGCCTGAACGGGCTTTCGGGGAATTCCATCAAAAACGATTGGTTTGTCGTCTGGGAGAGAGTTCATGAAATCTTCAATAATCTCCATAACGATTTCGTTGGAAACGAGACTTCCAGACTCCATGACCGCTTTTACTTTTTGAGCAAGTTCACTGTCTTGTGATGCCAGTTTCCGAAGTTCACCACCTGTTTCAAAATAGTGAAAACCGTATTTGGCGCATACCGCTCGTGCGATCGTTCCTTTTCCGGAACCTTGTATGCCAAATAATGCGATGTCCATGTATTAGTAGAGTTTGTTGTAATCGTGCATGACCAACTGTGCGTTGATCTGACGAAGAATCTCCAGAACATCACCAACAACGATGATGAGTCCGGCACCTGAAAGGATCATGGTAACGGCACCAAGGTTGAGGCTTACAAAGAGGATGCTGAGTAAGAGAGGAGATATGGCAATGAATCCAATGAACAGACCTCCCCAAAGATTGAGTCGGTTTGAAACGTTTGAAAGATATTGGGCAGTCTCTTTTCCCGGGCGGATTCCTGGAATGTATCCACCTCGTTTCTGAATGTTTTCAGCTACTTGTTCTGGGTTGAATGTGATCGATACATAAAAGTATGTGAAAGCGATCACGATGAGGAAATAAATAATGATATATGTTGCACTTTGGTCGTGGAAGTTTGAAGAAAGAAATGATCCAAAGTTTCGAAGACCTTCGTCTCCAGAGTTTTGGAGGAATGACGCAAGCAGTCCTGGAAAACTCACAACAGAGATACCAAAGATAATCGGAATCATTCCGGCCTGATTGACGCGAAGTGGAAGACTTGATTCTACACCTTTGGCCCGAACTCCACGTCCTGCATAAGTGATTGGAATGTTTCGGACACCCTCGGTAATGAGCATAACAATGATTGCCAGCGCAATAGTGATGATCAATCCAATAACAAAAGGTACGAGTTGGTCGGTTGATCTTTCAATGAGTGCCAGGTTTTGAGCAATGATTTGTGGGATGCTCGCCACGATTCCGGCAAAGATGAGGAGCGATACTCCGTTTCCAATTCCTTTTTCTGTGATCAGTTCACCGAGCCACATGAGAAGGATTGATCCAGTTGCTACTGTGAGCATGATTGGAAGAATCACTGTTGGCTGACCAATGTTTTCAACAATTGGCACAGGTGACTGTGAATTGAGGAGCGCGATCATTCCGTATGACTGAAGGAAAGCGATCGGCACAGTGAGCCACCGTGTGTATTGATTGATTTTTCGTCGGCCCTGATCTCCTTCTTTTGAAAGGGCTTCCATGCTTGGGATAATAACCGTGAGCAGTTGAAGGATGATGGATGCGTTAATATATGGAGAAAGTCCCATCAAGATGATAGAGAAGTTTTCCGCGCTTCCACCAGTGAGAAGGCTGAAGGTTCCAAGGAGTTGGTTTTGTTGGAAAATGAGTTTGAGAGACTCGGTGTTGGCTCCCGGAATAGTGATTTGCGCGAGAATTCGGAAAATGACCAAAATTCCCAATGTGAAAAGGATCTTTTTACGCAGATCCTTTGATTTCCAGATTTGCAGTAGGTAGTTCATGAAGTCGATTTATGCGAGTTACTCAGCCTTTGCGGCCTTTTCTTCCTTTGGTTGCTCTTGAGCCATGAGTTCAACAACTGTTCCTTTTGCTGCTTCAATCTTTTTTCGTGCTTCAGCAGAGAATTTATCGGCAGTAACTTTTACTTTCTTTGTGAGTTCTCCTTCTCCAAGAATTTTGAGTGGTTGAGCTTTGCTTGGAACCATATTTTTCTCGTAGAGTGTTTCAACGGTGATTTCTGCGTTGTCATCAAAGCTGTTGAGTTTGGCAACGTTTACAACCTGATATTTTACACGGTTCACGTTGTTGAACCCTTTAAGCTTTGGCATTTTTCGATAGAGTGGAGTTTGTCCACCTTCAAACCCAGGTCGAACTCCACCTCCTGTTCGTGACTTTTGTCCGTTCAGTCCACGCCCTGCGTAGGTTCCGAGTCCAGATGCGTTACCTCGTCCAACTCTTTTGGACTTCTTTCGCGCGCCGTGTTTGCTTTTAAGATTGAGGAGTTTAGACATGATTGATTATTTCTTAGGTGATTCTTTTTTTGGAGCAGCCTTTTTTACTGGCTTCTTTGCTTTGCTAGATGCTTGTGTCTCTTTTGCTGCTGGTTTCTTTTCTTCTTTGGCGTTCGGAGTTTTTGGTTCTGCTTTCTTCAACCATGGAATCTCTTGAAGTTGGCTCAAAGCCCGGATTGCAGCTTGGCTGTTTGTGAGCTTGTTGTTGTTTCCAAGTGATTTTGAAAGTACGTCTTCTACACCAGAAAGCTCAATGATCTTACGAAGTGGTCCACCTGCAATGATTCCTGTACCAGGACAAGCTGGCATGAGGAGGAGGTGGGCACTCTTATATTTGAGTTTCACTCGGTGTGGAATGGTTTGTCCGGCCATTGGCACGGTAATGAGTGATTTCTTTGCTTGTGAAATAGCTTTTTGAATTGCTCCTTGCACTTCTGTTGATTTTCCAACTCCCAATCCAACCTTTCCTTTCTTGTTTCCAACAACAACAGTCGCTCGGAAACGGAGACGTCGACCACCTTTTACTACACGAGTAACGCGGTCAATCTGAATCACTTCTTCTTCGAACTCTTTTGGCTCTCGGGGAGCTCGTCGTCGGTTTTTTCCTTGTGGTTTCGCCATTTCGGTTAGAGGTTAGGTTATGGTTAGAATTGGAGGCCGCCTTCTCGAGCACCTTCTGCAAGGGCTTTTACGCGACCGTGATATTTGTATCCGTTTCGATCAAAGACACATGTAGTAATCTTCTTTTCTTTCGCTGCTTCTGCGATCATGGCTCCAACTTTCTTCGCCCGTTCAACTTTGGTGGTCTTTCCTTTTTCTTTCACATCTGATGCGCTTGCAAGGGTAACACCTTTTTGATCGTCGATAAGCTGAGCATAGTGGTTGTTCAGGCTGCGGAAGACAACAAGTCGTGGTCTTTCTGCTGTTCCCTGGAGCTTCGCACGTACGCGTGCGCCTCGCTTGATTCGGTTAACTGTTTTCTTAAGAGTTTTCATGGTTTAAATGAGTTTATTCTTTACCTGCAGCAGCTTTACCAGCCTTACGTCGTACCATTTCTCCTTCGTACCGGATTCCTTTTCCTTTATAAGGTTCAGGTTTTCGATATGATCGGATTTTTGCTGCTACCTGGCCAACGACTTGCTTGTCGATGCCGGACACGATAATAACGTTCTTTTTGTCTTTATCAATAGCTAGTTCAATTCCTTCAGGGGCTTCGTATTCTACTGGGTGAGAGAATCCGAGACTCAATACGGCTTTTCGTCCCTGAATGTTGGCACGATAACCAACTCCATTGATTTCAAGTCGCTTTTCGAATCCTTTGGTTACTCCTTCAACAAGGTTGTTGATGAGTGTCCGGCTGAGACCATGAAGGCTCATGCTGAACTTCTCTTCGTCTTTTCTTGTTACCAATACCTGGCCTTCTTTTACTTCAAGGTTGATTTTCTCGTGGATCTTAACATTGAGTTCTCCTTTTGGTCCTTTTACAAAGACATGGTTTCCGTCTTTTATTTCAACGGTTACTCCGCTTGGTATCTCTATTGGTAGTTTTCCGATTCGTGACATGGTAACTAAGTTATTGTTGTTAGTAGATTTCACACATAAGTTCTCCTCCAATGTTCGCTTTCTTTGCCTCTTCTGCGCTCATAATTCCTTTTGGAGTTGAAACGATCGCGACTCCAAGTCCTCCGTTAATCTTTGTGAGGCTTCCTGATTTTACGTAAATTCGTTGTCCTGGTTTGCTGATTCTTTTGAGAGTGATGCCTTGTCGGTTTTCGCTGAGCGTTACATTAATTTCTGGGAATTTTTCTCCTTTTGCCTCTTTATAATCGTGAATGAAGTTTCTCTTTTTCATTACTTCAAGGATTGCCACTTTAGTCTTTGAGTGTGGGATCACGAGGGACTCTTTTCCTGCCATGTAGGCATTTCGAATCCGTGTTAAAAGGTCTGCGATTGGGTCTGTTGTGATCATGTTTGTAAATTTATTGTCTGTTCGTTATGAGTAGGGGAGTATTACCAGGATGATTTCTTGATTCCCATAATTTTTCCGGCTCGAGCATTTTCTCGGAAGCAAATTCGGCACATTTGAAATCGTCGCATAAAACCTCCAATTCGTCCGCAGAGCTTACATCGGTTGTACACCTTTGTTGAGTGGTGTGCTTTTTTACCAGATGTTAGTGCTTTCTTGAGCGCTTTCTGTCGTTTTTGAGTTTTAACTTTGAGTGCTGTACGAGCCATTGATAAGAGGTTTATGATTGTTCAGATTTTTTTTGTGGGAGTGGTTGGAATGGAAATCCCATTGCCTTCAAAAGTTTGTATCCCTGTTCGTCGTCGGTTGCTGTCGTTACAATTGTGATTTGAAGTCCATGAATTTTGTCTACTGCGTCTGGGTTGATTTCTGGGAATACGGTATTTTCTTTGATTCCAACACTGTAGTTTCCATTTCCATCGAATGCTTTTGCGGAGAATCCTCGGAAGTCACGAATTCGTGGAAATGTTACGTGGATCAGTTTGGTCATGAAGTCGTACATTGTCTTTCCTCGAAGTGTTACTGATGCTCCAACTGGCATTCCTTCACGGATTTTAAAGTTCGAAATAGATTTTCGGGCTTTGTTGACAACCGGCTTTTGTCCGGTGATTGATGCAATGTTCTCAAGAACATCGCTATAGTCTTTCTTTGCCGCAACGAGTGGTCCAAGACCAATGTTGATCTTTACTGTTTTGAGTGCAGGGACAGCATGGATGTTCTTAATCCCGAGCTCCTTTTGGAGTGCAGGAGCGATTTCCTTGGTGTAGTGCTCTTTGATTGATACTGGTGTTGCCATTGTTAAGCTTTAATTACTTTCTTTTTAGATTTAGTTGGTTTCTCTTCTTTCTTTGGAGCCGCCTTCTTGGTTGTCTTTGGGGCACTGTCGAGAGATGCTCCTGAAAGTTTTGCGATGCGCTCTTTTTTACCGTTTTCACTCTTCTTATATCCGACTCGAGTTGGTTTATTTTCTTTTGGATCGAGGATCATAACGTTTGAAGCATGAATAGATGCTTCGTATTGGATTCGATCTCCTGCTCGTTGCTGAGTTTTTCGGATGTGTTTGGTTCGGATGTTCACCTTTTCGACAGTTACACGGTTGTGCTTATGGTCGATTTTGATGATCTTTCCGGACTTTCCTTTGTCCTTTCCAGAGATAACCAATACTTTGTCGTTTACTTTGAGTTTCATGGGTTCGTAATTACAGTACTTCTGGTGCTAAACTAATAATTTTTTGGTAACCAGCGTCACGGAGTTCGCGGGCGATAGGTCCGAAAACACGTGTTCCTTTTGGTTGTCCTTCTTTATTGATGATAACGATAGCGTTTTCACTGAATCGAAGGTAACTTCCGTCTTTTCTTGGGATCTCTTTCACAGTTCGCACTACAACTCCTTGTTCTACAGCGTGTGTTTTTACGGTTCCACGTGGAGCAGCCTGCTTAATGGCAACGACTACTACCTCACCGATACGAGCGTATCGTTTTCGGGATCCACCGAGCACCTTGATGACTTTGGCCATCTTGGCTCCGCTGTTGTCCGCTACTTTTACGAGTGATTCCTGTTGGATCATGGTTTTGCTTTGTGAGTGTGATTATTATTTCTTAGCTGCTTCCTTCTTTTCTTCTTTTTTCTCTTTTGATGGAGCTTCTACTGTCCATCTTTTGAGCTTTGAGAGTGGTTTGCTTTCGTAGATGGTGACTTTGTCACCTACCTGGCACTTATTTTCTTCATCGTGTGCGTAGAATTTCTTTGAGATCTGGTATCTCTTTTTATACTTTGGGTGTGTCTTATAGGTGTGGACAGTGACAACAATAGTCTTGTCCATCTTTGTGCTCGTTACTATTCCTTTTTTAGTTCGCATGTGTGAGTGTGTTTAAATAGGTCTGTTATTTGCTAGCTTTTTCTTCTTTAACCTCTTTCTCTGCTGGTGCCTTTGTTGCTTCTTCCAGTTGAACTTCTCGTTGTACTGTCTTGATTCGGGCAATCTGTTTTCGAAGTGATTCTGCCTTATGTCGATCTGATGTTCCTTCGATATTCATCTTGATCTTCATGAGATCTCGAGAAAGCTTTTCAAGCTCAGCCTGCAAATCTTTTGTCGGTAGTTGTCGGATTTCTTTCGTTGTAAGCATTTAGAGGATTTCGTTAGAGTCTATGAATTTGCATTTTACTGGGAGTTTTTGCGCTGCGAGACGCATAGCTTCTTTTGCGATTTCTCTTTCAACACCGTCCATTTCAAACATAATAACTCCTGCTTTGATAGCTGCCACATATTTTTCGAGAGCACCTTTACCTGATCCCATTGGTACTTCAGCTGCTTTTTGAGTTACAGCTTTGTGAGGGAAGATTCGAATCCAGATTTTTCCTCCACGTTTGATGTACCGGGTCATAGCACGTCGGGCTGCTTCGATTTGTCTCGAAGTGATTTCTCCTCCACCCATCGCTTTGAGTCCGTACTGTCCGAATGCGACTTGGGTTCCGCGTGTTGCGACACCGTTTACGTCTCCCCGGAGGCGGTGTGTTTTCCTGTATTTAGTCTTCTTTGGTGTAAGCATAGTGCGTTTTAAGCTGTCTGATTATACTGATCTAACCTTTAAAATCAAGATTTATTGACCCATTTCTGTTACTTGTACTTCTTTCTTCTTTTTGAACACATCTCCCTTGTAAACCCATACCTTAATTCCGATTGTTCCGTAGGTGGTTTTTGCTACTGTCTTAGCGTAATCGATATTGGCACGGAGGGTGTGTAGAGGAATTTTTCCTTTAGAGAAGAATTCTGATCGCGCGATTTCTACTCCGTTTAATCGTCCTGCAAGAGAGATTTTTGCTCCCTGTGCTCCACTTTCCAATGCTTTTTCTACTGCCATTTTTGCTGCCCGGCGGTATGAAATTCGTTTTTCAATCTGCTTTGCAATGTTTTCTCCCAGAAGTCGAGCATCGATAGCTGGCTTTGAGATCTCTTTAATACTGAGGCTAAACTCTTCGTGGAATTTCTTTTCAAGTTCTTCTTTGAGGGCTTCGATTCCAGCACCTTGTCGTCCAATAATGAGACCTGGTTTTGCGCTGTGAATATTGATGATAACCTTGTTTGAAGTCCGATGGATTTCGATCCTTGAAACTGATGCATCTTCAAGTTTTTCACGAATGATCTTTTCAATCTTCAGATCCTTGAGCAAGTATTTGCTGTAGTCTCGTTTGTTGGCATACCATTTAGAGTCCCAGCTCCGGGTAATGCCTATACGTAAGATATTTGGATCGACTTTTTGTCCCATAAATGAGGTTGGTTATGCTTTTTTAGTATCTTTAGTTGATGCCTTCTTCGGCTCTGTTTTCTTTGGTTCAGCTTTTGTCGCTTTTTCTGTTGTCTTTGCTTTGGCTGGAGCTTTTGGAGCTGCCTTGGCAGTTGTTTTCTTTTCTTTCTTAGCAGGGGCTGCTTCTTTCACGGCAACGGTTACTGTTACGTGTGCGTTTCTCTTTACTCGAGGATTTGCCCGTCCGCGTGATCCTGGGATCCATCGCTTGAAACTTGTTCCTTTTGACACAACAACTTCTTTAATGTAGAGGCTTGATTCGTCCTGTTTAAAGTTGGTCTTGGCGTTTGCTACAGCGCTGGTAACAACTTTGTTGAGAACCTTGGCACCTTTCTTTGGAAGGAAGTCGAGAATCTCCATTGCTTCTACTGCATCTTTATTACGGATGAGATCAGCAATAAGGTTAAGCTTCTTTGGTGTGATTCGTAATGATTTTGCGGTTGCTTTCATAGTGGTTTAAGTGATTTTACTTACCGGCTTCTTTAGCGAGTTTTCCTCCATGGCTTCGGAATTTTCGAGTTGGAGCGAACTCTCCGAGTCGATGTCCTACCATGTTTTCAGTTACAAATACTGGGATGTGTTGTTTCCCATTGTGAACTGCGAAGGTATGTCCTACGAATTCTGGAGAGATAACACATTTTCGAGACCATGTTTTGATAATCTTCTTCTGTCCTGCATTGTTCATGTTATCTACTTTCTTGAGTAGCTTTGGGTCTACAAATGGTCCTTTTTTAGCACTACGTGACATAGTTCAGAGAGTTAGATTACTTTTTTTTCTTAAGACGGCGGTTCTTCACAATAAGCTTGTCGCTGTATTTCCGTCGTCGTGTCTTGAATCCGAGCGCTGGCATTCCCCATGGAGTCTTTGGATTCTTCAAACCGATTGATTGAAGTCCTTCTCCACCTCCGTGTGGATGGTCGTTCGGGTTCATAACTTTACCGCGTACTGATGGTCTTTTTCCTTTCCATCGATTTCGTCCTGCTTTTCCAATCTTAATGTTCTGGTGTTCAGCATTGCTTACAACTCCGATAGTCGCCATGCAGTCTTTATTGATGAGTCGAACTTCTCCTGATGGGAGTTCAACTTGTGCGAATTCTCCTTCTACTGCTACTACTTTTCCTTTTGATCCTGCTGATCGGATGATCTGTCCACCACGTCCAAGCTTGAGCTCGACGTTAAAGATTGAGTATCCTGGTGGTACATTCTTCAATGCCATTCGGTTTCCTTTCTTGGCTTTACACTTTTCTTTAGTAATAATTTCTGTTCCAACTTCGACTCCTTCTGGTGCAAGGTGGTATCGTTTTTCTCCGTCTGCGTAGGTCACAAGCATGATGTATGCTGTTCGGTTTGGATCGTATTCGATCGCCACAACCTTGGCTGGAATTCCAACCTTGTCTTTCATCTTGAAGTCCACAATTCGATAGAGCTTCTTATGTCCTCCACCCTGGTGACGAATGGTGATCTTTCCTTGGTTGTTTCGTCCGGCCTTACTGTTTTTCTTTGAGATAAGGCTTTTTTCTGGACGTTTCTTGGTGATCTCATCGAATGAGTATCCGCTCATGTTACGTCGTCCTGGTGTTGTCGGTTTGTATACTTTAATTGCCATAGTTATGGTGATTGTTCGGTATTATTATTTCTTCTTTTCTTTAGAAACCTTGGTGAGGTCGATCTTCTTTCGACCCTTGAGAGTTACGAGAGCTTTTTTCATACGTTGTCGCTTGGTCGCCACTCGTCCTCGTCCGCCACGAACCTTTTTAGGGGTGACAAGCATTCGAACGGTGTCAACTTCGTGACCGTAGAGCTCTTTTACTGCTTCTTTTACATCGATCTTTGTTGCCCGGGCGTTAACGTAGAAAGCGTAGGTGAATGTATCATTCATTCGAATTGCTTTTTCTGTTACGACCGGTCTGATGATGGTTTGGATAGCTTTCATTATTCTTCTTTGTTAGATGTTTTCTCAATGAATACCTCTTCGATCTTCTTGAGAGCTGCCTCTTCAAAGAGAACAGTGTCATACTTTTGAAGATCGGCGATGTTGAGATAGTTCACGAGAAGTGATTTTGCAAATGGAATGTTGCTGCTTGATTTCTGAATGAGTTCATTCTTTTCTGCTACCACTACGAGTACATCCTTTTCAATTGGTAGCTTCTTGAGCATTTCTGCGAACGGCTTGGTCTTTACTTCTCCTTCGTATTTATCGAGAGCGATAATTTTGTTTTCTCCAAGTTTTGCGGAGAGGGCAGAGAAGAGAGCCAATCGTCGTTGTTTCTTTGGCATGTCTTTCTTGAAGTTTCGGTTGTTTCGTGGTCCATGTGCGACTCCACCACCAATTTGTTGTGGACTTCGTGTAGAACCTTGCCGGGCACGACCAGTTCCTTTTTGACGGAATGGTTTGCGTCCACCACCACGAACTTCTGCGCGGGTTTTTGTATGAGCGATCATACCAAGACGAGCGTTAGCCAGTTGCCGAACGAGAGCCTGATGGATCAAATCCTCGTTGAATTTGGCTGCGAAGATTGCGTCGGAAACGGTAACGTCTCCCTTTTTATCTCCTTTCTGGTTGTAGAGTGCTACTTTAGCCATATTTATTGTGATACTTTCTTAATTGCGATAAGTGAGTTTTTACTTCCTGGGACTGCTCCCTTGATTCCGATAAGATTTTTTTCTTTATCGATGTAGACGACTGATGCGCGAGAGAGTGTTACTTGATTGAGACCCATGTGTCCAGGGAGTTTTTTACCTCGTTGAATGTTACCTGGTCTCGCACATCCTCCTACTGAGCCGGGTTCCCGATTGTGGTGAGAACCGTGACTTTGAGGACCTCGTGCAAAGTTGTGTCTTTTAATTACACCCTGGAACCCTTTACCTTTTGAGGTTCCGGTGATCTTTACAACGTCTCCTTCTTCAAACATTTCAATAGTTACTGCATCTCCTTTCTTTTGTTCTGTTTCGGCATCGATCCGAAACTCTTTCATGTATTTGTACTTCTTGCTTTTTCTAGGTTTTGCGAGCGCATCAAATCCCAGGACTATCGCCGGATATCCATCCTTTTCAACCGTTTTGATTTGTGTGATTACGTTTGGTTCACACTTCACGATTGTCATGGGGATCACGCGGCCATCATCTTGTCGAATGATGCGTGTCATACCTATTTTTTTTCCGAGAATTCCGGTCATAATACTTTAGAGGTTATTCCCACTTGGTGGGATGGAGGGAAGATTCATATGAACCCGCCGATCCTTGGATAACATAATGAGTTGTTTTCATTATGCTGCTTTCGCAGCGGCTTGAGATACTAACATTTTAATTTCGATGTCGACACCCGCTGGAAGGCTTAAGTTCGTGAGGGCGTCAACAGTCTTCGGTGTACTTTCAGTGATATCAATAAGTCTTTTGTGCGTTCGAATTTCGTACTGTTCTCTTGAAGTTTTGTGAACGAATGTTGATTTGTTCACTGTAAACTTCTCGGTCTTCGTAGGAAGGGGGATTGGCCCTGCCACAATGGCTCCTGTCCGTTCAGCTGTATCAATGATGAGTCGAGCTGAGTCGTCGGCAACCTTGTGGTCGAACGCTTGAATCTTGATTCTGATCTTCTGCTTAGATGCCATGATTATTCAATAATTTCTGATACAACACCTGCTCCAACAGTTCGTCCACCTTCACGGATAGCAAAACGTGTTCCTGCATCAAGCGCGATTTCTGAACCGAGCTCGATTTCCATAACAACGTTGTCCCCAGGCATTACCATTTCTGTTCCTTCTGGAAGCTGGCAAGAACCAGTTACGTCTGTTGTTCGGATGTAGAACTGTGGCTTGTATCCTTTGAAGAATGGAGTGTGTCGTCCACCTTCTTCCTTTGTCAAAACATAGATTTCAGCCTTGAACTTCTTGTGTGGCTTAATTGTTCCTGGCTTACAAATAACCTGTCCACGAACAATGTCGTCACGTTCAATACCTCGAAGGAGAAGTCCAACGTTGTCACCAGCCTGACCTTGATCAAGAAGTTTCTTGAACATTTCAACACCAGTTACTACAACTTTTTGAGTTGGCTTAATTCCAACGATTTCAACTTCTTCATTCACCTTAACAACACCAGCGTCAACCTTACCAGTTGCAACTGTTCCACGTCCCTTAATAGAGAACACGTCCTCTACAGGCATAATGAATGGCTTGTCGAGGTCACGTACTGGGTCTGGGATGTAGCTATCAAGAGCATCAAGAAGTTCCTGAATTGGCTTGGTAGCTTCAGCGTCGTCGAGGTTTTCGAGAGCCTTAAGGGCAGAACCCTTAATAACTGGAGTGTTGTCTCCGTCGAAGTCGTACTTTTTTAGAAGGTCTCGAACTTCGATTTCTGAAAGTTCAGCAATTTCAGGATCAGCCATGTCCATCTTGTTCAAGAAGACAACGATCTTTGGTACCATCACCTGCTTTGCAAGAAGGATGTGCTCACGAGTTTGTGGCATTGGTCCGTCTGCAGCAGATACTACGAGAATCGCACCGTCCATTTGAGCCGCACCAGTAATCATGTTCTTAACGTAGTCGGCGTGTCCTGGACAGTCCACGTGAGCGTAGTGTCGCTTTTCTGTTTCGTACTCTTGGTGAGATGTAGCAATAGTAATACCACGTGCCTTTTCTTCCGGCGCGTTATCAATATCCGCATATGATCGAGCTTGAGCCATTCCCTTCTTAGCACAGTAAGATGCAATAGCTGCTGTCAAAGTTGTTTTACCATGGTCAACGTGTCCAATAGTTCCGACGTTAACGTGTGGTTTTGATCGGTCAAATTTTTGATCTGCCATAATAATTGGGAGGTTAAGGTTTTTTTAAATTGATTTCCTTCTTAAGTTTCTCCACTTTTGGGTGCTCAATTTTTCTTTTGTTGGAGAGGAAAATTGGCAGTCGTTAAGTGGTGCATTAAAGAAATGCGAAGAGATACTATAGGAAATGAAATGCTAATGCAAGGGGTTTTTTTAGATTTTCTTATGGTTTTTGTGCGATGTTTCAATAAAAAGAAGACGCCTTAGAGTAGGCGTCTTCTTGAGCTTGTTCTTTGTGCTGTTTTTTACTCGTCTGCTTTGGATGTTGCTCCACGTTCTTCTTTAATCTTTTCGGCAACGTTGTTTGGTACTTTGTCGTATTTTTCGAACTCCATTGCGTAGGCGGCACGACCTTGAGACATAGATCGGAGGTCGGTTGCGTATCCGAACATTTCTGAGAGTGGAACGTAAGCGTTGATGAACTTGGCCATTCCACGGTCTCCAGTTTCGTAGATTTGTCCACGTCGTGAGTTAAGGTTACCCATAACGTCTCCGAAGAATTCGTCTGGAGTAGTGACCTCAACTTTCATGATTGGTTCAAGAAGAGCTGGGCTTGCCTGTCGGGCAGCTTTTTGGAAGGCGAGAGATCCCGCAACCTTAAAGGCCATTTCGTTCGAGTCGACGTCGTGGTATGAACCGTCGTAGAGTTCAACTTTTACGTCTACGATTGGGTATCCGGCTACGACACCACGTGTCATTGCTTCCTGAATACCTTTGTCTACTGCAGGGATGTACTCTCGAGGAATTTTACCTCCAACAATGTTGTTCACGAATTCGTATCCTTTTCCTGCTTCGTTTGGTTCTACCTTAATAAGGACGTGTCCGTATTGACCACGACCACCAGTTTGTTTCACATACTTTTCTTCTGCCTGTACCGGGTTTTGGAGTGTTTCCCGGTAAGCAACCTGCGGTCGTCCGATGTTCGCTTCGACCTTAAATTCACGTTTCATTCGGTCTACGAGAATGTCGAGGTGAAGTTCTCCCATACCAGAGATAAGTGTCTGGCTGGTTTCTTCGTCGGTTTGAACCCGGAAGGTTGGATCTTCTTCGGCAAGTTTTTGGAGAGCCATACCCATCTTTTCCTGGTCGGCTTTGGTCTTTGGTTCGATAGCAATTTGGATAACTGGTTCCGGGAAGGTGATTGATTCAAGAAGAATCGGTGCGTTTTCCGCAGAAAGAGTTTGTCCGGTTCGAACGTTCTTGAGTCCGACTACCGCCGCGATGTCTCCGGCTTTTACCTGTTTGATCTCTTTTCGGTCGTTTGAGTGCATTTGAAGGAGACGGCTGATGCGTTCTTTGTCTCCGGTTGATGCGTTCAGTGCGTATGATCCAGAGTCAACCTTTCCAGAGTACACACGGATGTATGCAAGTTTTCCAACGAATGGATCGGTTGCAATTTTAAAGACGAGAGCGGCGAACGGTTTTGTTTCGTCTGAAGGTCGTTCTTCTACTTCTTCTGTGTCTGGGTTTGTTCCTTTAATAGGTGGAACATCAAGTGGTGATGGAAGGAAATCGTTTACAGCATCCAAAACTTTTTGCACACCTTTGTTCGCAAGTGAGCTTCCACAGTAAACCGGGAAGAGTTTGGTCGCGATAACACATCGGCGGAGTCCAGCTTTGAGTTCTTCAACGCTGATCTCTTCTCCTTCAAGGAATTTTTCCATAACTGCGTCGTCGTTTTCAGCAATTTTTTCAACGAGGATTGCCCGGTACTCTTCCATTTGTTCTTTTAAATCTTCTGGTACTTCCGCTTCGAGAACGTTTTCTCCCATGTCTCCAGAGAATTTGTAGGCTTGTCTTTCAAGAAGATCGACAACTCCTTCAAATGAGCTTTCGAATCCAATTGGAAGTTGGGCTGCAACTGCGTGTGGGTTAAGTCGGTCGTGTACTGATTTAAGACTCATGAAGAAGTCAGCTCCAATTTTGTCCATCTTATTCACAAACGCGATTCGGGGTACTCCATACTTGTCGGCTTGTCGCCATACAGTTTCTGATTGTGGTTCTACACCTTGCGATCCGTCGAAAACCACAACTCCTCCATCCAAAACACGCATAGAACGTTCTACTTCGGCGGTGAAGTCTACGTGACCTGGAGTGTCGATAATGTTGTATCGGCAGTCTTTCCATTCACATGTTGTTGCGGCTGATGTAATGGTGATTCCACGTTCTCGCTCTTGTTCCATCCAGTCCATGGTGGCAGCACCTTCGTGTACTTCTCCGATTTTGTAGGTGATTCCGGTGTAAAAAAGAATACGTTCTGTGGTTGTTGTTTTACCGGCATCAATGTGGGCGATAATCCCAAAGTTCCGGAGTTTGCGAAGGTCTTCAGACATGTGGATATATAAAGGTTAAATAAGATATGGTTGTTTTTGAGCGATAATCGCACAAGAAAGCCCCTGAAAAGGGCCTTGGTATTATAGGTATGGGAAGCGGGAAGTCAAGAGGGGATTTCTGTGCTTCTTTTATAATCTCTCTTCCAGCTTTTTGACGCACTTAAGAACGAGGTCGCGGTTTTTGGCAGATTTGATCCATTGGGGAAGACGGCTTTCGATGCTTTGGTTGGACCATCCGCTTTCTGGGTCTTTGGTTCTTTCGCGAAGTTTGGCGCTTACGTACTCCTTAATATATTGGAGGTGTTCGGGGTTGAGTGCCCAGAGTTCGTGACGGCCGCAACGGGTGCGGAGCCAGAGTTTTGGGAAGTAGGTGTGGATGGGGAGGGATCCTTTTTTTGTGTATGAGCAGGCGGTGCAGGTGAGTTGTTTGTCGTTGGCAGTTTTGCGAATAACTGCCTTTTTGTCGCACTTTGGACAGTGGATGAAGACGGTGTCGTATAGTTCGTAGAGTGTTTTTCCTTTTGATTTGAATCTGGAGATCATGTGTTAAGGATAGCATTTTTCTGTCTTTGGAAAAAGGCGGCAAGGTCGGGCGTGGTCGGAGCAGGATTGCCCGAATCACGCGCTGTGACTTTGCCGCCTGGCGCCCGAGCGTGCGGGAACCGTTGCCTCTGAAATGTGGGGTGGAGGGGGATTAGCCCTCCGTTAGACGAGGATCACCCCCTCTCGGTTGTGGATTGAAACCGAAAATGGTTTTTTGAGGATCATCGTCATTACTCCCGGGAAGAGAGCCCGGCGGAATTGCCGAACTGTCACCTGATGAGGCGGTAGAGGTATAACTTCTTGGTCATAAATTTGTCAAATGTATAAAAAGATATTCATGAGAATTTAAAATTTTTCAGTATTGATTTTTTTAAAAAGTGGGCCTAAACTCTTTCCGACCAAAAATTAAGGGTCAATAATTTTTTATGTCAATTTTCTTGAAAGACGAGGCAAAAAATAAAGAGGCACTCAATAAAGATGAGCAGGAAAATGCAGCTCATATGGATAAGTTTGCAAAAAAAAGAATTCAGGCACATCTGAACATTGTTCTGATCTCTGCTCTTGTGGCCGGGATTGCTGCTTTGATTGGTTACGGAATTGACAGTGTTATGGGAACCAGGCCTATCGCGATTATTGCCGCGGTGCTGCTTTCTTTCCCGTTGGCGCAGTTTGTGATTATTAAACGATTACGTTCTCTTTAAACATTATGGAAAACACTCCAAACATTGCGGTCGCACCAGAGGTGCTTATGAACATTGCAGGGGTCGATGTGACCTCGAGCATGTTGACGGCTGTCTTTGTGACGTTGGTTTTATTTGGATTTGTGTTTTATGTGCGTGCGAAATTGAAGATTGTTCCTGGGAATGCGCAGATTGTGGCAGAGGGTGTTGTTGGATTTTTCTACGATCAGCTTTTGCAGGCATACGGAGGTGATGCAAAAAAGGCAAAGCGTTATTTGGGGCTGATTGTTTCTTTGTTCCTTTTCATTTTTATTTCGAATCAGTTCACAATCATTCCTTTGACACAGAGTATTGTGGCGGATGGAGTGAATGTGTTCCGGGCGCCGACATCGCACTTTAGTCTTACATTGGCTTTGGCGATTATTACGTTCCTGGTTTCGAATGTGATTGCGATTAGTATGTCGCCAGCCAAATGGGCAGGAAACTTTATTAAGATTGGATCGATTCTGAAGATTAGAAAACCGGCTGATGTTGGCCAGGCTTTGCTCGATATCTTTCTTGGACTTTTGGATATTGTTGGTGAGCTTGCGAAGGTGATTTCGCTTTCAGCGCGTCTTTTTGGAAATATTTTCGCTGGAGAGGTTATGGTAGTGGTGATTGCGAGCCTTTCGGTGTTTACGCGATACATTGTTCCGGTACCATTTTATTTATTGGGACTTTTGTCTGGATTAATTCAAGCTTTGGTTTTCGCGGTGTTGTCGCTCTCGTTTATTGCTGGAATGCACAACACCATTGAAGAGGCGGTTGAGCAGGGGAAAGAGGAGAAGTCGAAAAAGAAAGAGGCATTGGCCACTTAAATATACTTATTACTTATTTATTTACTTCATAATTTTTTATTCACATGGATGAAGCACTAAAATTTCTCGCAGCAGGTATCTGTATGGGACTTGGAGCCCTTGGGCCTGGTATTGGAGAAGGTTTCGTAGCTGGTAAGGCTATTGAAGCTATGGCTCGTAACCCAAAGATGGCCGACAAGATTTTCTCTAACATGCTTGTTGGTATGGCGATTACTGAGTCGACTGGTATTTACTCGCTCGTTGTAGCGTTGATCCTCCTCTTTGTTGTTTAGTTTTATTTTGAGGGTGTTGGCGTCGAAAATTCGTCCTCACTGTATGTTTCAATACAGTCTCGTCTGAATTTTCTCGCCGCCTACCCAAAGTAGAAACTATTTCAACAAAGTGCTGAACAGCACGTGGAACACACACATTAATTATTTACGCGAATCATTATGGAAAGTTTAGGCCGCTTAGGCATTGATATTTCGGCCCTCCTGCTCTACGCAGTCAACTTTGGCATCGTTGTGCTGGTGCTTGGGAAATTTTTTACCAAACCAGTCATTGAGATGATGGAGAAGCGGCGAAAAGTGATCTCTGACAATGTTGGAGAGGCGGAGAAGCTGAAGGAAGAGCTGGTGAAGGCTCGCGAAAAAATGGCTCAGGAGAAGGAGGAAATGCAATCCAGGATGGAAGAAGAGATGAAACGGCTCCATCAGGAAATTGAGCAAAAACGTAAGGATTCTGATGCCGAAATTGATGCGAAGAAAGCAAAGATGATCGAGGATGTGAAGAAAGTAGTAAGTGAGGAGAAGGCCAACCTTAAAGTTGGTGTTCAAAAGGAGGTTATGGCTTTGGTGGAGAAGATGGTTCTTCACATCGTTCATAACAAGGTACCAAAAGAGGTGATTGAAGAAAGCACCCAAGAAGCATGGAAACTTTATAAACAGTAATATGTTCTTAACAACTCTGGGATCATTTTTGCGGGACGCACTGAAGCTCATGAAGGATGAGCAAGGATTCATGAAGATGGATGAGAGTGCACGCCGAGCTGCAATTCAAAAGCATTTGGGTGACTATCCGAAGGCGTTTGTGGACTATTTGGCCACTGTGAAAGAGGCCACTTTTTTGGAGCAGGTTCATGGTTCAATCAACTTTATGAACGATGGATTTTTGTCGGAAAACAAGCAGCTTCTTGAAGCTCTTGCCGATTATGCTGCCAAGGATTTTGCAACAAAACTGGATCTGTTTGACCGGAGTTTCTTTTTTGAAAGTGAAGATAAACAGTTGGCAATGTTGAAAGAGGTGTTCCCGGGTGATTCTTTTTTCCGTAAAGCAATGCGTGACTATGTTCTGGGATCGACTTATCAGGAGATTTCGGAAGAGGCACAAAAATTCCTACGAGACTTTAAGGAAGAACCAACTATTATTGTTCAGTCATCACAAGAGATTGAGAAGGGGATTCGTCAGGAAGTGCGCGCGCATTTTGCCAAGAAACATCCATATTCGTTTCTGGAGTTTCAGATCAATCCACAAATTATTGGAGGGCTTCGAGTGTTTATCGATGGGAAAGTGATGGACCACTCTTGGCTTTCTAAGATTCAGAAAATTTCTCAACTTGCTTATCAATTATCTTAATTATTCATTATGGCTACAGATCAACTACAAGTATTTTTAGAAAACATTGAAGAGGCATTCTTTTTGGACCGGGATGAGTCTGAAGGTGGAGAGACCCGGCATGGGGTGATTCAATCCTATAAAGATGGAGTTATTGCGGTGAAGGGTTTGACCGGTTTGAAGATGGGAGAAGTGATTACCGTTCAGGGAACGAATAACCAGGCATTGGTGATGAACCTTGAGAAGGACATGGCGTACGCGTTGGTTCTTCAGTCTGGAGAAGGGGTTCGTGAAGGCCTTTTTGTTGAAGCGAACGGGCAGTTCTTGGATTTGGGAGTGAGTGATGATGTGATTGGACGTGTGCTCGATCCAATGGGAGAGCCAGTTGATGGGGGGAGCGCGATTAAGGCAGAGAAACGATATCTTCATGAAAAGATTGCTCCGGGTGTGATGACTCGTAAGTCGGTACACCAACCTGTGCAAACCGGTATTTTGGCGATCGATGCGTTGGTGCCGATTGGGCGTGGACAACGTGAGTTGATTATTGGAGACCGCCAAACTGGTAAAACTGCGGTTGCGATCGACACTATTTTGAACCAAAAAGATCAAGATATGATCTGTATTTATGTAGCGGTTGGACAACGTGAATCGAAGACTGCACAAATCTACCGGACATTGAAAGAGCATGGAGCTTTGGATTACTCGTTGATTGTTTCTGCGCCGTCAGCTTCGTCTGCGGTTATGCAGTTTCTGGCACCATATGCTGGTGCGGCGATCGGTGAGTATTTTATGGATCAGGGAAAAGATGTGTTGATTGTATTCGATGATCTTTCGAAGCACGCGGTGGCGTATCGTGAAATGTCCCTTCTTCTACGACGACCACCTGGACGTGAAGCGTATCCTGGTGATGTCTTCTATCTTCATTCCCGACTTTTGGAGCGGGCTGCGAAGCTGAACGAAAAGTATGGTGGAGGTTCTATGACGGCTCTTCCAATCATTGAAACACAAGCTGGTGACGTATCTGCGTACATCCCAACCAACGTGATTTCTATTACTGATGGACAGATCTTCCTTGAAACGGATCTCTTTAACCGCGGTGTGCGACCAGCGATTAACGTTGGTATCTCTGTATCGCGTGTGGGAGGATCGGCTCAAACCAAGATTATTAAAAAGATTTCCGGAACACTCAAACTGGAGCTTTCTCAGTACTACGAATTGGAAGCGTTTAGCCAGTTCGCATCTGATCTTGATGAAGCGACCAAGCGAAAATTGACCCGTGGTAAACGAATCGTGGAAGCCATGAAACAAGCTCAAAACTCTCCATGGAAACTGTGGCAGGAGGTTGTGATTATCTGGGCTGCGAATGGAGGATTCCTGGATAGCGTTCCAGAGGATGAAGTTGTAGCAAAGATCCATTCGCTTATTGCGCACGTGGAAGGAACGCAGGCTGGGCTTGTGGACAAGATTATGGATAAGAAGGAATTGACCGATGATATTAAGACGGAACTGGAGCAGGTTATGAAAGATTTCTTTAGCTAATTATTAACTCGCACTCAAGCTATGAGCGGATCACTGAACGAAATTAAGAAAAAGATTAAAGCGACCAAGAATACTCGCAAAATTACCAAGGCGATGCAGTTGGTGGCGGCGAGTAAGATGCGCAAATTCCAAAAGAAAGCGATTAGTTCGCGTGGTTTTGCGTGGGAGCTGTTGAATATTTTGAAGCGTGGATTTGATGAGAATACCGACATGTCTTTGTGCGAACAACGTGAGAGCGGAAAGACCGTTTTTGTTCTTTATACTTCTGACAAAGGTCTTTGTGGAGCGCTTAATTCGCGTTTGATTAAAGGTCTTTTCCAGTCTGGACTGTGGATGAATACGCCGGCTGAGGATCGGATTCTGGTGACGATTGGAAAGAAGAGTATGGACTACGCGAAGTACAATAATATTCCGATCGACCAATCTTTTAATGGAGTGAATGAGGATATGAGTTCTCTTGAAGCGCTCGATTTGATTGATGCGATTCTGGAGTATTGGGATAAGAAGAAGGTGAAGCAGATTGTGATGGCAGCACCACACTATAAGAACTCATTGGTGTTTTATCCTGTGGTGAAGACATTCCTGCCGTTTGGACTGGAGATGATTGATGAGCATTTGAACGCTGAGGCTTTGGCCGAAGGTTTGGATTCTGTGACAGAGAAGGATGAAGAGGAAGATTTTGAACCTCCAATGATTTATGAACCGAGTGAAGCGGAGTTCCAGGAGGAGTTGGTGTTGCAAATTGTGCATGCACTCTTTGTGCAAAGCTTCTTGGAACTGAAAGCGGCGGAGTATTCGAGCCGTATGATTGCGATGCAAAACGCGACGGATGCGGCTGGGGATATTATCCATCGGCTTACACTTCAATTTAATAAGGCTCGCCAGGCAGCCATCACCCAAGAAATTGCGGAGCTGGTGAGCGGATCGATGGCTTAATCATACTAATAAAACTATTCTTTATCTTAACGAAATATGGCTACTAAAACCGAGAAACAAATGACTATGGATAATCCATCTGATCTTCCAAAAGGAAAGATTGCCCGTATTGTGGGTGTGGTGGTGGATGTATATTTTACCGATCACATTCCGGATACTTATTCTGCGCTTGAAGTAGAGGGACCAAATGGAAATAAGGTTGTGTTGGAAGTTCAGGCTCACCTTGGAGGTGGAGCGGTTCGAACGGTTTCTATGACCACGACTGATGGGCTTGCTGTTGGTGATGAAGTTATCGACACCAAGGCGCCGATTTCTGTTCCTGTTGGACCAAACACACTTGGGCGTGTATTTAATGTGACTGGAGATGTGATTGATGAAGGAGAGGATATGCCAGAGAACGTTGAGACCCGGCCGATCCATGCTGAGGCACCATCGTTTACAGAGCAAAGTGAATCGTTGGAGGTGTTTGAAACTGGAGTGAAGGTTATCGACCTGCTTTGCCCATTCATTAAGGGTGGTAAGATTGCGCTCTTTGGAGGAGCCGGAGTAGGAAAAACCGTTATGATGCAGGAGCTCATTAACAACGTAGCGAAAGGACATGGAGGATACTCTGTGTTT
>CALMAI010000021.1 GCA_937858825.1 uncultured Candidatus Peregrinibacteria bacterium
GTGGTAATGAAATCCTGTTTCGTCTTCTGTTGGCGTAGAATCAAAACTAATGTTTTTCTCTGCCATGCTGGCTGCAACATTCTGATTGTTTTGAAGATTCAAGACTCCCGCCTTCATTGCTTCCAGAAGCTCTTTTGCTCTGATGACCTTGTCTTTATTACTGGTTACATATTGTATGAGATCCTTGAGTGTATTGGTTTCATTGAGTGTTTCGGTTCCCAAAATACTTTGAACCTTCAGCTCTGTTGACGATGGGTCGGCCAGTATTGAAAAAAGTGGATTGCCGGCTGCTGATATTTTGAATGAACTGCTTACTTCGGTTTGTTCAACCGGGCCTGCCACCATTTCTGACTCTGTGAGTGCTGCTGTCAGCTCTGGATTTTGGTGTAAAGTCGTTAATTGTTGCTTTGCTTTTTCGTAGTTTTCTGCGGCTTGTGCCTCTTCCGCGTACTGTCCCAGGAATTGGTAGAGTGCCTGCTGCGTCTTTGAGGTTTCTTGTTTGTCTTCTTCCTCAACCTCCTCATTTTGCTCCATGAATGAGTAGTTTTTAGTTGGAAGCAAAAGGTAACTGCGCATTTCATTCATGTCGTTCCCGAACGCAATGACATCCTGACGAAATCCTCCAAGCTCATCTATAACTCCCTGGTTGTACCGATCAACACGTTCAACAATACTTCCCATGTTGGCAATCTGAATAGTGTTCGCAACAATGAGAATTGCCAGGAAGATGACTCCAAGCTTCGTGAAAGACTCTTTTGATTTGTTTCCTTCTTTCTTTTCTGTTTTTTTGGACATGAAAAATCTGCAATAACGAGAAAAGTATACTCATCCCTCCTCAGGATTCAAGTTCATTCCTTATTTTTCAAAGCCATCGCTGATCTCGCGGAGAAAATGAAGTGCTTCCTTTTGTCCAATAAAAAATGGAGAGGTTGCAATGGTGATGATGCTTGCTTGTGGGATGAGTTTGCGAATGAATTCGACTTTGTAATCGTCAGAAATGTAACTCATGTCCGGTGAGAAAAAGTCGAGGTCAATGTCCAGGATCATGTTGGTGTTGTCCTGTTCCTCTTTTTCGAAGGACTCCATTGATGCGATTGAATCAATGATGACCAGTTCGTCGACCAGTCCGGCCTCTTGTGCCGGAGGGATAAAATTGCCGACGTTCAGAACGGTGTTGACGTATTCATGCACTTTTTCAATGTCTTCTATTTCATCTTCTTCCAGATACGATTTTGGCTTTCGTGTATCTTTGTGCTGGTCAATATGAATGAGTTTGGCTTTTCTTTGGATGTTGCCGTTCTGATGTTCCATGCACCAAAAAGCAAAAGCGTGATTATGATTGTCGAAAATGTATGTTGGCGCGTTTGCCAGCTGAGTCTGGATAAAATGGTCCAAACCGAGACATGGTGTTGGACACCCGTCGTCATCCAGATCTTCGAAAACGATTTTTGATCCGATTTGTACATCTTTTACTTTTCCTTCTTTCAAAGCCGGAACATAAATGCGTTTATGAATTCTTTTCTTGAGATTAAAAGCGTTGTTGGAAACTTCGTCGGTGATGTAGAAGGATTCTTTGTAGGGATTCATTTAGTTTTGTAAAAGTTGTCGGCGAATTTGATCGGCCATGAGGAGATCGCAAAGTTTGCGAAGACGGTTGTAGAAGCTTTGTTTATCAGCGCTACGGTATGAACCAAGAAGTGATTCTCCGGTCCATTGTATACAGAGATTTTCCAGCTTTTGGGCTGCCGGAACTTCTGCCGCGTTGTACGCGCAGTTTGCATCTTTTCCTACATCCTGAATGGTGGAGAGTTCGTTAAATCCTTCCACCCAGAATGTTTGGTCCAGTTCCTGGATTCCCAATGTTTGTTGTAAAAGCTGAAGATGTTCTGGATGAAGCTCTTTTTCCATTTCAATTGCGGTGAATCGGCTCTTTATATGCCATGCTTCGTGAATTCCTGCATGAATAGCATGTTCTGGGTCGTTGAGCGTGTGTACAACAATTTCTGCTTCCTGCTTCCCTTGTTCAATGTTTGATTTTGATACAAATGCCGCAGCATGAGATGGTCCACCAGACATTACCGTGTTGAGTCGAATACCTGCTCGCGATTCAACCTTGGAATGCACTTCCGCCATTTTCATTTGTATCTCTAAACGGCGTCGACTCTCTTCATCCAATTCTGGATTGTGCCGAAGTGCGTTTTTAACATCCAATCTATGCTTACGCATATCTGCGGATCTGATTACTTCCATGTCCTTCCATTAAGGTTAGGCTTGAATCTACCAGTTTCAGAATACTCCATCAAGCTAAGGAAGTCGATTCAAGTTGAGACTGCGAACAGCGAGTTCCAGCTTGTGTGTTCTCATGCTCTGAGCTGGTTGAACCCGGAGGTATCGAGCCAAAACCTGGAGAACCTCTTTTTTGGAAGGTTGCCTGTTTATTGAGCGAATTCTCATTGGAATAAATGCAGCTATTGAAATACAGTGACTGCATTATAGGTGAGCGTATACTCACCGTCAATATTTTTATATCCGAATCACTTTAAATCCCTGCAATATGCTGTTAAACACAGACAGAACAACACTGAAGAGTAGTGCCCACCAGAAACTTTGGACTGAAAATTCGGCCATGAAATAGTCGGCCAAAAGGATCATGAGCGCGTTGACGACAAAGATGAAGAGTCCAAGCGTGAGAATTGTTGCCGGTAAAGTAAGCAATAACACAATCGGTTTTACAAAAACGTTAATGAGCCCAAGGATGAGCGAGAGTACCAATGCTGTCACAAATCCTTCCAGTTCAACTCCCGGGAGCAGGTATGCCGCGCCAAGGATCGCGAGTGCGTTGAGAATCCATCCAATAATCATAGTTTTTTAGTTAAATTCTTGTTCGAGCCATTCATTGTTGTCCACAATAATGCTGCCGATGAACTGTGTAAAGTGTAGATGTGAGCCGGTGGCGATGCCCGTGGCGCCCATTTTTCCAATGAGATCGCCTTTTTGGACTTTTTGTCCTTCTGTCGCGACCAGTTCCGACATATGCAAATACATTGTAAAGACATTCTGTCCATGGTCAATAATGATGACGTTTCCGTATGATGGTGTGTCGGAAGAAAGGGTTACTATACCGGTGTTGGAGGCGTAGATTTCTGTTCCTTCGGTGTTGGCAAGGTCCAGGCCAAAGTGGGATCCGGCGTAAGATCCGTTAATGTACAGCTTGTCTCCATAGCCGAGAGTGAGTTCGCCGGTTGTTGGCATGATAAATTTTCCTTCCCATAGTTTTTCCAGGTTGGAATTGGCCCTGGCTTCGTCGATAAGTTTCCAGGTCTGGTCCAGTTTTTCTTCGGCAAAGAGATCATATGCTCCCTGCTGCATGGAAAAGGAGATGGTTGGGTAGCTGGAAGCCGTGATACTGAATGGGATGGTTTCTTCTGTAGATTGGGATTCAGCCGCGTGGGCTGTCTGAAGTGAATCTTCTGCTTGTGATAACGGTTTCTGCGTAATGGTAAGGTTGACGTTCTTGGTCGTGAGATCGCTTAATCGATGAATTCCCAAAAATCCACGGAAATATGATTTCTGTCCAAACGGGATGAGTTCATTGGGATTTGCCGCCCGATCCATTACAATTTCTGCTTCTGAAAAATTAATTTCCCGATCGGGGCGCATGAGTCCATCCGGGTATCCTTTAAAGATTTCTGCCCGAACAGCGGCGTTCACGTGTTCAAAGAAGCGGTGGTTGTTGGGAATGTCGGTAAACCGTGGGGCTTCGTCCAAAACCGGTTCGGGGTCAAAGGCTTGCACGACAATTTTGGCAGCCTGCCCGCGAGTGATGGTGGTGTATGGCCTAAAATATCCATCTTCGTACCCGTTTATAATGTTAAGTGCTGCGGCTTTGGTAATCTCCTCATAATAGGGATTGTCTTTGGGTACGTCTGGGAAGATTTGTGCATTGGATATATCGACCTCTCCAAAGTCGTGATTCTGGAACATGAGTTTCAGGAATTCGGCGCGGGTAATCGGCTCGTCAAATTTGGGTTCGCGTTCAATTGGATAAAAATAGATTGGTTCACCATCGAAAGATCCTTCAACTTTTTCTACATTGTCTGCGGGAATAAAAATTTCAACGGTTTGGCCCTGAGCAACGGTGCGTGCATCATAATATCCGGCAAGTGTTTGCGTCGGAATGAGCAGTGCCAATGCCAGAAGCCCGAATTGAAGAGTATATTTTTTCACAGGTGGATTATAGCACAGTGATGTGTATAATGGCGGAGCACTTTATTGATTATATGAACGCAAAGGAGTTAACAATTTCAAAAAAGATTCGTCTGATGGAAGGCGTTTATGTGTTTGATCTGGCCATGCCGGAGACGCTCCCGTTTATTCCGGGGCAGTTTGTGGTTTTGATGGTGGCTCCGAAGGTTTTCCGGTCGTATTCGCTGGTCGCGATTAACGATACAATTATGACGCTTTTGATTGACGTGCGTGTTGGTGGGCCGGCGTCGCAGTTTTTTGAGGCGTGTGAGCCGGGCGATACATTGCAACTGATTGGAAAAGCGCTTGGGAAGTTTACGGTAAAGGAGTCGGATCGGCCAAAGGTGTTCATTGCTACGGGGACCGGACTGGCGCCGTTTGTACCGATGGTAAAACAGCTTTTGGATCAGGATGCTCAGGCTGATGTTCAGCTATTTTTTGGTTCCCGCCATATGAAGGATGCTTATTGTGACAGCTTTTTTGAGGGTTATATTGATGCTGAAAAACATCCGAACTTTAAAGTTTTTAACTGTATTAGTCGTCCGGAAGGAGAGATGAAGGAAAACTATTATGATGGGCGCGTCACGAATGTGATTCCGGCGCAGCTTGAAGAATGCGGGAGTCAGGATTTTTATCTTTGTGGAAATCCGCAAATGGTTGATGACATTCAGGCTATTTTGAAGGAGAAAGGAGCAACCGACAATGTTCACACAGAAAAGTACGGTTAGGCCTGCGCCGCAGCTTTGTGATCCTGCTCTTCCATTTGGTAGACCTCTGGGAGGTTGCGATAACGTCCGCCAAAGTCGAATCCGAATCCAATGATGAAGGGGGCTTCATCATAGTGGAAGCCAACATACTTGGCTTTTTTGGTTTCTTGGCTGCGGCGTTCTTGTTTGTCTACAAATGTTGCGATTTCAATGCTTTTGGCACCGCGTGCTTCCAGGTGTTTTACGGTGAATGCCATGGTTTTTCCGGTATCGATAATGTCTTCGATGATGAGCACATCACGGCCTGCTACTTCGGTGTCCAGATCCTGGATAAATTTAAAGTTTTCACTGCGTGAACCGTGTTTATAGCTGCTGATGGTCATGAAATCGATCTCTACACTTCCCTTAATCTGAACAAGCAGGTGTGACATAAAAACTGTACACCCTTTCAAAAGACCGATCGCCAAAATATCTTTTCCTTCATAGTCCCGAGAGATCTCTTCAGCCATTTGGCTGATTCTTTGGTCGATCTGGTCACGGGTGTAGAGGACTTTCATTAGGCGGATTGGCTAATATCAAGATAATAAATTCTTCTGCTTACTTCTTCTGTCACATCTTCCAAATTGAGTGGCTTGTAGAATCGTCGTTTTGCTTCTTCGATGTCTTCTGTCACGATTATAGCAGATCCTTTTTCGTCCAAAGCTTTTTTCAGCATTTTTCCGTCTGTTGATGGTGAGTCTCCGAAGGCCAATGCAAAGTGTTTATTGGTGTTAGCTGTAATTTTTGCCGCTTTTACAACTTTTTGATCTCCTAAAATTGGTTCTCCCAAAATGCGTGGTGCCAATACTCCTGCCTGTTTTACTAATTTTGTTCCGATGACTGTTCCTTTAAAATCCTGTCTCCTTATAAAGTCATAAATAGAGTTATCGACGGCTGTTTCGCCGATACCATGAAGATTTGCCGTGAGTACAACACCGAGTGTTTTTTCCCAGCTGAGGAATGTTTTTCGAATAATATCGCGGACTTCTCTTACCGGCACAACCAGTCGGTCCACCTCTTTATGTTTTGATGGTTTTCCATGGGCTTCTTCGATCTGTTCGTCTGTTACTCTTAATCCTAAATCTTGTCTGAGTTCTGGTGAGATGTTCAGATCAATGATTCGATCGACTGCTGTTTCGTTTCGATCCATAACGCGCTGGGTCATTTTGTGGACGTCACCGAGCTCTTTTCCTGCAAAAAATCGTGTTCTCATGAGGAGAGGCATGGCGAAAAGGTTGGTCAGATGGGAATCAATACGGATAAAGATTTGATCGAACTCCACCATTTTTCGCGCAAATTCCCGAATGACTTTTCGTTCCATTTCTTTATCTGTTGAACCGCTTTGGATTATCCTCTTAATGAGTTCGTAGAGTTTGGTACAGTCAGCGTGGAGATCCAGTGCCAGTTGACTCAGTTGCGGAGAAACATGCTCGGCATGAAACCCTTGTGATCCCTCTTCCAGGGCATGCCGGTACATTCTTGGCATGAGCAATTTTGAGAACTCATCTACTTCAAAATCCCAAAAATGTGGATCGTTCAGCTTTTCCAAAAAAACGAGTACTCCAAGATCGTTTTTGAACATTGTATTGTCCATGTCGATACCAAGAAATGCTCCAGCGTGTGACCTTTGAGCACGTCTTTGCTCCCCTTCATTATAGCGATCAATCAGCTCATCCAGGTCAACTCTGGTATCGGTATTGTCAATGATGTTCATTGCATGAGGGTTATTTTCAAGGCAATTTTTTACATGAAAAAAGAATGAAAAACAAGGGTGATTTTCATTCTTTTTGGAGTTTTGAGGCTTTATGATGTTGCCCGAATCCTCTTCACGATAGGTTTCATGGCGAAGATGGTGATCATGGTTGTTACGAATGCCATGATAACAAGGATGGATAGTGATGATTGATCCAGGATTCCCGCCTCGTAGCCGATAGAGGCAAGGACCAGCTCCATTGCTCCACGTGCATTCATGGCAACGGCAATAAGGAGCGCGTCTTTGGTTTTCATTTTTTGGATGAGTGCTCCTCCGCCAGCTCCGATCATTTTTCCGATAATTGCTACAATGACCAATGCCACCAGGAAGATTGGCTGGGTATAAAAAGCACTAAAGTCGATGTTAAAGGCCAGGCTTGCGAAGAAAATCGGGCCCAGGAATCCATAACTTAGACCGTAAATTCTGTCTTCGATTTTTGTGAAAATTTTATCGTCCAAAACCTCTTCACGGATAAAGAGTCCGGCCAGAAATGCTCCAAGAATCATGTGGAGACCAATGGATTCCGCCAATAAACCAAGTCCCATAGCCACAATGAGTGCGAAGGTGAATCCTTTGTTTTCGAGTGCTTTGCCCATGTATTTTGAAAGTTTGAATCCAAGCCACATAACAACTCCAAAGAAGAGTCCAACCTGGGCAACCAGCCAGACGATTTCTATGGGCTGAATGTCTCCATTAGCATGAAGGCTCATAATAACCGAGAAGAGAATAAAGGCCATGATGTCATTAAGAATCGCGGCTCCAATGGTGACATGCGCGGTATTTGTTCGCTGGATTTTATAGTCTTTCAGCAGGCGTGCTGTGATTGGAATAGCTGTTACAGAAATGCAGAGAGCTATGTAGAGCGCGGGTACCATTGTCTGCCCGAAAGCGGTGGCGATGAAGTATCCTCCAATAAAAGGGAGGATTATTCCACCGGCTGCTATGAGAAGGGATTTTTTTGATGCTTTTGCCAGCTCGTGTGGATCTGCCTCCAGTCCTGAATGAAACATAAGGAAGAAAATCCCGAGTTCAGCCAGGAGTTCAACTGTATGGCTTCCCGGATCAATGAGTCCAAGAACCATTGGCCCCACAATGACACCTCCGAGCAGTTCTCCGAAGATGACAGGGAGACGAATGGCTCGAAATAGTTTTCCGGCGACCCAAACGGTCACCATAAGTATGAGAAGACTTTGAAAGTTTTCCATGAATTTGGGTAAATTTGCTGTTGAAAAACGCGCGCCCTTTTTGATTTTTATGCGAAAAGGGTTTGAGTTTATATTAGGTTGTAGCGTACAAGGAGTCAATTGCGGTGAATTGACCTTTTAGCCTATTATGGTCGTATTTGTGTAGATGGAAGCCGACCCGCGTGTTAGAACGTGGGTCGGCTTGCGCCCATCCTTATGGATGAGCGTACCGCAACTTTGTGTCGGAGGATTTTACTCGTGGCTAAACGCGTCGGTGAGCTGATCGTTCACTTCTTTGGATCGACCCCGAAGGGACATCCGAGAGAGAACGCTCAACGCCCCAAAGACAAGCGTCATGCCTGTGAGTATCCCTGGAATCCAGAGTGAGTAGGTCGTCCATCCGAAGATGAGCGGCCCACAAGCCAAGAGGGTGACGAATTGAAACATCACCTTCAGCTTTCCGATTCCTGTGGCCTGATCCTTCCTTTCCTTTTCAGTTTTTTGATAACTGATCAGGAGGTGGAAGGGTCTGCGCATGAGAGTGCTGAGGAGCTCGAGTGACACCAATGGCGTCACGAGCCACCATGGCACGATTCCCTGGATTGCCAACACAAAGAACGGGGGTAAAAACGTCAGCTTGTCAGCGAGTGGATCGATGACCTTGCCGAGGTTTTCGTTGTGTGGGATTTTTGGATTTTCGAGTTCCATCATCCCTTTGGCCGTTTTTCCGTCTACACGGTCCATGGCCAGGCCGAAGACTGCAAGGATGAACCCTGCGAAGTGTTGCCCGAAAGCAAACATCAGGATCCATCCCAGCCAGACCACTGGCATGCGCCAGATCGTCTGAGCATTGGCGGTCATATACCATGCTCTTTGGCTGGCTTTTGCCAGCCAACTCTTGGGAATAGCAAGGAGCATCAAAGTCAATGACACTCCCGCTCCCAGGTAGATGGCAGCCGTGAGCTCCCACCCAAACTCTTTGAGTAAATCCACGGGTTTCCTATCCTTTTTTCAAGTTGCGGTTGGCACTTTGGCTGTGTTTCTGCGGTTGCGGAGACCAGTCAAAGTGGAAATTACTATAGTCGGTTCTTTAAAAATTGCAAGAATCTACTTTTCCTGTTCTTTTGACTATTCTCTCATATTAAAAAGCCCTTCATGTTGTTGAAAGGTGAGATGTGGAGTTGTGCGGTGAAACACAACTCCACGCTACAGTGACGTTTTGCCCTTAACGTTCTAATGGAGGAGATCGCCTCAGAGAGAGATCTGCCAACAAAAAGAGGTTAGGAATTTAGAGAGGATAGAAGATCACTTTAATATGTCCTTTTTAAGACCAGAAATTACCTGGTAGGTCTTAAAAAAGCCATCAAAGCAACCACCACAGGATCTGTCGGCTCGAAGCCGAACGGTCCCTACAGATTGCAACCTTGCTCGGTTGCATTTAGGCGGGAGTCCTAGGACTCGTGGACCATCAGCAGCTTTGCCGTGGTCCCCAATTGAAGCATGTTCTGAACGAACAAGTGACGCACGGGGCCTGACGGTGGCAGTGCCTGCGCGATGTTGCCCAAGAGGATGGCAGCCTTGATGAGGCCGACAGCTCCCGGGTGGAGGCCCACTTCGCTCAGGACTCGCTTGGCGTCCTTGAGCTGCAGAACTCCCATGTGAAGGAGGTCGTTGGCGTCCGAACCCGTGGCTCCGAGCGATCCACTTGCCATCTCGTTGGTCTGGCGGAGGTTCTCGACGGCGTTCAACACTCGGAGGAACCGGCCAATCTTGGCCGATGACTCCGGCGTCAGGTCGATGCCGAGCTGACCGCTGTCCAACAACTTGAGGTTCAATTCCACCGGGGCCTTGTTGTTGAACTCCGGAGTGGAGTAAAACTCGATGGCTTCCTCCAACGTATCGAAAGCGTTGTTGTGGAAGAAGGGGCCGGTGTCGGCCGCTTCAATGAGGGGTGGTGTATTGAACTGTTCGAAGCAAAGACCCGAAACTGGGAAGGGCGGTGCCGACCACCCTCCGTATCCACCCGGTTCCGATCCGGGAGGATTGGGGATGAAGGCCGGAGGGAACGACGAAATGTCGAAGTGCCCGGTGATACAGTCGCCTTCACCCATGGGCAAGACTCCGATTCCACCGTCCCGAGGGGCAACCCCCGGGGCAAACAGATCTTCGCGGCCGGCATCAGAAACGCCGGGTTCCACAGCAGATCATGAAAGCCGGGACGGAC
>CALMAI010000022.1 GCA_937858825.1 uncultured Candidatus Peregrinibacteria bacterium
AGGAGTTTAAAAAGGTGACGATTGCCGGATCCAGCATTGCACTGGACGAAATCCTGGCTATCAAAGACGACGAAGAGTATGTCGCCCGCTTCGCGGGCTCCCCACTCATGCGCGCCAAACGTGCCGGCCTGCAGCGCAACGCCAGAATTGTAAAAAAGAACCAAGAATCAAACTAGACCCTTCCACTCTTCCTCAAGCCCACCCTCCTCCTGATTCACCCATCGCGCCAGCACAAACAAAAAGTCGGACAAACGATTCACATACTGAAGGCAAAGTTCACCCCATTCCTCTTCACCAACAAAGGCAACAATTGCCCTTTCCGCCCGCCGACACACCGCCCGCGCCGCATGTAGCTGCGCACCGGCAAGTGTCCCTCCCGGCAAAATAAACTGCTTCAATTCCGGTAGGTCGGCCTGGAGAGCGTCAATGTTCTCTTCCAAAGACCCCACATCCTCGGCAGAAATTCGCGGAGCGTCCTTCTGGGCATTCACTGGCGTCGCCAGGTCCGATCCCAATACGAACAACTGTTGCTGAACAGAATGCAAAACCTCTGCAGCCTCTGGTGGAAGCGAATAGCTGCGGCACACCCCAATCATCGCATTCAACTCATCCACAGTCCCAATCGACTCCATACGCGGAGAGTCCTTGCCCACGCGCTCACCGCCATAAAGCCCTGTCTGCCCCTTATCACCGGTTTTTGTATAAATTTTCATGAAAAGTCAAAAAGTGTAGGGACAGCATAGCATACAAAGTACCCAAATTGACAAAAAGAGAAAAACGGAGCAAGGTAGCACCTTATTTGTTCTTTGATAAGGAACATACACCAGACTCAAGCGGCTTAGATAATAAGCCATTTAAGCCTGGTGTATGGGAGGAGTACCCAGGGAGAAGCACCATATCGGTGTATCTGCTCGATCCTTATGGAGATTGACATGAAATTCACATTGGATTCAATTCCAGAAGGGAAAGAACGCGGATGGGTTGTCCGCATCGATGGTGAAGAGGTGCAGGTAGGTCATATTGAGCTCACCAGCACGTTTGGTACGCTTGAGTATGGCCTTCATCCTGAAGGCTACGACAGCTGGGTGTTCCGCGAGGCAGGTGGAGGCGGATCCGTCCTTCTGCCTTACGCAATCGACGAAACCGGTGAACTGTGGGTTGGTCTCCTCAAGGAGTCCCGTCCACACATGGGTGGCATGGTGTTTTGTGCGATCGGCGGGTTCAAAAGCCCAAACGAATCAAATCGCGAGACACAGCAACGAGAAGCGTGGGAAGAAGCGGGAATCGACGGCATCGAGGCGACTCAGCTCCCTGGATGTGGCACAAACTCCAACCGAGTCTTCTTCGTGGCCGATGCCCAGACCGAGGGCACCATCGCTTACGCGCTCAAGCTACCCTTCAGCCTTCTCAGGAAGGCCGATGACGAAGGGCTCATGCTGAAAGATGCAGCACTCCAGAACACCCTGAACAAGCCAGACGACGTTCGCTTCTTTCACTGGAAGCACGCTGCCCGTACAACAGCGGACGCCATGGCCCGGTCAGCTATCCTCCAACTCCTCACAACTATATTACCTTGAACAAATAAGCCATATCGCCATCCCAGCATTGCTGAGGATGACGATATGAACTTCATAGGCGGAGAGTTCGCGAGCAATCGCTGAGCCCCGCCTATTCTTTTTGAAAATTTTTGCGAACTACCCCAAAAGTTCATTCACAATTTTGCTGACCAGAGTCCCGTCAGCTTTCCCCTGAACTTTTGGCATCAACGCACCCATAACTTTCCCCATATCTGCCTTCGATTCAGCGCCGGTTTCAGCAATCGCGGCTTTCGCCAACTCCAGAATTTCCTGTTCATCCATCTGTGGAGGCATAAACTCCATCAAAACTTCAATCTCTTTCTCTTCCGCAGCAGCCTGCTCTTCACGGCCACCATTACGAAACTGTTCAGCAGAATCTCGTCGTGACTTGATCCCTTTCTGAACTAGCTGAAGAATATCAGCATCGGTCGCCTCTTTTCGGTCACCGGAAACCTCAAACTTCATAATATCGGCCTTCAACATACGCAAAACACTGGTCCGCGTTTCATTCTTGGCCAGCATAGATTTTTTCAATTCGTCTTGAATCGTGTTCTTAAGAGCCATACATATCAGATTAAAAAATGTGCACCTATAATGTAGAGTGCCGATGTCGAATACTCAAGCCATGTTCAAAAAGCTCATCAAAAAAAGGATTGTCCGCGAGGTGTCCGCCCAAAAAATGACCATACATGGGCGTGAAGTTTCCTATACCCTGGTGCGGAGCAGTCGGGCCAAACGATTGAGTCTGAAAATTGGCGAGCAAAGTGGATTTGAGGTGGTCGTACCGATACGAACAGCACTAAGCAGCGTGCCACGATTTTTAAAACAGAAAGAAGATTGGATTTTGAAACATGTTGAAGATTTGGAGGAGCAACGTGCGGCGCGGCCAAAAATTGAGGATGGAAGTGCGATAACGATTTTAGGGGTAAAAAAGAAGATTCGGATTTTCCCAACGCGAAAGCCAAAGCCGCACGTGAAAGAGGCGCGCGCGCTGGAGTTCGACTCCGCCACGGATACTGCTTACTACGGCAACCCGGAAATCCTTATTTACTCCAACACCTCTGCCGACGCGCGCGCTGCCCTGGAAAAACACCTCCGCAAGCAGGCTGCCCAGCACTTCAAAACCCGCACGGCGACCGTCTCACAAGAAATGGGCACCACCTATAACCGCATTTCCATCAAAGGCCAAAAAACCCGCTGGGGCAGCTGCAGTCGTGAGAAAAACCTCAACTTCAACTGGCGCCTGCTCTTCGCCACTCCGGAAATCGTCGACTCTATCATCATTCACGAACTCGCCCACACCGTACACCTCAACCACAGCAGGCGCTTCTATACGCTTGTTGAAGCTCATTGTCCCAATCATCGCGCACTTTCAAAACAGCTCCAAAAAATGAGCGCTGTCTTCCCGCTTTAGAAATCACCCCAAATACTCCCCTTTCGGATCCACCTCTTCGCGTAAAATCCGCAGCTCTTTTGCCGTCGGTGCTTTCGTTTCCTCAATCTTCCGAGGCATAATCGGCCTCCAGCTCATGTTTTTCAAAACATCCTTTTTCTTCACGCCCGGATGCAAAGACACAACCCGCGCCTTCTTGGATCGCGGATGAAAATCCATAATACACAAATCCGTAATAATAAACTTTGGCCCTTCGCCACGAAGCCCAGCTTTAAGCCGCGAATCGCCTCCCTTTAAATGCCCGGGAGAAGTGATGTAATCGCACTTATGGAACTTCCGTTTTTCATGTTTGGTGATGATGAACGTGCTCATGGCAAGCGACGCGATGTCGTTCGCTCCGCCGCTCCCAACCAGCCGAACCTTCGGCTTTTTATAGTTACCGATAGCCGTCGAGTTCAAATTCCCATACCGATCAATCTGCGCACCGCCCAGAAAGCCAATATCAATGTATCCACCCTGCAATAGTTCGCCCAAACTTTCACGAAAATCGGCCACAGCTGAAGCCTTATACATAAGCCGGGGATCACTCACCGAAAGTGGCAGCTCCTTATTATGCGTATCAATATTCCCACCCTCATACACAATTTTCGCATGGGGCGCGTGCAGTTTCTGCGCCAACATACAGGCTAAAACCGGCAATCCCGTCCCCGCGAGCACAACAGCGCCATCCGGCACCAACCGCGCCCCACAGATCGCCATCAACTCCTGGTTTGTAAACGATGTTTTCGCCATGCGTGACCAATAAAAATTAATACCCAAGCGTCTTCCGCGCCTTCAACTGCTTCAACCGCTTCTCTCCAATCTTCGCCAAAATCTTCTCCTCACTCGGCAGCACCCACTCTTTCTTGTACTTCTCCCACCCCTCTTCCGTCCGGCACATTTCCGCATACATCTCAATGTGATCCTGATCGTAATCATAAAAATTATACATTGCGGTCGGCCACGCGCCGTGCGGAACCTCCACAATAAAATCGACCATCAACCCCGGCACAACCGTCTTTTTCGGATCCTTCCGAATCACATCCGTGCTCACAATCTCTTCTGCCAACACAATCTTCATGTCTGACGCCTTCAATCCATCCACATCCGAAGCCAACGCGTCATCAATCTGCACATTCCCATCCGTGTCCACACGCTGCACCTGAATCACGCCCACATCCGGATTAATCGACGGCACCAACGCCACTGCTTCGCCCGTAAAGGGACATGCCACCACCGCCATTTTCTCCTCCAAACGTTTCATCAAAGACTTCTTCTCCAAATCGCTCCCCAGCATGCTCTTGGTCGGCATAAAAGGAACCCCAATCGCTCCGCCATACAATCGCATCGTCATCGTCAGGTTCGTATAATCCTCCACCTGCAAATCCCCGTCCTCAATCCGCCGTCGCACATTCGGTGCCGGCCCAATCGTCTCGATCCCGCTATACGCCACCTCCATTTTCGTTATCACTCTTCCCGCAGCCAAAAGATCCACATGAACCGTCGGGCCGGAAGACACAAAATACATGTCATGCTTTTTCTGCCGGATCATTTCACGGCTAAAAGCCATACACGCCCGCACATGCGCAAATCCACCAATAAAAATCGTGCTCATATTCGGCACCATCTTCACCGCTTCCTGAAGTGTAATTTGCTGCGCCATATCAGCATTATACTCCTTCTCATAATCCTCTCAATCAACTTGACAAAAATGCAAAATAACCTAAAGTAAATATGTTTGACGAATGTCCCCATGCTGACGAGCACGGGCGGCAAAAAGCGAACACAACCTTTGACAACGAGGAGTAATAAAATGGACTATCCCGTCATTCGCATTCCGTTGAGTACCATCATCCGCCTGAATCTGGATCAGATCCGGAAGCTGGGAATGGAAAACACAGAAAACCTCAGCGGGTTCCTGCAAGACTGGACCCAGGCCTGCAAAGTCTGCGGCATTCCAGTCATGTCCAAAACCTATTCAGAAGATCCTAAATGGGAGGAAGACAATGAATGTGATCCACTCTTCACAGATGTGGATTTTCGCGACTGGAAGATGGGACTGGTGTACAAGGCAAAAGAGAGGGAGTTTCTGGTCCTCTCTGTAGTTCTCTCGAAAGGGAGGAAGGAGGTCTACGTCGCCCTGGCCAATCACTTCATTTTCGATGTTGAGCTCGAGCCCTCCGACTACGAAGAGCTCGCTCAGAACATACGCGGAGGGTGGTCTGAGTGGATGGGAATCCTCGAACGCCGCAAGATTGACGGTCGCATTCCTTATGCGCCCTAAAAATCCTCACGTCGACGCAACAAGCGTCAAAAGGGGACCCCTTAAAAGGTCCCTTTTTTTTTACCCCAAAATCCGTTACCCTTTTTTTGTCGATAAAATTAACCCCAAAACCATGGCGGACGCACAAGAACATTTGCTCTATTTCTACGGCACAGAATGCACCCACTGCCACGAAATGCAGCCCCTTTACGATCAACTCGAACAAGAAGAAGGAATTGTCATGACCAAACTGGAATGTTGGCACGATGAAAAAAATGCCCAAAAACTGGAAGAGCTCGACGCAGGTCGTTGCGGAGGAGTCCCATTCTTCTACAACACCAAGACAGAAAAGTTTATTTGCGGATCAACCGACTACGAAACACTAAAGGCTTGGGCGTTGGGTGAATAAACCACAACTATGGCTCCAAAAATCTTCATCAACGGAAAAGAGATCTCCAGCATGCAGGATTTGCCACCGGAACTCAGGCAAATCCTTGGAGATGACAACAATAACGGGATTCCCGATATTGCCGAAAACCCGTTTGCCGCTCTTGGAAAATTGGGAGATCTGAACAAACTGGCAAAAACACTCCCAAAAGATTTGATTAAGCACCTGCCGCTTACGCCAGATCAAAAAAAGCAGTTGGGCCTTACCAACGTTGTGGTAAACGGCAAGCAGTACGACGACATCAGTCAGATTCCGGAATCAGAAAAAGCTGAACTAAAAGCCACTCTTTCCAATATCAAACACACCCAGGACTCGACACCGGCGGAGGGACTATCAAAAACCCCATTGCGTAAAACTTCCGAAATCCCCGTCACCGCTTCCCCTGCCATTCAGGAAAAACAGGACAAAAACCGGGCTATCATCTTTGCTCTGGGAATTGTTGCCATTGTCGGTTACCTCCTCTACGAATACCTGAGCGCCGGAAACCTCTAAAGTCCCTTTTTCAGAAAAGTACCAGAGTGGCGCTGCTCATACTCTTCAAATTCGCGCTGCATCTGAATAATCAACTCCTGAGCCTCCTGATAGAGTGAACGGGCACGGGCATGTGACTCATATGTTCCATCATTCCGCACATGTTGAAGTCTTTGGCAAAGGACATAAACCTTCTTAAGATTTTGATAAAACTCTTTCGTCCTTTGTGAAACAGGCATCGCCTCCAGACGCAAATGGATAAGTTTATCAAATAGAAGCAAGGTTGTACTGGCAAGAGCTAAACCGGCTCCAGTACCAACAAATTCGTTCTCAGTTTTCATTCCAACCGCAATACCTAAAACCGTGGAGAGTGCAAGCAGTGTAGCCAGAATTGCTTGTGGCCGAGGCCCCATATCTTTCAAATGCTCAGAATATGATTTCTGTTCATACGGATTTATATTCTCCCCAAAAAAATATTCAGATATGCGCTCCGGCGATGATTCGGTAGAGGTTGCGGCAAGAGCCTTATAACGAATCTCTTCTCTATAAAATGCAATTGGAAGATCCTCAAGATCAGGACTTTTGCTCAGGTCCCGCACCATATTCTTGAGCCGTAATGTTTGATCTAAATAAGAACTTTTTTCAGACATTATGAAAACATTAAAGGGAACATAGAATAACAATCAGATTAATTTGTCAATAATTTATTGACAAATTAATGAAAAACATTATGTTTTGGCAGAACAACGTTCATGAACTGCTCCTCGTTTAACGGCGGAGCTTTCCACAACTAGGAGGTCAGATGCCAGAGATCAAAGTCCTCAGTTACCCCAACTTCAGTTACCTCACCTTCATGCCGGGGAACATGATAAGGGGAAAAAAAGGATTATGCAGAATTGACTGCACCCTCGAAGAGCTTGGAGATGTCAAAATCCAAGTGGAATCGCTACGGATGCAGGACAAAGGCAACCACGTGACGGTAGAACTTCAGGGGCCCACTGACGGAGGGGCCACGGTAAGGATTGTGTACGACATCAATCCAGAGACACGAGAGGGTTCCAACGGGGTGGCCTTCACAAGCTGACCCCTCCCACCAACGTCTGTTCAGCCCGTCCCAGGTTTTCCGGGGCGGGTTCGACTTATCCCTTTTCGTGTGTAACAATTCAGACATGCGTGTACAAACACCACAAAACAAGAAATTCACGGCCAGGCTCATCCAGCAAAAAGAGAGCATGCCAAAACCACCCTGGATGCGCATACGTCCGCCATCCACGGACCAGTTCGTGAACATAAAAAAACTCCTCAAAGAAAAGAATCTCAATACCGTATGTGTTGAAGCCCGTTGCCCAAATATCAGCGAATGTTGGAGTGGTGAAAAAGATCCCACAACCGGCAAAGCCAGAGGTGGAACAGCCACCTTCATGATTATGGGCGACACCTGCACCCGGGCATGTCGTTTCTGTATGGTCAAATCCGGAAATCCAAAACGGATCCTGGATCCAAAAGAGCCACAAAACCT
>CALMAI010000023.1 GCA_937858825.1 uncultured Candidatus Peregrinibacteria bacterium
AATGCAGGCCTTAAGAGCTTTATGGGAGCCCTTCATCCTGAAGAAAGCCCTTACTGGTTCTATCTGACGACTCTCGACACCGGAGAAGTTATTTATGGCGAAAACAACGCCCAACACGAGGCGAACAAAGCCCAATATCTCTAGAGAGTTTATTGAGAATCCAAACTAGAATCCAAACTCAACACCGGAATCTTCGGCTGGAGTTTCTTCTGGGGCCGGCTCTTCTTCTGCAGGTGTTGAATCCTCTTCCGGAGCAGTTTCCTCCGGCTCTGGAGTTGTATCTGTTCCGGTATAGTTAATGGTGAATGACACCACCTCTGATTTATTACCATCAGGATCAATTCCATACACCTCAAACGTATTGTCTCCAGGCTTCAGGTTTCCAAGTGCTGTGCTGGCAACATACTTCCATTGTGTTCCGCCAGAAGTAAACTGAGAAAGCGTGTAGCCATTTACAACCACCTTTTCAGCTCCTTTAATCGATCCAATAACGGTAACAGTGTTTGCATCTGTCGTTGAAGAAGAAGATCCATTATAGGTCTCCACAACCGGCTTGGTGAGATCATCAGTGATCTCGACCTTATCCTTTTCATACGTAATAGTAATAGTTGCCGCAGAGCTTCGGGCACCATCTTCATTTACCGCATACACTTTATAGGTATTCTCACCTGGCTTCAGGTTTCCAAAAGAGTCAGAAACGTTATATGACCATTCTGTGTCACCTTCTTTAAACTGACTGAGTTCATAATCCCCAAGGTTACTGTTCACCACAACAGCAGCCGTTCCAGCCTTCACCGTTCCGGCAAGAACAAACGAACCTTCTGTCGTCGTTTTACTGGTTGGACTTGTAATCACCGGTTGATCAGAAGATCCGACAGCATTATTGGCAGTATCTTCCTCTCCTTCATCACCATTTGTATCTTCAGAATTTTCATCATCCGGGTTTTCTTCACCATTTGTCTCCTCATCAGTCATTTCTGTATCGGTTTCATCATCCACCATACTTGAGCTTGATCCTGAAATAGAGAAATCTGTTGGATTTTGATCTTCCCGGACATTCCATCTATACCAGGCAGAATCTTTAAACTCATCACTAACGGCCATCAAAACAGAAGGGGTTTGATTCCCTTCAAAAGCACGCAGAGTAGCGTCATCCAAGACAATCTCCTGACCAACTCCAACGGCAAGAGTTTCTGTTACACGCTCCTGTCCTCCGGTCTCAACAATCACATCCACTTCAATATCTCCTTCAAAAACACGGACAACCTGTGTTGTATTGTTTTCAACCTCAAAAATTGTCCCGGTCGCACGGACCAAAAGGTTATCAGTCCGTACCTCGTAATGGGCTTCCCGTACTCCAGGGCTCTTTTCTCCATTGATCCACACCGATCCATTATCCAGATTCAAGGCAATCACCTCTTTATCACTACTCTTACTCACGTCTGAAAGCGTAATTGCTGTGTCACTATCCAAACGAACCCGTGTATCATTGAAAAATTCAGTAACAACACGCCCACCCGGCAATGTTTTCAAACCATCTCCCAATAAAAGCTTCGTTCCACTAAACGCATTGTCCCATTCAGACTGTCCGTACGGTAAAACACGCGCGCGCCCTTGAGCGACATAAAAATAAACGTTGGCATCTCCTTCACTATTCCAGTTACTCCAAACCTGGAAAGCCATAACACCAATAACTCCAATACTCAAAATCACCAAAAAGGGCAAAATATAATCAATTGGCCTCTTTCTTCGTTGAGCTCTTCGCATTGCTGCACGTCGATGTCTCATAGCTATTATGCTAAAAATGATCGCTATAAATATAACAGCAAATCGCTTGCTGTAAAGGGAAAAACTGTTTAAACACCCATTTCCTTTAAGAGAGCGTTGACATCCCTCTTAATTCTCGTGTCCTTTTCCAGTTCGGTCGCGATCTTATTATAAGCATGCAAAACAGTGGTGTGGTTTCGCCCGCTAAAGCTTTCACCAATCGTTTCATACGATTGATCCAAAACATGCCGGATGAGATACATAGAAATCTGCCGTGGAACCATAACCTCTTTACGTCTGTTCGCGCCGATAAGGTCGGTTTTTGGAACCTTAAAATAGTCCGCCACAATATCAATCACATCGTCACAGCTTCGCACCACCACACTTTTATCAATATCAACGGCGATACCTTTAAAGGTTGTCTCATCCTGGCTCAGCGTTCGAATCGCGCGGGCCGCTGACTTAATAGTTGGTGTTGTTTCAGCCAGCTTCGCCTCGGCCATGGTCTTAATCAATATCCCTTCCAGCTCACGCACGCTCCGGTGAACGTTAAAAGCAATAAATTCAAGAACTTCAGGGTCAATCAATGTTTGATGTTCACGACATTTCTCATTCAAAATCGCCAAACGGGTTTCATAATCCGGAAGCAAAACCTCCACCACCATTCCCATACCAAAGCGGCTCTTCAAACGTTCTTCCAAACCATCCAGTTCGCGCGGCGGCTTGTCCGAACTCATAACAATCTGTTTCCCCGCATCGTAGAGTTCATTAAAGGTATGAAAGAACTCACTGCGTCGATGCCTTATTTCCAAAAAACTGCACATCATCAACAATGAAGCAGTCCACTTTTCTATATTTCTCTTTAAATGAAGCGGTATGCTTTTTCCCGATTGCCGCGACAATCTCGTTCATAAATCGCTCAGATGTCATATAGACAACATTTTTATCCGGAAAGTTTTTAAGAATCTCCAACCCAACCCCCTGCAAAAGATGTGTCTTCCCAAGACCGGTATCTCCATAAAGGAAGAGCGGATTGTAAATATCCCCGGGTTTGGCCGCCACCGCCTTACAAGCCGCATGTGAAAGCTGGTTTTCCTGTCCCGGAATAAAGTTATCGAGCGTATAACGGGGATTGAACATTTTACTGCGGATCCCATCGATCATAACCTCCTTCTTATTTGGAAGTTTTCGGATTTTTCGCGCGTTCAAATCCTGAAAAAGCTTGATATCAATTTTATATGGATGCTCATTATCAGCCAAAGAGCCCATCACCTCCAATTTAAGCTGCTTCACCTCTGAACAAAGATCTTTCAGAGCCTGAAGGAGTCTGATTTCATGTCGATCACGGATAAAGTTCAGTGTGATTGGAGTAGGAACGCCAACAGTCACAACTCCGTGTTCGATATTTTTAATAATGGAATCCTTAAAGAGAGAAAAAATAGTTGTCTTTCCAATTTGAGGAGCAAGACGGGTAAGGACCCCCTCCCACAGAGTTTTATTATCCATGTGCTGAAGTGTCTGAATGTGAATCGAAAGTGAAGCAATACTAAAGACTTTTTATGCCTTCTACAAGGCTTGCAGCTCTTCACTAGGTCTTGGGGCACTCCAGCTCCCTACCCACTAATGATGGATTTTTTTTGCATCCAAAATACATTTTGAATCAGAGCGCAATGATACCCGAAATCAGATTCTGATCTGTCGCAACATTTTTTATGTCAACTTTAAAAAAACATCAGATTTTTTTGTCAAAATTGTCACTATTGTTGCACAAAAAAATTGAACAGACGGTATGAGGCCATCATACTTTTCCATTTTCTATAAGCCAGAAATCCAACGCACAATATCGCTGTATGTCACGACAACGATAAGGAGCATAAGGAAAGCAAATCCCACCATATGAACCAGCGCTTCAGCCCTCCCTCTGAGTCGCTGTTTAAAGATCACTTCTATAAGGATAAAGAAGGCACGTCCCCCATCCAGTGCCGGAAAAGGGAAAATGTTGATAATTGCCAAACTCAAGGACAGGAGCGCCATAAAGCGAAGAAGTGATCCAAACCCTTCCTGCACTACCGTATGGGTCATTTGCGCAATACCAACCGGCCCCGCAACACCTTCGGGAACGGTAAACTGAGTCACCAACTGCCGAACCACCTCTCCAAACATATTCACGGTCAAAATTGCCAGTTTTCCGGTCTCTTCCACAGCCTTAATCGGCGCGATCCAAACCGGATACTGAACATCTTGAATTTCAATAACCGAAAGAGGTGCCACAGAATCATAAACGTCTCCTTCCAAACCATCCACCGTCATCAGTTCGGCAATCTGAACACCAATAAGCCCATCTTCATCAGGCGTAACCTCAACATCCAGAAATTCATCTCCACGTTGAAGTGTATAAAGCGATGGCAACCCCTGATTAGCCTGGTTTCGTTCAACTAAATCCTCCGGAGCCATTAAGCCCTCATCATTAATTGCTACCACTTTATCCATTGGCATGAATCCAGCCTGGTCCGCCGGACTTTCTGGAACAACATAGTCAATCACCACACCTGCTGAAGCCTGTTCAGCTTCCCCAAATGTCATATTGACCATCACTTCCTGATCATCACGAACAATCGTAAAACTGTTCTCTCCATCTTGAATACTCTCAAAAAACTCAGTCGTACTATAAATCGGCTCTCCATTAACTCCGACAATAAAGTCACCCACCTGAAGCTCACTCTCTGTTTCAGTCAAGGCGTGAACCTTTACCCGTGGAAGGTAGGTCATAGGATAGAGCACCACATCGCCTGGCAGGAACTCCACAGTCTTCAAATCCTCTCCCCGAAGCTCAAATGTACCAACCTCATCTCCAGCTATCTGACTCACATCCAGAATTGACTGACCATTATAGGATACAACAACATCTCCTGAACTCACTCCTCCTTCCGCAGCCAGACTTCCTTCTTTTACATTTTGTATCACTAATCCCGACTGGGTCTGAATACTCCCATCCTCAATCGCTTCCAGAAATTGATTTGGCTCAACAATAAGCGGCTGAATACCAATTGAAAATCCAATCGTCAGCAAAAGCCAGCACAAAAACAGATTCATCAATACTCCGGCAGTCACAATCCACAGACGTATCCATGGCGACTTACTGGAATAGCTCCTCTTGTTTTTTCGCAACTTGTCATCACTCGCGTCCTCCCCCAAAAGCTTCACAAATCCCCCAAAAGGAATCCAGTTAAGAGAATAGAGAGTCTCCCCTCTTTTCTTTCCCCAGATTCGCGGAGGCAAACCAAACCCAAACTCTTCCACTTTTACTCCAGCCCTTCGGGCAGCCGTAAAGTGTCCCCATTCATGGATAAGCACCAGAACGGAAAAAATGAGCAGGAACGCAATCGCAGTAATTAAAAAGTCCATGAATTAAACAGTCATTACATCGGTCTCCTTCTTCTTAGCCATGTCTTCAATGGTCTGATTCACCTTGTCGACGTGCTCCTGAAGTTTCTTGTCCGCTCCTTTGGCATCATCTTCGGTAAGATCACCATTCTTTTGTTGACTCTTGATTTCATCGTGAACCTTCTGCCGTGCGGTACGAACAGAAATACGCGCGTCTTCAGCCAGCTTGTGAACCACCTTTGTTAAATCACGCCGACGCTCTTCGGTGAGTGGGGGGATGTTCAGTCGCACAACCACACCATCGTTCACTGGAGCAATATTAATATCAGAAGCCTGAATCGCTTTTTCAATTGGTCCAAGATTGGCTTTATCCCATGGTTGAATCTGAATCGTCTTGGCATCCGGCACAGAAATAGAAGCCACAGCCTTGAGCGGTTGCTTACTTCCATACACATCAACCTCCACCTGTTCCACCAATGTCGCCGATGCCCGACCAATCTGCAAACGAGAATACTCGTCCTGTAGGTGAGCAACCACTTTATCCAGGTCAGTTTTCAGCTGATTCATCGCACTATCCATCATATTCTATAAATTTTTAAGTTATAAGTGTTCCAATATCCTGCCCTTTCACCACGCGCGCAATGTTTCCTTTCTTGGTTAGATTAAACACCGCAATCGGGAGCTTATTATCAGCACAAAGTGACACAGCACTCAAGTCCATTACCTCCAGTCCCATATCCAGAACTTTGTGATACGACAGTTTCTTGAACTTCTTGGCATCTTTATGTTTCACCGGATCTTTATCATACACATAATCAACCTTTGTCGCTTTCATGAGCACGTCACAGTTGAGTTCCAACGCCCGGAGCGCCGCAGCTGTATCCGTTGTAAAGAATGGATTTCCGGTCCCACCCGCGCAAATAACAATCTTTCCTTTGCCAAGGTAGGCCAGCCCTTTCTCCACCAAATACGTTTCAACCACCACCGGCATGGCAAAAGCCGAAAGCGGCCTCGCGTCGATTTTAAATTTCCGGAAACCGTTCCTCAACGCAAGCGAGTTCATAATCGTCGCCATCATCCCCATATAGTCGGAATGCACACGATCAATTCCTGATTCCACAAAATCCCGATACCGCCAGAAATTTCCACCTCCAATCACAATCACCACCTCAACTCCCATTTTCTTCACGGCTGTCACCTCTTTACAGAGCTGTTCAACCATTGAAAAATCGATACCACTCCCCTTTTCGCCCTCCAGAACTTCTCCGGACAGTTTGAGCATGATCCGTTTATATTTGAGCCGCTTGGCCATAGTCTATGTTGAAAAGAATATATAGGTCAGCACCACTCCCAGTGCAATTCCCACCAAAAAAACGAGTGGCACCCGCCGCTCTTCGCGTTGATCACGGCTGCTGGCCAGCTCTGTTAAAAGATTTGCTTCCATAATCAGCTCTTTTTCCGCATTTTCCGCGACCACCTCTTCCATGTCATGGTTCGTCACCAGGTTCACAAAAGTCCCAAAGCGCACTTTAATAATGTCTTTGGGTGGAATGTTTTCAATATCCGAAACAGAAGAGACTGAATCAAAGTCATCCGTTGAATCAACATCGTCGAGGTCGTCGACCGGTTCAACCCGCATAGAAGGTTTCCGGATCGGGTGATAGCTCATGTCCAAATTGTCGCCTTGGTCTTCCATAGATTCAATGTCATCGGTGAGTTGGTCTACCGCGTCCACTAACGGTTCGATTTTCGGCGTGACATCGTCCAATTGTCGTATCGTAAAGGTATTGGTCGGCGCTTCATTCGCGCTCAGCGATGAAATCTTCATTGGTGCTTCTACTTCGACTTTTACTGGCGTCTCCGCTTCAACGTTTACCACGTTTTTTCTCACACTTTTAGTCGTTCTCCCGGACGACACTTTTGTTGAGCGAGTTTTTTTCGTTAATGTAATGCTTTGGGTGCTTTTGGCCTTTGTCGATTTTGGTGTCTTTTTGGTACTTTTGACCTTGGCACTCCCAGCTGTCTTGGCTTTTCCCCTGGCGGCTTTTGTACTAGCCTTTTTCTCCGATTTCCGAGGGGTCGAAGTCATCTTCTTTTTCCCAGTTTTTGAGGATGATTTCTTAGTAGCCATAGTTTCCTGAACTATAGCACAGATTTTATTCCACCTCCAAGATTTTTCGAGCCATACAAAAAGCCGGCGATAAATCGCCGGCTTTCTTGTAAACGAGCAACTACATCATCCCCATACCCGGCATCCCTCCACCACCCGGCATAGCCGGCGCGTCATCTTTATCACTTGGAATATCGGTAATAGCACCTTCAGTTGTCAGGAATATCCCCGCGATCGACCCAGCATTCTGGATCGCGCTCCGAGTCACCATCTTCGGATCGATAATTCCCGCCTTAATCATATCAACATACTCATCATTGGCGGCATCGTACCCTTCTCCAGATTTCCCTTCACGAACCTTCTGAACAATTACCGCTCCATCTTTACCGGCATTCTTGGCAATCTGATGAAGTGGAGCCGCAAGTGCAGCCTGCACAAGCAATACTCCAGTATGCTCATCGCCCTCAAGCTTTAATTCATCCAAAACATCAGCCGCCTGCAAAAGAGCAACTCCACCACCCGGAACAATCCCTTCCTGAACTGCCGCCTTGGTCGCAGAGATAGCATCTTCAATACGGAGCTTCTTCTCTTTCAGTTCTGTTTCGGTCGCCGCACCAACTTTAATAACACCAATTCCACCAGCCAGTTTGGCCATTCGTTCAAGAAGTTTCTCTTTATCAAAATCAGATGAACTATTTTCAAGCATCACCTTAATTTCACCAACACGCGCGTCAACATCGGACTGGTTCCCCTTCCCTTCCACAATCACAGTCTTTTCACTTGAGGCAATCACCTTGTGCGCCTGCCCAAGATCCGCGAGTTCAACATTTTCCAGCTTAAGTCCAAGCTCCTCAGTAATAACCGTTCCACCGGTAAGTGCAGCAATATCCTTGAGCATCTCCTTTCGTCGATCCCCATATGCCGGCGCTTTCACAGCAAGAACACTAAAGATTCCACGGAGTTTGTTCAGAACAAAAGTAGCCAGAGCCTCACCTTCAACATCCTCCGCGATGATAACCAACTCCTTACTTCCAGCCTGCAGAAGTTTCTCAACAAGCGGCAACACCTCTTGTACATTTGAGATCTTTCTATCAGTGATCAAAATTTTCGCGTCCTTATATTCCGCTTCCATTCGTTGTGGATCGGTCACCATGTACGCAGAGAGATATCCATTGTCAAAATGCATTCCCTTGGCTACTTCACTTGAAGTCCCCATAGCCTGAGACTCCTCCACCGTAATCACACCATCATGCCCTACTTCATCCAAAACATCGGCAATCAGATTTCCAACTTCCGGATCCTGAGCGGAAATAGTCGCCACCTGAGCAATCTTCTCTTTACTGTTTCCAATCTCAACCTTTGATTTTTCCAGTTCTTCAGCAATAGCCGCGACAGCCTTGTCGATTCCCTTCTTTAAAACCATTGGATTCGCTCCGGCTGTAATGTTCCGGTACCCTTCGGCAATCATGGCTTCTGCAAGGACAGTAGCAGTTGTGGTTCCGTCACCGGCAATATCGTTGGTCTTGGTCGCCACCTCTTTCACCAGTTGCGCTCCCATGTTTTCAAACGGATCTTCCAGTTCAATCTCTTTGGCGATCGTCACACCATCATTGGTGATCAGCGGAGCTCCATACTTTTTATCGATTACCACATTGCGACCTTTTGGCCCAAGAGTAATCCGCACTGCATCTGCCAGTTGATTCACCCCAGAAATAATCGTTTTGCGGGCATCATCTGAAAATTTAATCTGTTTAGCCATTGTTATTAATTAAAGATATATGAAAATTACTCAATCACAGCCAGGATGTCTGACTGACTCAGAATAAGAAGTTCCTTCCCATCCAGCTTCACTTCAGTTGGGCCATATTTGGTAAAAAGAACCGTGTCCCCTTCCTTTATATCCATTGGCATCCGTTTACCATCTTCATCATATTTTCCCGGTCCCACCGCTAAAACTTTTCCCTTTTGAGGTTTTTCCTTGGAACCAGTACCCGGAATAATCAACCCGGAAGAATGGTTCATCTCTTCCTCAACCGCCTCGACAAGAATGTTATCCATAAGCGGACGAAGTTTGCTCGACATAGTTATGTAAAGTTAAAGATTATGTATTTCAAATGCATCAGGCATTGTACCTTAGCACACAGGAGCGTCAAGTGCTAAGAGGTATTATGATATGATACTTCCATGATTTTCCTCCGTCCCGACATTCTGGTCCTCATCCTTACCGCGATCATTCTTTCAACATTGATCCTCGCCAATAAAAAACAGTGGCTCCCCTACCTTGGGATTGCCCTTACCATTTCAGTCATCTGGAACCTCTTCGCCTCCAGCCAATACGGATACAACCAGACATTTTTATCAATCGGGCCTATTAGCATTTTTCCACTCCTGGCCTGGATGATTGGACTCTTCTCTCTCCATATACTTTATATATCGGTCCTCCCCCGTACCTCTTTTGAAGGTTTCACAAAACAACTCCTCTTTTATATAGCCCTTTATTGGCCGATCCTTTTAATCGCGGAAACAATTGGATACCACTCCCTTAACATAAAAAACAGCGCCGCGGCGCAATACCCCGGACTTCCTTTCTGTGACTGCCTCCACGCACCCTTGTGGATGCAGATTGCGTACCTTATGATTGGACCTGCATACTTTCTCTGTGTGAATTTTGTGCCTTTAAAAAGGGCTTAGGGCTATTTCCTGGAAAAATTCTTTCGCCCAGAAGGCGAGTTATATGAAATACATATTTTCCTTTTGGGGCTATCGCCCCAGCTCTTAAAAAGAATCCGATTTTGTTTTTCTTTTTTATAGAGGGAAAATATAATGTGTTTCCTCCGCTACGCTACAGAGCCACTTAATAATTATGATTATAAGACCAAGACTGAACGACTACCATGGATTACTCTTTACTCAAGAAGAAGTAGATTTTGCAATTCCATTCTTAGACGAAGATATCCCTCTCTACTTAGACCCTTTTCTTCTTTGGAAAAGTCCATCTCAAATGGACAATAGCCTACACACAACATTAACAAATTGTTTCAATTATTTAGGGCAAACTTATCTTAAAGACGAAGGCAAAGCCATTGAAATGTTAAAAGAAATATCAGAATGTGATGAGGTTGGTTTAGGAAATTCAAAAACCAAAAAAGGCAAAAAGATTGGTAATGACTTTGCAAACAAAATTCTTTCAACCTTCAAGGATATCCCACAAGTCAACAAAAACGGCTTTACGCATTTTGAGACATTGCAACTACTCGTCGAAAATTTTTCTAAAGATCGAGTTAGTGATATAGCGTGCAATTTTATCAAATCATTTCTGATCGATTACACCATTCAGGAATCAAAAAAACTTAATATTCCACTTGAAAGTACTGAAATTCAATATTTTGATACAAAAAAATTAAAAATTGTAACTGAAAAAGTGGAGCTACCAGTTAACCCTAATACAAAAACGCCCATTCTTCTAACTCCAAAAAGATGGCTTCGTTTTGTGCCATGGATAAGCTTTGAAAACTATTTTTCAGAGTACATCGCTACCTCTCAAAAAGTATTAGAAGGAAGCCCTATCAGCAGAGTGGCGATATTAGAATATAACAGGGCAAATTATGAGCAAGTGCAGACCTACATCGAAAGAAGACAACTTGAACAGAAAGATTGTAAAAATGACCCATTATTCAGTCAAATTCCAATTTTGTCATCCAAAAGGAAAAAGAATACCATTTTAAAACTACCAACAGGAAAGACTGATAATGCAGACAAGGCTTATGAGGATAATCTATGCCCACTTTTAGCTTCAATGCTCTACCCTGAACTAGATTTTGCTCAACCTCAGAGCCGAACAATTTCGGGCGTACTCATCCGAGATTTAATTTTTTACAACAACATATCTCATCCACTCCTTAAAGAGATATATGAAAATTTTGAAAGTAAACAATTGGTGTTTGAGCTCAAAAATGTAAAAGACGTGAATACAACACACATTAACCAGCTAAATAGATATCTAAACGAAGAATTTGGTAATTTTGGAATAATCTTCGCAAGAAACAAGCCACCCAAAAAAGTTTTCCAAAACACAATTAACCTATGGGCTGGACAAAGGAAATGTATACTAATCCTTGATGACACTGACCTAGAAATAATGTGCCAAGTTTATGAAAATAAACAACGCAAACCGCTTGATGTTATCAATAAAAAATACAGAGAATTTATCAGAGCATGCCCCTCATAAAAAACTAACTTATCATTATGAATACACAACAAATTGAAACCTTCCTAAAACTACAACCACAGTTAAAAAGTGCATATGAAGAAATAAGTCTACTTTCAAAGAAAAAACCCACAGATCAACTTAACAAATTTAAGTTAAAATTCATCAACAGCATCCTCTCAAGAGCAAACGGGATTTTAGCAAAAAAATATCAACCATTTCCGGATGAATTTGAATTGTTTGATGAAGACGATATGCCCAACAATGGAGATGTTGTATTCATTCTTTCACATTATCTAACTTCCTTGGAGAAATTGAGATGTGACAATATTGAAAGAGAGAGTGAATATCCACACTACTGGTATTGGAAAACAAATAATAAGCTCTCAGATAAAAGAACTGATCCACCTACAATAAAATAATTCCACAAAATATGAAAAAAGATGATAATTGGCTACCAAGTGAAAAGGATATTGAGAATTACCAACTCCTAAAGGATATGTTACAAGCACAAAGGCAAGAGTTTGATTTGTTGAGCAAAAAGAAAGCTGACGGTCAATTAAATCCAATGAAGATTAAAATGGTTAATAGAGTTCTTGAGCCACTAAATAAATTATTTAAACATGAACCATCCCATGATTTTTTGGATAAAATTAGTGAAGATGAAATTCCTACAAACAGCGATGTTGTATTAATAATTAGCCAATATGAAACCGCTATTGAAGAATTCAAAAAAAAGTACCACAGAAAAGACGGACACAAATCATCCTACTTAAATAATGTGTACAGATGGATGACAAAAGAATATCCGCCGGATTTTTATGAAGGAGAAGATGTTGAAAGTGAATATGAGGAAGATGATGAAGACACAGAAATACCTGAATAAGGTGTTTTGGGCTCGGACATTCGCCCCTAACCCCTCTGCCCTTCGCCCAAAACGAAAACAAAATCGATTCTTTCTTTTTAGGGGGCAATTTCTTCCAGAAATTAAAGGAAAAAATGTACATCATATAACAGCGTGTATGTGGTTCATTCGCTTCACTTCGTTACACTCATTTACCCATATTTGCGGGTGATCCGCCTTCGGCGTATTATATCACCCGCAAATATCGCCTATACCTAGACGTTAGCTGAATATCCTTTGTTTTTTTTAATCCACAATTACTATGAAACAATTAGATGAGAAAAATTTCGAACAAGCCCTGAATAACCATCCAGTCACGGGATCATTTATCCTAAACAAAAAGTATGTTCTCGACTATACATTTGAAAGCCTACACCTTCTGGATCTAAAAATAACCAATGGCAGTTTTACATGCAGTCTTTTCCAAAAATGCACCTTCAAAAATGTAATTTTTGAATCGGTTCATTTAGATGACTGTAATTTTAGGAATTGCACCTTTAAAAATACAACGTTCAAAAATTGCACAACTGAAGGCATTGAATTCGATAATTGTACAGATATGCCAAAAATTATGTAGAACCTCACCATAAGGGCTTGTTCAAAATTAACAATTTTTTATGGTGGGGAATGTCTACATGCCGTAACACATGGGGAGGTCTCAATGGCCACTCTCAAGCGACACGAGCGTCCTGATGGAACTTATCTCGTCTACTGGGAAGGTGACAACATGCATCTGAACCACTGGCACGTTGCCAGTGACGGCACCGTGCTCTCTGTGAAGGAAGGAGGTAACCACAAGTACAACCGCGGACACATCCGCAAGAAAATCAGTGAAGTCACGGGAATCAGCTGGGAAATCGGCTGGCGACCCAACAATGACTGAATCCACCTAGACATGTGCGACATTCTCCCACCTACCTTTGAGGGCTTTCTATCACAGAAAGCCCTCTTTCCTCACATAAAAAACAAAAGATGCATCAGCTAACAGCAACTATGCGGCTACACTTCGCTGGTGCTCGCTTCACCCAAGTTGACCAGGTTTTAGCCTTCGGCTATTTTAAACCCGATCAACTTCGCATTAGTTGCGGCCGTTATGCATAAATTCCCTACAATGAAACAAAAAAAACAAGAACCATCAGATCTTCGCAGATATATTACTATCTGGACCATGCCACTAGTAATCTTATCAGTAGGTTTATTGTGGGACGGTCACTGGAGAAGTCATCCAGAAGTAAACATACCTGCAATACTCATTTTAATTTTATTTTTCGCAAACTTTGTCATAATGACACTTCTCTCAATGCGCATAAAAAAATACATACCTCTAATTATGATTAATTATGCACTACAAGCATTCGTGACCTTTATAGTAAGCATTATGTCATTCATAGCTGTCACCGGAAATGTAATTTAATGCGGCTGTTACATGAAATACAGAGCACTACTCAGAGGAATAAATGTTGGCGGAAATCATAAAGTTGAGATGAAAAAGCTCAAGACATTATTTGAAGCTCTTGGCTGCATAAATGTTTCAACCTATATAAATTCCGGCAATGTCATTTTTGAATCAAAAGAGAATCAAAAAAATATTTTGAAAAAAGTTGAAGACGAATTAAAGCAAGAGTTTGGATTTGAAATTCCCATCCTCATTAAAACAGAGAGGGAAATGAAAAAGATCGCAGATTCCATACCGGACAATTGGCAAAATGATTCAGCTCAAAGAACAGATGTTGCCTATTTGTTCCCAGAAATAGATTCGATAAAAATTCTAGATGAGCTCCCTCTCAAAAAAGAGTTCATTGAAGTTCGTTATATTAAAGGAGCGATCTATTGGAATGTTAAAAGAGAAAACGTTTACAAAAGCCAATTGGCCAAATTAATTAGCCATAAACTCTATAAGTCGATGACGGTAAGAAATGTTAATACCGCCAGGTATTTGGCAGGAATAGCATAAAAAGGCTTTTGAAAGGCAAAATCCGACAAATATATATTTACAAATCTATTGTGAAACCCAAAAACTACAATCCCCAAGTTACTGATTTCCTAAAAGAGAAGAAGCATCCGCACAATGAAATTATTGAAAAACTAAGAATCATAATTCTATCAACGGATGAATCTCTGGATGAGAATATAAAATGGAATGGTCCGAATTACAGTATTAACGGAGAAGATAGAATCACAATGAGATTATTTCCTCCCAAAAGTCTTCAATTAATTTTTCATTGCGGCGCAAAACCTACTAAAACAGATTTGAAAGATAATCTGATCAAAGATGATAGTGGGCTGTTAGTATGGAAATCTAATGACAGAGCATTAATAAATTTGATTGAATTAGATGTCGAATCACGTAAAAAAGAACTTATATCCATAATTAAAAAATGGATACAAGCCAGCAAATAAATGCGGCTCTTTAAAAGAAATTTCTTTTAGAAAATAATATACAAACTTACTCTAATCATATGAAGAAACAGAAAATATTCACCATGTCCTTCGCAAGTGTATATCCGCTCTATATTAAAAAAGTAGAGAGAAAAGGCCACACCAAGGCAGAAGTGGACACCATAATTTGCTGGCTCACCGGCTACGACCAAAAATCACTCCAGCAACAAATAGACCAAGAGAAAGACTTTGAAACCTTTTTCGCGGAAGCGCCACAAATCAATCCAAACGCTTCAAAAATAACAGGAGTTATTTGCGGCTATCGCGTAGAGGAAATTGAAGACAAGCTGATGCAAAAGATTCGCTACCTTGATAAACTGATTGATGAACTGGCCAAAGGAAAAGCCATGGAAAAAATTTTAAGATGAATGATTAAAAACACTCACAGAAGGCAATATGAGTACAGCATCCAACAAAATGATCGGTGACTTCTCTTCTAAGCCCAAGACACTCCAATTCTTCAAATCGATTGAAAAATACATCAACTCCCTTGGTTCCTGCGAAAAAACAATCAAAGCCCAAGTAAGTTATTCAGTGAAACGGAAGTTTCTGTGGCTTTGGGCATACGAAAAAACTGCCGATGGGACACTTTATATGACAGTATGCCTCGATAAAAAAATGAATAATCCTCATTTTCACTATGTCGCACAAGTAAGCACAAACAGATGGAACCATCATGTTGTAGTAAAATCCAGAGAAATAGCAGAAAGTGACTGGCTAAAACAACTAATGCGTGCAGGGTTTGAATTTGCAAATAAATAATAACAATTAATGTATGACCAAGGAAAAAATCATTGAGAAAACAAAAGAGTTTGTAAAAGAAAAACTTTCCGGAGAAAGTTCGGGGCATGATTGGTGGCACATTTACCGGGTATGGAAAAATGCCATTCACATCTGCGCCAATGAAAAAGGTGTCGATCTTTTTACTGTGGAACTTGCAGCTCTATTGCACGACATTGCTGACTACAAATTTCATGATGGCGATGACAGTGTGGGCCCACAAATAGCTCGTGAATGGCTAGAAAAACTACAAGTGGAAGAAGAAGTCATTGCCCATATTTGCCAGATTATTCAAGAAGCCTCATTCAAAGGCGCGAATGTAAAAGGTTCCATGAAGACAAAAGAAGGTATGATAGTCCAGGATGCCGATCGGCTTGACGCAATCGGAGCCATTGGAATAGCAAGGACCTTCGCTTACGGCGGCAACAAAGGAAGAGAGATGTACAATCCGAATATTCAACCCACAATGCATAACTCTTTTGACGAATATAAGAATAATAAAAGCCCAACAGTAAACCATTTTTATGAAAAACTCCTTCTTCTTAAAAATCTTATGAACACAGAAACAGCAAAGGCTATTGCACAGGAGCGTCATGAGTTTATGGAACAATACCTCCACAAATTTTACGAAGAATGGGAAGGGAAAGCATAGATCCAGCAAATATAAATGAATAAAGAAAAACCCATTGATTACCCCTCATGGCCAACTTCAACCTCGATGGTAAATATTTAAAGGACGGAAACAGCATTGTCGCCGAAATCGACAACAGCTTCATTAGGGATAAAAACTCCAAACGGATTGCAGAATTCAACGAAACATATATCCGAAAAATAAGCGGCGAAATCATTGCTCAAATAGACGGATCATACGTCAAAGACAATCATGGAAAAATCATAACAACCATCGACGACATCAAAAACGATATTGATGATGCCGAAGACAGCGCCCTGGTTGCGCTCTGGATGTTATTCATAAAAAAATGACCATGAGGCACTTTGGTGATACTATCATTCCAGTTCACCATTTCACTTCCTTTCATGGAACTGATTTTAAAAAACTGGCAGTACGTTGCGCTCCTGGTAATCATTTTAGGAGTCATTCTTGTAATAGCTCTGATAAGCGCTAAAAAAGAAACCCTTCCTTACAGAAAAAAGAAATATCTTTTAAACAAAAGTGAAAGAAATTTTTTTAAAGCTGTTGCTCCAAAACTCCCACATGAATACGTTATGTATCCTCAAATAGTTATGAGTGCTCTTCTTGAAACGAAAACAGCAAAAAAAGATTTCTGGCAATTTCAAAACAAAATAAACAAGAAGATCATTGATTTCGTCATTTTTGAAAAAAAATTTCTTGAACCGATACTGGCAATTGAATATGACGGGCCAACGCACCAACGGTATGACAGAAAACAGTCCGATGCCTTTAAAAATAAAGTGTTACAAACAGTCGGCATCCAACTTAAGCATGTAGTGCATTCCGAAAATATGAACTATAACGCCATAAGTCATGAAATTAACTCCATACTCCAGGAAATCAAAAACACTTAAACTCTTTAAGATATGACCCTCGAAGAAAAAATATCATCAGCCTTCGGATTAAAGGATGAAACCTGGCTCAAACATGCCAATCCTATAAGCGTCTGGACCAGATTCCCCATTCTTGGACTTCTGGCCATAGCTATTTGGAGCAGGGCATGGATTGGAATCTACTGCCTTGTTCCACTTGCCGTTCTCATTCTATGGACAGCCATAAATCCAAAATTCTTCACCAAACCTGAATCAACAAAAAACTGGGCATCCAAATCTGTCCTCGGTGAAAAAGTATGGACCAATCGCAAAAAAGTACCAGTCCCCTCTCATCACAAAACAGCCATCAACATCCTCACGTTTCTCCAGGCACTTGGTGTCATCATCACGGGATTTGGCCTCTACTACTTTGATTTCTGGCAAACAATGACAGGAATTTTCTGCGTTTATTTCGCAAAAATGTGGTTTTTAGATAGAATGGTATGGATCTTTGAAGACATGAAACAACACGACGAATATAAATCTCTACTCTACTAACCATGCCAAGCATCAGTTTTAAAACCCAACTCATCACTATCAACGACTGGACACTCATGGTTCTCCCTAAAAGTGCCAGCTCAAAACTGCCATCAAGAGGATTAGTATTGGTACAGGGAACAATCAATGGAAAAGAGTTCAAACATCCTCTGGAACCGGATGGCAAAGGAAGTCACTGGCTCCAGATTGACTCAAAGATGCTCAAAACAATTGGAGCAAAATCTGGCGACACAGTAGAACTTTCCATTGAATCATCAAAAGAATGGGAAGAACCAAACATTCCCAAAGATATTAAAGATGCCCTTGAAGCCGATAAAAAAGGGATGGAACTCTGGCTCGACTGCACCACCAAAGCTCACTGGGAATGGATTCGATGGATCCGTTCGACCAAAAACCCAGACACCAGAAAAATTCGTATTGAAAAAACCATCTCCAAACTCAAAAGCGGTAAACGTGCCCCATGCTGCTTTAATATGAGTATGTGTACCGAACCACACGTTTCCAAAGGCGGGGTACTCCTTGATTCTTAAACTCTCTCTATGCAAAAAATTGTTCCACATCTTTGGTTCGACAAAGAGGCTGTAGAAGCCGCTGAGTTCTATACCAAAATATTCCCAGACTCAAAAATCACCATGAAGTCGATCATCAAAGACACGCCTTCCGGTGACTGTGACATTGTTGGATTCGAAATCATGGGTTACCAGTTCATGTCTATTAGTGCTGGACCAGTGTTCAAATTCAATCCATCCATCTCCATGATGATCAATTTTGATCCTTCTCAAGACAAAGATGCCGCAACCCGGATAGACCAGATCTGGGAACAACTTTCCGAAGGCGGAACGCCATTAATGCCCCTGGACAAATATGACTTTAGTGAGCGATACGGCTGGATCCAGGACAAATACGGACTTTCATGGCAACTCATTCTCACCAATCCCAAAGGTGAAGATAGACCACCCGTCATGCCAGCTATGCTCTTTGTAACTGACACATGTGAAGGAACCGAAGAAGCAACAGATTTCTATATCTCTCTGTTTCAAGACTCAAAACGTGGACAACTCGCCCGCTACCCGGCAGGCATGGAGCCAAATAAAGAAGGCTCTATCATGTTCACCGACTTCAAGCTTGCAGATCAATGGTTTGTTGCCATGGACACCAGCTCCCAAATGCACAAATTTAAATTTAACGAAGCCATTTCATTCATGGTCAACTGCAAAGACCAGCAAGAGATTGACCATTTTTGGAACGCGCTCTCTGCCGTTCCAGAATCAGAGCAGTGCGGATGGCTCAAGGATAAATATGGCCTCTCCTGGCAGATTATTCCCGAAAAGATGAATGAGTTGATGGGAAAAAATCCGGAAAAAACCACACCGGTTATGCTCCAGCAGAAAAAAATAATCATTGCCGATCTGGAAAAGGCAGGCAATGAATAACATCTTTAACAAAAAATCATGATCACCGTACAAACCACCATAAAGGCTCCTATTGAAAAAGTTTGGGAATGCTGGAACAAACCAGAACATATCTCCAATTGGGCATTCGCCACAGACGAATGGGAAGCAGATGCCAAAGAAAACGATCTTCGCGTTGGCGGACGCTTTTCGACAATCATGGCTGCCAAAGACGGCAGCGCCAGCTTCGAATTTGGGGGAGAATACACCCTCATCAAAGAATATGAGCAGATCGAATACATTATGGATGACGGGCGCAAAGTACAAATCACATTCAAACCTTCAAGCGACAGTGTTGAAATTATAGAATCCTTCGATCCAGAAACCCAAAACGAGCCCGAGTTCCAGAAACAAGGCTGGCAGGCAATTCTCAATAACTTTAAAAAGTACACTGAATCGCAATGAAAAACGAAAATATCACAAAAATTGTAGCAGCAATCGCCTTCATCTTAATGGTTTTCGTCAACTATCTGGCCAACGCTTTGCCCATTGGAGGAATCACAACAGCAGAAGCCTCCGACGCCTATCCAAATCTCTTTACTCCAACAGGAATTACCTTTTCCATCTGGGGCCTTATTTATTTGTTGCTCCTTGGCTACACCATCTATCAATTTAAAACCTCAAAAAACAAAGAACAGACAGCAAGTTTCGCCAAAATCAGAAAAGTTTACATTCTCACATCCCTTGCCAATATCTGCTGGATTTTTGCCTGGCATTACCAAATCATTTGGCTCTCAGTATTGTTTATGTTGACCCTTCTCATCTCTCTCATGAGCATAGTCAGCACTATGAGTAATCAAAAATATTCGCTCAAAGAAAATCTTTTTGTCTATATTCCCTTCAGCATCTACCTTGGCTGGATAACCATTGCAACTATTGCCAACATAACAGTTTTCCTTGTGAGCATTCAGTGGGATGGATTTGGAATATCCGAAAACATATGGACGATAACAGTCCTGCTTGCAGGGGTTATCGTTGGAATTATTCGCATGCTCCAGTATAAAAACATCTACTATGGTCTGGTTCTTGTGTGGGGATATACGGGCATATGGATCAAACACACATCCCCAGATGGATTTGCCAATGCTTACCCCGAAATCATCACAACATTGGTAATGGGCCTCGTCCTGTATCTCACCGCCATTGGCTATATCGGAATAAAAAAAACATGACCACTGCTCAAATTCGCTTCAAGGCGCTCTTTCTTCTCATCCTCTCCTACATTGGACTCGGAGTGCTCATTTTTCTTCCCGCGCTCACCTTTGATTTCTGGCAGGGATGGCTTGCTTTGCTTTCCATCATGGTTCCAGCAACCTTATCAGGCATCTACTTCATTATAAAAGATCCCAAACTTGTTGAGCGCCGCCTGCGCATGAAGGAAAAAGAGTCAGTTCAAAAAGGAGTGGTCCGATGGGCTAGTATTGTGTTTTTTATTGCCCTCATCGTCCCTGGACTGGACCACCGCTTTGGATGGTCAAATATTCCATCAGAAATTGTCATCACCGCCGATGTGCTGATGATTATTGGATACCTTATTGTATTTCGAACCTTACAAACGAACAGCTATGCCGCCCGAACAATAGAAGTTGAAAAAGAACAAAAACTCATCACCACCGGACTCTACGGCATGGTCCGACACCCCATGTATGTGGGCGTTATTATCATGTACTACAGCCTTCCTATTGCTATGGGATCATATTGGGCAATCATTCCACTTTTGCCTCTTTTGCCAATTATGGTTATTCGAACACTCAACGAAGAAGAGGTTCTAAAGCGGGATCTTCCAGGCTATAAAGAGTATTGTAAAAAAGTAAAATACCGGCTTATTCCGGGCATTTGGTAAAATCCAAAATCAAATATACAAAAAAGCCCCGACACTCAATTTAATGTCGGGGCTTTTAATTGCAGAATTAAAACCTAAATCGCGAACTCTTCACTTCTGGTCTCCCGCACAACACTCACCTTCACCTGCCCAGGATATTGATGATCCCGTTCAATCTTGCGGGCAATGTCATACGTGAGCTTTGCAGCCCCAGTATCGTCAACCAGATCCGGCTTCACAAAGATACGAACCTCTCCGCCAGCCTGCACCGCAAAAGCTTGAGACACACCATCAAACGAGTTGGCAATATTTTCCAGCTCCTCAAGACGTTTGATATAAGAGTCCAGATTTTCTTTATCCGCTCCCGGCCGGGACATTGCAATTGCATTGGCAGCATTCACACACATCGCTTCAACAGTCTTGGCTTCCACCAAACCTTCACTCGCTTCAATCGCGTGGATAACCGGTTCAGCAAGACCAAACTTCTTGGCAATATCCGCTCCCACCTGCGAATGATGACCCTGAATCTCATGATCAACCGCTTTTCCAACATCATGGAGCAACCCGGCCTTTCGGCACACGGCCGTATCGGCACCAAGTTCAGCAGCCAGCATAGCCGCAAGGAAAGAAACTTCCATAGAATGCTTCAGAACATTTTGCCCAAAGCTGGTACGGAACTTCAACCGTCCAAGCAGTTTAATCAAGTTCGGATGCAGACCGGTCACACTCGTTTCAAACGCAGCCTTTTCTCCAAGCTCTTTCATCATGGTGTTCACCTCTTCACGTACCTTTTCAACCGTTTCTTCAATTCGCGCCGGATGAATACGCCCATCAATAATCAAACGCTCAAGAGCAGTCTTGGCAACATATCGTCGCACCAGATCAAACCCGGAAATAAGAATAGAACCAGGCGTGTCATCGACAATAACATCAATACCGGTCACCTGTTCAAACGCATTAATATTTCGCCCTTCACGCCCAATAATTCTTCCCTTCAAATCGTCACTCGGAAGCTGAACAATAGTTGCCGTTGATTCGGTTGCAGTCTCTGCCGCGTAACGCTGGATAGCATCAGCCAGAATCGACTTTGCGCGCTCTTTCGACTGCTCCTTCATTTCAGCCTCAGTCTTTTGAATTTGCCTCACAATATCCTCTTTGGAATCCTCCTCCACCTGCTTCATGAGCATCACTTTTGCCTCATCCTTGGAAAGGCTACTGATCTTCTCAAGCTCAGTCGTATGCATATCATGAATCTTCTGAACCTCTTCACGCAGATTCTTCACCGATTCCACCTTCTTTTCCAGATCCTCCTTACTCGCATCCAACTCCTTCACACGCTTATCCAACTGTTCCTCTTTGCTCATAAGTCGCTCCTCAGCCTTCCGCAGTTCATCCCGCTTCTTCTCTTCTCCACTCTTGGCCTCATCCAAAATCTTCAAGGCATCATTCTTCGCCTTAAAAATAAGCTCCTGAGCCTTGGTATTGGCTTGTTGAAGGATTAGTTCACCCTTTTCCTTCGTATCCTTACTCTGCTCTTCGATCTGTTTCTTTCGGAGCACATATCCCCCTCCAAACCCTGCGACCAGCGCAATCAGTCCGATCAAATATTCCATAGTATTAAAAAGTTAGAGAGTGTAATGCCCTCTTGAATCGCGATAAAATACAGAAATATGACAAGACTCTTCACTTTTATGTGGAGAGTTTCAATAATGAGTTTTGCTTTATTTTAAGATCAATTTGTAGAATTTTCAGCACTTGTTTTCTGTAGATAATGTCAATCACGATACAAAACATTACACCTTCAGATTAGTACTCTGACCAATCTCCGTCAAGCTCACAAAACTTTATTCAAATTTTATCTGCCGATAACGTGATCCCTCTACAATCGAGCCATGAAAAAGATTTTGACAGCATTGATTTTCCTTGGATGGTCCTCTGCCCACGCCCAGATTCTGACAGAAATGGAAGCAACACCTTCTGTTCTTGCCGAACCAAGCGCCCTCATCCTTATTACAGAGGTCAGTTTTAAAAATTCAACAGCGGATTGGCTAAAAATCCACTATCACTCCCCTTCCAACAAACCAACCAACCTTAAAGGACTGGGGTTTGCCGATGACAAAGTCTTTAAAACGATTGATGAAGATTTCATCATCGCTTCCGGCCAGGACATCCTGCTCACATTCAAAAGTGAAGAAGCCGACGCAATGCCATATCTCTACAGCTCCCGCAGTGGCCTCACCGGAACAACCGAACAGATTATTCTGTATGATCAGGATGGATCTGTCCTGGATGCCGTTTGTTGGACGAGCAGCAGCCCAACTGAAAGTGAAATAAAGGAGCAGGCAGAACTCTTTGAGTTAGAAGGATGGCATTCATCAGACATCAATAGATGCCTTTTAAGCGACAACATAGCTAAAGAGGAATCCATCATCAGGAACGGACTCACCGACACCAATTCCGCTAATGACTGGATTACCCCACAACCGGAGCCAACCCCTACTGAAATCGAAACTCCAGCTATTCAGGAAGTGTCCACTCCAACAGTTCAAGCCCCAACAGTCGAACAAACAGAAACCCCTCCATCACCCGAACCACTCATCGCTCCAGACATTGTCGCGGTAAACACCCCTGAAGCTCCACAAAAAGAGGAAAAAACATCAAAATCAAAAAAATCTTCATCCGGCAGCAGCTACAAGAATGGCCAACTATCAACCGAAGTCTTCATTTCTGAAATTCTTCCCAATCCAGAAGGAACAGACACAAAAAAGGAGTGGGTAGAGCTAACAAACTCTGGTGAGACAGCAATGAACCTGGGGAACTGGCAACTCGACGACGGCGAAGACGGCAGCAAACCCTATACCATTCCCGACTCATTAACCCTTCAACCAGGCCAGGCCCTCACGATTAGCACCAAAGATTCCAAACTCTCTCTTGGCAACAAAGAAGACTCCATTCGCCTCTTTAACTACCAGGGCGAACTGGTTCATCAAATCGATTATGAAGAGGCCCCAAGCGGACAATCGTACAGCAGCATTATGATTGAGCATGAAGATGGAACAACAACAGAAGAATGGATCTGGACTGAAAACCTCACCCCCGATGCTCCAAATCCACAATATCAACAATTTCAGGCAGAAGTCATATCCGAACCGGAATTCAAAGAGCAGTATTTCTTTGAAGTACAAGATTCATCAGGAGAAACCCACACCATTATTTTTGATGAGTCCAATATTGCCGGTCCCCTGGCCAAAGCCACTTTCACTACCGGAACATCAGTTCTCCTCACTATTGAACCTGAAGAGAAAAGGCTTATCTCTTTTGAAGTCATCGGTAAAGCTGTAGAGCAAAACCATTTTCCACCCATCGCCATTCCGGCAATTATTGGCACTCTCCTTATTCTTGCTGCCGGAACCTTCTACATGGTTCACAAAAAAATCCCATGGCAGCAGGCTTCGAATTCGGTATAATAACCATAATGCCAAAAACGAAGAAAAAAATAACCATTCCATCTCCTCATCGCACATTAATACTGATTGCGATTGTTGGTGTAGCCATTGGTTACCTTTTTGGCGGAATCCTTATTCCACAATCACAAACAAATCAACAAAGCGTCACCGAAACTAATACCCCACTCACGGAAACACAGCTGGAAGAAATTCTTGAGGAGGAAAAAAGCAGTGGGGACAATACCGAACAGCTGACTCTGGTAGAAAATGTCTCCGTTGATGACGATTCAAGTCAGGGCGAACTGAACGCACCTGTAACAATTATTGAATTTAGCGATTATCAATGCCCTTTCTGCAAACGATTCTACGAAGAGTCACATCAAACTATCATGGATGACTATGTTGCGACTGGCAAAGTACGCTACGTTTATCGGGACTTCCCACTCGATTCACATCCCCAGGCTTTATCAGCCGCCACTGCCGCAAACTGTGCTGGAGAACAGGACCACTACTGGGAAATGCATAATATGCTTTTAGACAATCAGGACGAATGGAGTTTCAACCCATCAGCAAACCAAATTTTCCAGAACTACGCATCAGAACTCAATCTTAATACAGAAGATTTTTCAAAATGTCTTTCCGACAACCAACAGGTCCAAGAAATTTCCAACGACCAAAATGACGGTATTGCGGCAACTGTAGAACAAACACCCACCGTCTTCATTAACGGCAGAAAAATTGTGGGCGCCCAGCCACTTACAACATACATCGCCATCATTGAAGGCGAACTCCTTAAGGTCGATCAATAGAAACTACAAAACCGGCATTTCCGTATACACAATACGGAAGAGCATTTCGGCAACCTCAGCACGGGTCATCTCTTTATCTGGCTGAAAGTCCGGTCCATCAATAAATCCATCCAAAAGGCCTTTCTCTTCAGCGGCAACAATATAATCACTGTAGTATGAATCATTGCCAACATCAGCAAAGGTTGAACTTCGTTGCCCATCAGTCATATCAACATCAAAAGCCCGCATTGCTATTTTAAGCGCGTCTGCCCTGGTAATATTTTCTCCCGGACCAAATGGTTGATCTGAAGATCCTTCAAGCCAACCCCGATCCTTTCCAAAACAAACAGAAGGAGCAAACCACTCACCCTGAACATCTGGATAGCACCATCCATATCGCAAACGATGAGGATGTACCTGTTTTGCTCCAGTGAGCATTTTCATAAACGTTGCCCGATCCATAGTCTCATCAGGAAGGAATGTTCCATCTTCATAACCAAGAATCATTCCCCGACCTTTCAAATAGGCAAGAGCGTAAGCATGCTCATCGGTCCCTGAAACATCGGCGAAAACCATATAATCAAGATCTTCAAATTCAAAACTTGGCTTTTCCGGGGCTCCATGAAGACTGGCTTGAGTCTTTGGGAGGACGATATCCGCCATCATATATCCCAAAAAGCCAATAGCAGCAAACATCAAAGCCATCACAATCCATCGCTCAAATCGAATCGTAGCAGAGTCCATACTCTGAACTTTGTATCGATGAGAAGATGAAGATTGAGATGATTTCTGAAACATGGGCGCTATAACTGAAAAACGAATCTTCTAATTATAGCACAAAAACCAATTCTGTAAAAGAGTGACCTTTCAGCTACAAGAAGCCAAAAGGGTCAATTTTAATTGTCATAAAAAAATCACACTCTACCCCTGTCGATGCAAAACTTTATCATACTCCTTTTCATAAATATGAAGGAACGCGAAGAAGAAAGTAAGAATCAGTGGACCAAAGATGACTCCAAGAAGACCAAAAGCCCCAATCCCTCCAAAAACCGCCAGGAAAATAAGAAGCTGATTCATCTTAATCCGTTCTCCAATGAAGTAAGCCCTAAAGAAATTATCGGCTGTACTCACAATCAAAAGTCCATAGAAGAAAAGGAAAACACCACCCCAAATATTCCCCATCAAAAGCAAAACAATTGAAGCCGGGAACCATATAGTCGCTGTCCCAAGCACGGGAACCAAAGAGAAAAGCGCAATCGCTGTTCCCCAGAAGAGCGCGCTTGGAATACCAACAATCGCAAACCCTATTCCTCCAATCACACCCTGCACAACCGCTGTAAGGAAAATTCCATACAAAGCCGCATGGCTGATCTCCTGAAACTTCTCAAAAAGTTCATCCTCATGCCGACGAGGCAGCGGACTAAGAGTCATAATCTTCTCAATAATTACTTTCGCGTCTTTAAAAAAGTAGTACATAGCAAAGAGCAGCACAAAAAGCTGAATCAAGAGCCACACAAGCCCCTGAACAATCGCCGCGCTCTTGGTAGCCAGGAATCCAGCAACCATCTGTGCCGTCTCTGTAATTCGATCCCGAATGTTCAAAGAATCAAAATCCACAACATTTCCAAGCTGATCCCGCGCAAAACCAAGCCCATCATAAATCAATCCACCCTCTTCCCACTTCAAGTATGGATCAAAAACCCCATCACTCACCGAAGTCTGAATATCTCCATAAGCATCAAGCGCCTGCCGTCCGAGCATAATAAAAAACACAATCAACGGCACCACAATAAAAATTAAAACCAGAATACAGGTGGTAAAGGAGGCAATCTTCTCACGTCCTTTCAGGATCTTTAAAACCCACTTATAAAGTGGATACACCGCCGTCGTTAAAATCGCAGCCAAAATTAAAACCTCAATAAAAGGCCAAAAAATCTGCAATAAGAAAAACGCTAAAAGTCCCGTACACGCCAACAGGAAATATCCAGGAAATTTTTGCAGCACAACACCATTTCCATTTTTCCCTTTAGGAGTACGTGAAACGGAGGTTGAACCAGTTTTCTTTGTGGCAGCTTTTCGAGGCATACGTGAATTATAGAGGAATTTATGAGAGTCGATCAACCTTTGCCGCAACAATAAAATCATTGACCGAAAGCCCGCCAATAGCATGCGTGGTCAGCTCCAGTCTCACCTTATTATAAAAGATGTACATGTCGGGATGGTGTCCCTCGCTTTCAGCAATATCAGCAACTTTATTCACAAAAGCCATCGCCTCTTTAAAATCCTGGAATGTAAACTGTCGACTGATCTCCTGATCTTTCAGCTGCCACTCTTTATTCAGTTCCGTATAGTATTGATTTGCTTCACCCGAAGAAAGTGGCTGAGTACCACCTTCACAAGGAACACATTTTTTTTCAGCAAGACTCATGCGTTGTGTTGTTTAATAAGTTCATTCAGCTTTTCAACATGGGCAGTCTTATCCTGTTCCATCGCAGACCAAAAATCCTTACAAGATTCACATCCATCAGCATCACGTCCATACATCTCTTTAATACGCTTAAGACTCTTACTCTCAGTAACCAGTTGCGCCATTAAATTGTAAAGATGATTCTCCATCATAGAGCGAAAAGTTAAGGGTAAACTATCCCCCACTATACCATCTAGTTCTTCAAACCAACACCCTTTCTCATCAAATAGAGACAAAGGACACTTATAACAACAGTAAACGTAAGCAGCATTGCCACGCTCCACCAGATATTCACATCCGAAAATCCATGAAATCCATAACGGAACCCATCAATCATATAAAGGATAGGATTAAACTTGGAAAGTCCCTGCCAAAACCCCGGCAGATCATCAATCGAATAGAACACTCCACCAAAATATGTAAGCGGTGTAAGAATAAAAACAGAGAAAACACTAATATCATCAAACTTTCTGGCAAAAAGAGCATTCAAAAATCCACCCAAAGAAAACAGAAGCGACGTCAAAGTAACAAACATCAGAATAATCCAGATGTTATGAATCTCTGGCTGGGTAAAAAAGATCGAAACAAAAAACACAATCAACCCCACCAAAACTCCACGCAGCACCCCACCACCACAATAACCGGCAATAATCAGCCAGTTTGGAACCGGTGAAACCAAAAGCTCATCAACGTTTCGCATAAACTTCGTACTAAAAAACGAACTTACCACATTCTGAAAAGCTCCATTAATCACGGCCATCATGACAAGACCCGGCACAATGAAGGCCATATAAGAAACCCCGTTAATATCGGCCACTTGAGATCCAATAAATGTTCCAAAAATAATAAAGTAGAGCGATTGGGTAATCACGGGTGGCAGCAACGTTTGCGGCCAGATCCGCATAAACCGGACAACCTCTTTTCTCATAATCGTTTTATAAGCAACCCATTTATTCATTCAAAAGATTTAAAAATAGTTGTTCCAGACGATTACTCTTTGGCTTAATATCCTGAACGAGCATCTTGTGAGCATCCAAAATCTTAACGAGCTGATTCACTGTCTTCTCGTGATCAACTTCAACCTCTAAAGTGGTGTCGTCGATCTTCTTCCACTTAAATGTGTTCAGTTCATCAATATCTTTCACCTCATCCACATTCACAACATACGTTTGACGATCCAGCGACTGCAAAACCTCTTTCACTGATCCATTAATAACAATCTCTCCCTTCTTAATCATTGCCACATTACGACAAAGAGCCTCAATCTCTTCCAGATAGTGCGATGTTAGAAGGATTGTCACGCCATTCTTATTCAGCTCACGCAGATACTTCCACATACCATGACGCAGCTCCACATCCACACCAGCCGTTGGTTCATCTAAAATCAACAGCTTTGGTTCGTGAATAAGTGCGCGCGCAATCATAAGTCGCCGCTTCATTCCACCCGAAAGCTGCATTGAAGGATGATCTTTCTTCTCCCACAATTCCAGAGCCTCCAGAATTTTCTGGGCCCGTTTGAGACACTCTTTTCGCGGGATTCCAAAATATCCACCCTGTGTAACAACAATATCAATCACTTTCTCAAAAATATTGAAGTTAAACTCTTGTGGCACCAAACCAATCATCTCTTTGGCTTTGTTGTGATTTTTATCAATATCAATGCCAAAAATCTTGGCAGATCCACCAGTTTTTGTGGCCGTACCGGTCAAAATACTAATCATAGTTGTTTTTCCCGCACCATTGGCTCCAAGCAGTCCAAAAAAGTCACCATCCTGAATGGTAAGATCAACCCCCTTCAGGGCGTGGACCCCGTTGGAATAGGTTTTTTCGAGTTGTTGTACATCTATAGCTTTCATGCTGATGGATTCTATATGATAATATGATTCACAACAAGTCCTCACACATTTTCATGATGAACAAACAACGTATAGAAGCTCTGGCTGACGCAGTTTTCGCCATTGTTATGCCCCTTCTGGTCATTGAAATTAAAGTTCCGGAACTCCACTCAACAGACATAACCGCCAGCGAACTCTGGCAGGAACTTGCTGAATTAAAACCCCTCTACTTCAGCTATTTTGTCAGTTTTGCCGTTCTTTCAATGTTCTGGACCTCGCACCACGCCTTCTTTCAATTCTTTATTAAAACTCTTGATCGGAAACTGGTCCAATTTAACATGCTCTATTTCTCACTTATTGCGCTCATTCCTTTCTCTTCTTATCTTATTGGTCGCTACCCTAACAATCTTGCCGCGATTCAGGTCTATGGCAGCAACATTTTCATGGCTGGCGTTACCGCCATTGGAATCTTTCTCTATGCCCAAAAAGCCAAAGAGATCGAAGTCCACACCGTTGAAAGAAGAATGCTCAAACAGGCGTCCATTCGCCTTATCCTCACACCATTCTTTGCCCTCATCGGCATGCTGGCGGGATACCTAAATATCACACTCGCACTTATACTCTTCGCTTTCCCAATCGTGTTTAACATTATCCCGGGAAGCCTTAACTTCCTGGAAAAAGTGTTCCGATTCCGGATCGAATAACAAACAAATCTAAAACATATCCTCTAAATCCACCACCACCCATTGTGAAGAGGTGTCTGGTTTTCGTTTCAACTTAAGATCAACTTTTGGCCGCTCCAGATCTTGCAATGACTTCTTCATACCCTCGCCAATAATGCGCACTTCAATCACCTGACGCACAATCTGAAAATCCATACCACCCATGTTGAATTCGACTACGCGTTCATAGCCAATCTCATACTGATCCATACCAATATCGGTATAAAGCGGAGCCTCTTCATCTTTAACAATCTCCGCCCCCGCAGTTTTCACCCGTTTTAAAATCTCTTCAAAACGATCCTCTGCCGCGCTTCCGGCAGTATCATCAATCTCTCGTGCTGGCTTGTCATCATGTTGCATGTCCTGATTTTAGGATAGCTTTCCCACCAAAACAAGCATATAATCTGCCAGCTATAAATCTGACCCCATTTTTTTGCATGAAAGATTTCACAAAAGGACCAATTCTTAAAGCTCTTGTTTCCCTCTCTGTTCCCATTGTTTTAACCAATATGCTCCACACAGCCTACCAGCTTGTGGACACCTTTTGGGTTGGCCGACTCGGGAAAGAAGCAGTTGCAGCAGTATCGCTTAGTTTTCCAATCATCTTCCTTCTTATTACTTTGGGAGCCGGATTTACAATCGCCGGAACAATTTTGGTAGCACAATACAAAGGTCGTAAAGACCACACTCAGGTAGAACATGTAACCGCCCAAACAGTGGTACTCATGCTCATAGTCTCAGTCATTTGTGCGATTCTTGGACTCCTGATTTCTCAACCAATCATGGAACTCATGGGCGCCGAAGCAGACGTTCTGGCTATGGCTGTTTCCTATTTAAAAATATCGTTCCTGGGAATGCCATTCATGTTTGGATTCTTTATGTTCCAGTCGGTTATGCGTGGAATCGGAGAAGTTTATATGCCAATGAAGATCGTTTTTGGAACAGTGATGCTCAACCTGGTCCTGGATCCCCTCTTTATTATGGGATACGGTCCAATTCCAGCCTATGGCGTAAGTGGAGCCGCTGTGGCAACCATCTTCACTCAAGGTCTGGCAACTCTTGCCGGAATGATTATCCTTTTGCGGGGAAAACATGGCATCAAACTCACATTCAAAAACTTCAAATTTGACTTTACGCTGGTAAAACAGATGTTTAGTCTTGGACTTCCTTCTTCAATTGAACAGTCCATGAAAGCCCTTGGATTAACCGTGATGTCATTCCTTGTCGCCTCCTTTGGAACAGCAATTGTCGCGGCCTATGGAATTGGAATCCGCATTTTGTCATTCGTAATCATTCCTGCTTTTGGACTCTCTATGGCAACTTCAACATTAGTTGGACAAAACATGGGAGCCGAAAAGCCACGACGCGCAGAAAAGATCGCCAATAAAAGCGTGGGGATAGGATTCATTACTATTATAGGTATAAGCATCATAATCTTTTTTGCCGCAGATTTTCTGGCTGGAGCGTTCCTGGATAGCGAACCGGAGGTTCTGGCTGAAGCCGCACTGTTTATTCGCTATCTTTGTTTTGGTTTTGCCTTCATGGCAACCCAGTTGGTTTTGAACGGAGTTTATTCAGGAGCTGGTATCACGCGGACTTCAATGATTTTCTCAATTGTATCCACCTGGCTCTTTGAGTTCCCAATTGCCTATATCATGTCCAAACATTCAGGACTGGGCGCGCGTGGACTCTGGATAGCTTATCCAATCTCAAGTTTTCTCTCTGCTCTTGTTTCCTTCATTTATTTCCGTATGGGCCGATGGAAAAATGTTCGCATTATCCCATCAAAACAGGAAAAACTTGAACACGCAGTTCAGGAAGAAGCTATGATTGAAGAAGGTTTATAGTTCAAACATGTTTTCTATCCTTTAATCCCCCTCATTATGGAACAGACAAATCTGTATTCCATCACAGTGCCACCAATGAAAAAGGCTCTCCAGGCCCTTTCAGCCATGCTCGATAAAGCAATGGCTCACGCAGAAATAAAAGGAAGTGAATGGCGCCCCGGCAGTGTTCAAATGGAAGCACTTTTACATTCCCGACTGATTTTCGATCAGTTTTCACTTATAAAACAGATCCAGGTTGCCTGTGATAACGCCAAAGGCGCAGTCGGACGACTCGCCGAAATAGAAATCCCATCATTTGAAGATACTGAACAAACGGTTGAAGAGTTGAAAGAACGCATCTCCAAAACTATTGAATTCATGGAGAGCGTTCAACCCGAACAGATTATTGGAAAAGAAGACATAAAAGTAAGCCTTCCTTATTTTCATGGGAAATATTTCACCGGCTTTGAATATGTAACCGAATACCTCCTTCCCAACTTCTTTTTTCACATCACTACGGCATATAGCATCATGCGACAAAATGGCATAGAACTGGGAAAAGCAGACTACATTGGAGGCCTACCACTCAAAGATTTATAAAAGCTTTGACTTTCTACAGAATTTAGTTAAGATACTTAACCGAACAGCATCTTAACTAAATTCTATGCAACGTACTGAAAACATAAAAAGCATCATGGATAGCATGCGAAGCATCCGCCGAAACATGATGTCTTTCAAAAAACACAAAGCAAATATGACCCACGCACAATGGGGAATCCTTCATAGTGTCATGCATGAAGAAGCTCAAAATGTTAAAGATCTGGCGGAACGCTTTAACCTCTCCAAGAGCGCCATAACACAACACATAAACACGTTGGTGGAAAAAGGCCTCATCACCCGGAAAGAAAACCCCCAGGATCGACGACATATTATCCTCAAAATCACCCCGACTTTCAAAAAAAAATCCCAGGCATTGCACTCCAAAATGATCGAACAAATGGGAAAACTCTTTGAACCACTCTCAGATAAAGAACTCCAGGAATTCGCACGCCTCCACAAAAAAATTCACGACCACTTCTCATCAACTCACTCACACTCATGAAAAAATCTGACACACGAAAAGCACTCCCCGACTTCACAAAAGGACCAATCATAAAAGCGCTCATATCGCTTTCTATCCCTATTGTCTTCGCCAATATTCTCCAAACGGCTTATCAACTGGTGGACACGTTTTGGGTAGGCCGTCTTGGTGCAGAAGCAGTCGCCGCCGTATCACTCAGCTTCCCCTTCCTCTTTCTTCTTATCTCTTTAGCCGGAGGACTGGCTATTGCCGGAACCATTATGGTTTCGCAATACAAAGGGAAGGGCGACATTGAACAGGTCGACTACATTTCGGCTCAAACCCTCATGATGATGTTCATTGTCGGAATTATTGTATCCATTATTGGATACTTTCTTTCGGCTCCCCTCATGCACTTTATGGGCGCAGAAGGAGATGTCCTTCCCGCCGCGACATCATATCTCCAAATATCATTTGTCGGTCTTGTCTTCATGTTTGGATTCTTCATTTACCAATCACTCATGAGAGGTGTTGGCGATGTAAAAACCCCCCTCTTTATTGTGTTTGGTACAGTCCTCTTAAATCTTGTACTGGATCCCCTCTTCATTTTGGGATGGGGACCGATCCCTGCCTATGGCGTAACAGGAGCTGCCCTGGCAACTATTGGAACACAGGGGCTCGCTACCATAATTGGGATAGCGCTCCTCATGAGTGGAAAACAAGGAATTCACCTCAAGGCCTCAAATATGAAACCCGATTTCTCTCTCATGAAAAAAATGTTCTCCCTTGGATTTCCCGCATCAATCAGTCAGTCAGCACGAGCACTGGGGATGATGCTTATGACCTTCCTTGTTGCCAGTTTTGGAACTGTTGTAGTCGCATCATATGGTATTGGAGGAAGAATTCTCAGCTTCATCATTATTCCCGCTGTCGGACTCGCCATGGCCACTTCAACACTCGTGGGACAAAATATAGGAGCCGGAAAAATCGACCGCGCCGCCAAAATATCCAAAACCAGTTCACTCATCTCATTTGCCCTGCTATCTGCGGTTGGAGTGCTGGTCTTTCTTTTTGCAGAACCTCTTACAGCCGCATTCATTCCCGATGACACAGAAGTCATTCAGTCCGGTTCACAGTTCGTAAAAATAATGGCACTCACATTCGGATTCATTGGAATACAACAAACGATCAACGGAACACTCATGGGATCTGGAAACACCAAAATGTCTATGATCCTCTCTCTCATAACCCTATTCATCGTCCAATTCCCTTTTGCTTACATCCTCTCAAAACACACAACACTTGGATTTGAAGGGATTTACTGGGCATTCCCAATCACAAACATTATCATGGCCATCGGAACCGTTATATGGTTCAGCAAGGGATCCTGGAAAAAGAAAAAAATCACCGAAGATCCAGCTATTGGACAAGTGGTTGAAGAGACCATTATTGAAGAAGGTGTACAGTAGCAACAAGTATAGGCGCACCCCTATAATAACAATAGAACGAATTAAAGCGCTCAAGAAAGAGCGCTTTAATTTTAAGCTTGATTATACACTAGGGGGTATATAGAATAGACTCAGAAATTAACCCTCATACAATGTCACAAAAACTGATCCATCGACTGAATCGGATTCAGGGACAAATAGATGCCATTAAACGCCTCACCGAATCAGAAGATTTCAGCCAGGAAACATGCATCCAAAACCTCCAACTCCTCAAAGCATCCATCAATGGACTGAAAAAGTTTGGAGCCGCGTATGTAGCAGAAAACATGAAAAAATGTATTAAAGACAAAAAGAGCCCCGCCGAGCAGGAAAAACTCATGCTCACATTCATCGACACTGGATTCGACCTCTAACCCCCCTCCCCCATGAGCAAAACACTCGAAATATCCGTTCACGATCTTCATGAAATCCTCAAAAAGGATAAGACCGAAAATACCATCCTCGTAGACGTGCGAACCAAAGCCGAACACAAAGAAGTAAAAATCAAAGGCGCGACCAACATCCCACTCAACGAGCTGGAAAGCCACAAAAAAGAGCTGGAACAGTATGACACCGTTTTCGTTCACTGCCGTAGCGGCGGACGAAGCACCAAAGGGTGCGAACTCCTCCAAGATTTAAAGCATCCTGCAATCGTGAATGTAAAAGGAGGAATTCTGGAATGGGAAGCCGAAGGGTTCCACGTTGAAAAACATAAAGGATTCCGCCTACCACTCCTCCGCCAGGTTCAAATTGGCGCGGGATCATTGGTTCTTATTGGAGTCATACTCTCATTCACAGTCAATTCACAGTGGGCCCTTCTTTCAGGGTTCGCCGGAGCAGGACTTCTCTTTGCCGGCATCACAGGATGGTGCGGCATGGCAGAACTCCTGGCTCGAATGCCATGGAACAAATAAACTTTAATTCTCTCTTATTATGAAGGACTACACATTCTCAGATGGACGACCGCAAGTACACTCATTCTTTGACCCGGCAACCAACACCGTCAGCCATATTGTGGTCGATCCGGAAACCAAAAAATGCGCTGTTATCGACAGCGTTATGGACTACGAACCAAACGCCGCAAAAATCTCTTTTGAATCAGCGGATCGATTAATCGAACTCATTAAAAAGGAAGGATATGAAGTTGAATGGGTTATGGAAACACACGCCCATGCCGATCACCTTTCAGCAGCACCCTATATTCAGCAACAGCTAGGTGGAAAAGTCGCCATTGGTGAACATATCTCTACCGTTCAGGAAGTATTCGGCAAAGTGTTCAATTTTGGAACAGAGTTTGAAAGAGACGCCAGCCAGTTTGACCACCTCTTCAAAGACGGCGACACCTTCAAAATTGGAAACATTGAAGCACGAGTCATCCACACACCCGGACACACCCCAGCCGACGTTACCTATGCTATTGGAGACTCCGCCTTTGTAGGCGACACCCTCTTCATGCCAGACTACGGAACCGCCCGCTGCGACTTCCCTGGGGGAAGCGCCGAAACACTCTACGACTCAACCCAGAAAATCTTCGCACTCCCGGACGAAACACGACTCTTCATGTGTCACGACTACCTACCCGAAGGACGAACCGAATACATCTGGGAAACCACCGTCGCCGACCAACAGGGCAAAAACATTCATGTTGGCTATGACGCAGAAACAAATAAAGAAAAATTTGTCGAAATGCGCAACGAACGCGACTCAAAACTGGGTATGCCACGCCTCATCATCCCTTCCATCCAGGTAAACATTAACAAAGGAAAACTCCCCGAAGCCGAAGAAAACGGCACCCAATATCTGAAAGTGCCGATTAATAAATTTTAACAACAAACATATAATCAACGAAATGCTCTGGAACATTACTTTGCTCTAGAGCATTTTTGAATTACAAAATTCTGACAAAAAACAGTACCCAAGCATCTACCCTTTTAATCAACTATCAATTTCTATAGAATAGGCAACGACACCCAAAAACTTTCATCACTCAAAGAGTGTTCGTCCATCCTGCGCTAACTGGTGCAGAGGTGGGCGTCGAGCCAGTTAGGCTACTCTTTGAGCAAGTGAATTGGGTGTCCTCGGCGCCCTCTTTTGTTATCCTTAACCCAATTTATAATGAAAAAGGCACTCCTTATATTCAGTTTTTTAGTAATCTTCAGCACAACTTCACCAGCTCATGCCGCTTCTTCAGGAGCCTGCTCCGGTCATAATGGAGTCAACTGCCTAGCAGGCCACGACACCGATGGAAGCGTCATCTGCAACGATGGATGGAAAAATAGTTCGGTGCAATATGTAGACATTAAAGATGTTTGCATGGAAAACTATTTGGAGCCGGGACCTTTCTACGATGTCACTCAGACAAACCCTAATCGTGACGCCATTCTCGATCTTTACGAACAAGGCGTAATTAACGGCTATCCTGATAGCACTTTCAAACCTGAAAATGAAATTAATCGCGCTGAATTGCTCAAAATTCTTGTTGAAGGATCAGGAGTAACACCGGACTCCAACAAATACAACGGCTGCTTTACCGATGTTCTAACAGACTGGTACGCCCCATACGTCTGCTACGCAAAAACAGTCCAATGGGTTGACGGCTATCCTGATGGAACATTTAAACCCGCCCAAACCGTTAACAAAGTTGAAGCCATAAAGATGCTTCTTAATTCTCAAAACATAACAATTCCCACAACTATTTCTGAAGACCCATTTTTGGACGTTTCAAAAAATGAATGGTTTGCCCCATTCATAAAGGTAGCAAAAGATATGAAAATTCTTGAAGAAAATGGGAACTATCTCCAGCCGGCAGAATTCATGAAGAGAGGAAGCATAAGTGAAAACCTCTATCGACTTCTCCAGTATGAAGAAAAAAACAACGACAACTCTTCAACCAAAGAACCAGAAACCCAATCAGGAACAGAAGATCATGAAACGATCATCTTAAACTACTGTAAAACTGAGTGGCCGGATGACACAGACATGCAAGAGTATTGCCAGGAACAACAGCTCGAAAGCTGGAAAAATCTATCCAATGATCAGCCAAATAACGTCAGCAATGAACAGTATTCGATAATCGTCAATCAATGCGCTGAAGACTGGGGAAATGACTACTCTATGCAGGAATACTGCAGAGAGCAACAATTTGATGGAGTTACACAAATTAATGAACCAAAGCCATCACACGTTACAAATGAACAGTACTCAATAATTGTGGATCAATGCACTGAAGACTGGGAAAATGATTACTCCATGCAAGCTTACTGCTATGAACAACAGTTTGAAGGAATTGAAAAAATTAACAATTCAACAAAAAGCCAAGCCACAAAAAATCAATGCGCCTCTGATTGGCCAAATGACTACTCTATGCAGGCTTATTGCCTGGAGCAGTAATATATATCCTTTAAAAAAAAAGTTATGGATTATGAAATAGCCACTTATATCCTAGCAATAATTTCAATAATTCTTTGTTTAGGTATTGGATCTTTCATAACCAACTTGCATTCAGCAACATATTGGATAGGAAAAAAAATAGCACCAATTGGTTCGGAAAAAGAGTTACCTCGTGGGTTTCAAGATGCTATTACTCCAAGTCGTCACGCTTATTTATATTTTTTCACTCGTATTTTATATTTAATCATACTTATCCTTGGTTCAATTAAACTTTGGTATTTAGGAATTTTATTAGTCCTGGTAATTGCAATACTTACAAAGTTTTTAGGGGAATTATGGCCCAACAACATAAATTTTTACTTGAAAATACTTATCAGATCTATGACTAACAGAATGGCTGATTATTCGAAAAAAGGTGATTTTATGAGATCAGATGCTGCTAAAGAAATGCTTGAAAAAATGGAAAATCTATATGTAGAAATTCGGGATGAGAATTTAATAATTCCAGATTTTATGGAAATAAGAAATATGCGGTCAGGTACCCTAGCTGAAGACGTTAGATTCTAAATTACTCTCCATACTTTTCTTTAATACAGAGCTTTACCAAGGCCTGAAGTCTTGGAAGGTGGCTACTTATTTGTGAAAAAGGAAAATCAATAGATTTAGCATGTATGTTATCCCGCAAAAAAGTAAGTACTGAAATATCACTCTTCCCATTCTTATCTTTTTCCAAAGGCAGCTTAGGGTCTGTTAATCGAATCCATCGATCAACAGCCTTTCTTTCTTTACCAATTCCTTCTCCTCTATGAATCCATTCTAGTAATCTAAATAATAATAAAAACTTAAGCGCATCAGTTTCCTGCCCCAAAGCATCCTTCCACATAATTAATATCTCCTCAAAGTCAGCAGTACACTTATTTGACAGATTTAAAGCTAATTTCGAGGCAGCTTTTCCTTTAATATAAAAATTAGTTGTTAAGCTATCACCTATAGTGATTGTTTGATTCAAAGAAACTTCCATTCTTCCATCAGCTATGTCCACCTTTTGGGAACCAGTTATCTTAGCTCCCTTTATAGGCATACCATGTGCCCAGCTCAAACGGTTCGCAATTTTATCAATTTCAAAACTTGCAACTTGAATAGCCTCTCTAGGAGACTTTCCTTTAATTATCATTTCCACTCTCAGCTCATTCTTATGAGCACCATTCTTCAAAAGGCCTTTAAATCCAGAAGGAGTTCGAAACGAAAGAGGCTTAACCAGCGTAATGAAACGAAAAGGGAAAACCCGAATATAGCCGTAAAAAAGCATATTTAAATTGACTAAGACAAAATTTAGTACCGATTTTTTATGGCCTTTTAGACCATTTTTGTTTATAAAAAGGAACACCATAAATTTCTTCTTTCAGTTTTCTAAATCGAACATCATCAAACTGTCCTGGCTTAATGAGACCGAAGAACTCAAAACGTTTTTTTATAAACATATAACTCACTGGAGCAAATTTTTCTTCCCTAAAATCTACAACTGACCTAGGTTCACAGCTAGAACGGTCAATACCGAGCCTAGAAAGTGCTTCACGCATCTCTTGTTCTGGAAATATAAACTCTGCAGCAAAAACCTCCGCACCTTTTTCAATAATTTCATTTGCATTATAGTCACCACACTCTATCTCACCTCTTTCAATAGCTTCTCTATCTACAAAGTGATGCTTAAGCTCATGGACTAAAGAAAAAATTTTGGGCTCCCTGGGTAGTTCTTTATTAAGTAGAACTGAACAATCATCTCCATCGCAAAAATAAGCTGCTCTAATCTTTGCAGAGAGTTTTCTATAATCAATTTTGATTCCCTCCATTTTATAAATCTTTTTAATAACAGGAATAGTGATTTTCGAGGTGACAATACCATACTCTGTACGCTTTTTTTGAGCTAAAGCCTTCATTGAAGCATAGTATTGAGATCTAGTCATTTTTGGAATCTTTATTTTTTAACATTTGTCGAGCCTTTCTAAACTTAGCATATTCAATCAACTCATCCATTTCCTTACCATCAAGGTCCCCGGTCGCACTCAACAAAGCCTCTTGCTTCTCATTCAACTCCATATCAGGGAAAAAAGCCGCAATACTTACACCAAAAAATTTAGAAAGTTTAAAAAGATCGTCAGCAGAGGGTCTATAGACAGACTTTTCCCACCTGGAAATAGTATTAGGAGTAGTTTTTACAGCTTTAGCAAGAGCTTCTTGACTTATTCCCTTACCACCAAAATTACCGCGTAACTCTGCAATTTTCTGACCAATTTTTTGATAAACAGAGTCCATATTTTCCTGATTTAGGATATAAGTTTCCCTTTTGCGTTGATTAAGTAATTGACAGCTGATAGGATGATAGCGTCCTAGAACAGGATAGCACTATCCTTGAGGAAAACAAGACATTAACTTAACTCTTAATACTATGCTAGAAGTACAAATCATATGCATCAATAAAGATCGTGGGAACCATGCAAATCCTCACGAAGCAATATCTCACTATGGCTGGGTGAATAGCTCAGGCAAAAGAGGAAAAACCAATAGATCTAAAATGGTCAGTTGGTTAGAAAAGGGAAACCAAGCTTATGTAGAAGACAAATATGGGAATCGCGCATATTGTCATATTCGGGAAAGCATTCACGGAAACAAATTTTTGCAAACTGCAGCCGATGGCAAATACAATAACAATCTATTAAGTCTCCCTGAGTGTTAAAATTATACAATTTATTAAATTAATTTTTATGTCTAAAAAAAATAATAAAACTCACAAAGCTGGACGCAGTGCTAAAACAGGTCGTTTCGTAAAATTAGGCTATGCGGAAAAGTATCCCCATACAACAGTCATTGAAAGAGTACCAAATCCTGGACATGGCGATACGAAGTGATTAAAGATAGCCATAAAGTACCGATTGGCTGGGGTGGAGGGATTCGAACCCCCGATCATGGGACCAGAACCCACTGCCTTACCACTTGGCTACACCCCATCGGAAAAGTATGCCTATAAGAAAATACGGGAAGATTCTACCCAAAAGCTTCCAGCAACTCAAGCCTTCACTTTCGCAATGTGATCATTTTCTTTAGAATGCAATCACAACATTATTCATCAGGATGAAAATCCTCCTCACATCAATTGGGAGCAGAGGTGATATGGAGCCATTTTTGGCTATTGCCGAAATTTTAAAAAAGCGCGGACACAAAGTTATTTGTGTCTTTCCCGAACAGTTCAGGTCACTCGCCGAAGACAGCGATTTTGAATTCGCTTCACTCGGTTCAAAATTCATTGAAATGCTCAACAGCGAAACCGGAAAAACCGTTATGGGTGGCGGATATAGTGGCATCAGAAAGCTCTTTGCATACATTAAACTGGCCAAAGAGTTTTCCGGAACCAATAAAGATATGCTCATTGCTCAAAAAGAGATTATTGAGCGGGAAAAGCCGGACAAAATTGTTCGGAATGCAAAAGCCATCTATCCTCTCATTCAGGATTTGGATCGGACTCCCCAAAATATTTTGATTAGTCCAGTACCATATATGCACTATGTAAAAGGCCATCCGCATATTGGATTTCATAAAAATTATGGAAACTTTATCAACAAGCTCACCTTTAAACTTGCAGATTTTGGATTGGCCGCAACTGTTAAAAGCAGCCTCAAGTGGGTCAATGAAAAAAAACGATCTCTCAAACAAATCAAAAATACCATCGCGAATAGTAAAACCATCTATACTATCTCTCCCACACTCGTCCCAAAACCCACCAACTGGCCCGATCATCTTCAGATCCTCGGTTTTCATGAACGTGACAAAACTGTTAACTGGCAACCCTCTTCAGACCTCCAAAATTTCCTCAAATTTCACAAAAAAATCCTGTTTATCAGCTTTGGAAGCATGACCAATCCGCATCCAGCAGAAAAAACAAAAATGTTCCTCGACATTGTCACTAAACACAACATCCCAACCATCATAAATTGCGGAGCCGGAGGACTCGTGCAACCGAAAGAGTACAACCAAGAGCTCATTCACTTTGTCGACCGCGTACCCTACGACTGGCTCTTTCCCAAAATGCACGCTGTTATCCATCATGGTGGATCCGGAACCACCCACATGGGCATCAAAAACGGCTGCGCCACAATGATTATTCCCCACATTGTCGACCAGTTTGTTTGGAATCGGATTATCGCCGAAAAAGGAGCCGGACCTACCGGGCCACCCATCAACACCATCACGGCAGAAAATTTAGAACCCAAGATCCTCGACCTTTTCAATCATCAACAGTACAAAGACAAAGCTGAAACACTCGCCCACCAGATGGCCCAAGAGCAGTTCCAGGACCAACTTTGCGCATCAATCCTCGCCTAAATAAAATATGGTATTATCTGAATCATAATACTTTAACTTTTAAAATATGAGTTCAAAAAACGGTGTTATCGGCGCCATCATAACTGTAGTTATTGGAGGGGCCGCTTACACAATAAATCAAACAGATCTCGTCAATAATTTTGCGGCAGATTCAGGACTATCGCAGGAACAAGCACAAGACTACATTGATAACATGAGCGATGAAGATTTTGCGTCATTTACCGAAATTGGTAGCGATTTCTTGGATGACGGGGAAATCATCAATGGAATTGTCGCCGATATGGACTGCGCAAATGACGAATATGAATGGGAATCACCGATGTTAACCTGCGAAGAAGGTAAGAGTCAGCTTGAAAAAATTGCAAATGACTCAATCGCATTAGGAGACGCATACATAAAACTCGATGACGAATCAGCTTCAGAAGCAGATATCAAAAACACAATCTCACTGATATCAGTTGTAAATGACGACTACGATTTAGAGATCGTCAGCTATTTTCTCGACTTTGATGTCATCGACGAAACGAAAAAATCAGGCTCATACAACAAAGCTCTCTTAGAAGCGGCGCTCGATAGCGAATAATCAAGCCAGCTCCTTCACAAAAAATTTATCGGCCCAGCGGGTTTCCAAAGGGAAATCCTCTTTGCCGATCTCTTCATATCCATGTGTCCGGTAAAACTCAAGCGCATCCTTAAAAGCATGGAAAGAGGTTGCGTACGCCTTCTTATACGGCAAATCTTTCAAATACTCCGCGCGATGATGCCAAAGTTTACTCCCCCACCCCTGCCCGCGATACTCCTTCTTCACATAAAAACGTGAAAAATAACAGGAATCTTCGGAAAGCTTATGGAGGCCAATCGTTCCCACAACCTGGCCATCATCCTCCAACACCCACAAACCTCCGCCATTCGAAAAATCAAAATAAGCCGGAATATCTTTTAAATCCGGCTCCTGCCCAACATCCTCCTGAATCCCATACTCATCCAAAACCTCTTGAATGAGCGCTACAATCTGCGAATCATCCTCTTCACCATATGGACGGATTCTGATCATAGATTTTCAGGATCAATGCCAGCTTTTTCCATTTCTTCGACGACGATCGCGTTCACATCATCAACACATTTCTGAATTTGATCCTGCAGACTCCAGACCTGATAGTCGAAATCGTCAGCAAGATCCATTTCTCTTTCCGCGCTCTTCATCCGCCTTTTCACCTCCTCTTCCGGAAGCTCTCCACGATGAGCAATTCGCTGCATTAACTCCTCCTTGTTTTTCGCCTTAATAAAGATTGTCACCAGGTTTTCCGCAGGAACCACCTCTTTCATAGAGTGCGCCCCCTGAACGTCCACTTCACGAACAATCACTTTCCCCTGCTTCAAGCCATCCATAATCGGCTTTTTAAGGGTTCCATAATAGTTCGTCTCATGCACGCGCGCGTATTCCAGGAAATCCCCATCCTCAATCCCCTGTTCAAACTGCTCTTTCGAGATAAAATGATACACCTCCCCATCTTTTTCGCCTGGACGTGGATCCCGGGTTGTATGTGAAATCGGATATTCAAACTGCGGATACATCTTTTTAAGACTTCGGATAACGGTCCCTTTTCCCACGCCGGAAGGTCCAGAAATGATGATCAATAAGCCTTTAAGTTCGTTTTGCATAATAAATAAAAATTGAAGCGGGCCCATTATAACAAAAAGCATCTTCAGAGTCTTCACGAAAGGCCTTCCCCGTGCTATAATACATGGATCTCTACTTTTCGAAACGGCCCCCGATCACGGCCCACCTTCGCACTGTGTGTGCGACAAAAATCAAAAACACACGAAACAAAAATAAGTTCACTTCTTCCTTCACCGGAAGAGAAACAAAACAAAAAACAAAAAAGGACCGTGGTGTATAAGGTCCGAAAAAATCTCACCGAAGGACAGTAGAGACACAGCTTTTCACACCGTGAAAGGCGGTAATAGGACACATGATCGCAATCCTGTTACTCTTGCTCCCTGATCTTCTATCCTCCGGGCTTCTAAAGCACCAGATAGGATGTGGTCAGAGAGTCCCGAGGCGCCAGCTCAATTCATTCGCTGGCGCCTCTTTCCTAATATATTAATTAAAACGGCAGGTCATCAACCGGCACCTCACCTTCTGTTGGAGTTGTCATATCAACACCTTCCTGAACAGATGATTCAGGCTGTGATTGCTGAAGACCACCATGCTCAGCCTGATTTCCATACGATTGTCCTCCCTGAAAATCACCCTTTCTATCGAGCATAATCATGTTTTCAGCAACAATTTCAGTCCGATATTTCTTGGTCCCATCTTCAGCTTCCCATTCCCGGGTCTGAATACGACCTTCAATATACACTTTCATTCCCTTCTTCAGGTACTGACCGCAAATTTCAGCCAGTTTTCGCCAGGCAACAATATTATGAAACTCAGCCTTATCCTGCTTTTGACCACTTTGATCAGTCCAGCTCATATTGGTCGCCATTCCAAAAGAAGCAACAGCTGCCCCACCAGGAATCTGTCGAACCTCCGGGTCACGGGTCAAATTTCCAATAAGCTGTACTTTATTTAAAGACATTGCCATAAGCCAATTTAAGTTAAACATTACTCCAGTAGTAGCCGCATAATACGCACTCCCCTAGAGCACGTCCACCTCCGACTCCAATCTGCAATTGACATCAGGCATGACTTGCAGCCCAGATTTATTCAACTCAATTTGCTCATATTGACCAAAGAAATAACCAAATCCAAAGCTCAATCCCAAAAACACAAAAATACCAGCCACTCCCATCATCACGTCTGTCTTGAGCAAAGTAATCTTTTTCATTAAGGTACCATTATGAATTTGTATGCTTTCATTCTTGGCCGCAAACATCTGCTCTCTACAGCAGAGCTCCTTCATGTCCTGAATCCGAAGGATCACATTGTCGACATAACCCATGAAGCCCTCATTGTCGATCTCCACGAACCGCTCAAGGAGCCGCAGGAAAGTCTTAACCGCTTAGGCGGGACCATTAAAATTGCAAAAATTTTTAGTGAACTTTCCCTCAGCCAATCAGACTTTGCATCTCCCATCAGTGAACACCTTATTCGACTGTTCAGTGACCGCGACACCAAGCTCTCCTACGGCTTGAGCATGTACAATTTCTCACATGGATATGATCGGCAGATAAAAAATGCGTTAATGAAAATAAAAAAATCACTTAAATCCGAGGAAATCAAAAGCCGTTTCATCAACAAAAATTTCAAAAACGTCAAAAATGCCGCTATTGCCGGAGAAAAACTGCTAGAAGATGGCATCGACCTCAATATCATCAATGGAACACACAACACCTACATCGCTGAAACGGTCGCTCTCCAGGACTTTGAATCATACAGTCATCGAGACTACGATCGTCCGGCCCGTGACGCAAAACTCGGCATGTTGCCGCCAAAACTCGCCCAAATGATGATTAATCTGGCTGGCTTCACCAAACTCTCAGATCAACCCCAAAGCGCATCAACCCTCTACGATCCTTTTTGCGGAATGGGAACAGTCTTGACCGAAGCCCTCCTACTCAAATTTCATGTTGTCGGATCCGACATCAACAGCGAGGTACTTGAAGGAGCAAGCCAGAACATTGATTGGCATATTCAAGAATTCTCGGACATCAATCCATCACAACTTGCCCAGCCACTCTTTCCTAAAGATGCCACTACATTAGAATCAAAAGACCTTCCCCAACTCCCGGACTGCATTGTCACTGAATCATACCTGGGGCCGCCACAAAAGCATCTCCCCGATCCAAAAATCATGAAAAAGAACTTCCAGCACATCCAGGAAACCCTCATTCGATTCTTCCGCAATGCCCATCCTCTAATAAAACCCCATACACCAATCATCATCAGCTTTGCCGCATACCGCGACAAGAATCGCATCCACACCATGGACCAGCTCCCCGAACAGATTAAAAACCTTGGATACAAAATCGAACCACTCATCTCCAAGGATATTGCAGCCCGGCATAATCTAAAATCGGAGCAATCGCTTCTCTACGACCGCCCCGATCAAATTGTTGGAAGACAAATCTGGAAATTTGTACGAAACTAGAACTTAAACCAGCCAGCCACCTTCTTCGCTACCGATCCAAGCTTGCCAAAGAGTCCTTTTGGCTGCTCTTCTTTTTTAGGCGTTGAAACCCATGGACTTTGAACAGGTGCATCCTGTTGGGTCTGTGGCTGCTTTCCTTCTTCACGGACTTTCGCAATTTGGGCATTTCTTGTAAAAGCTCCGGCATAACGTTCATCAGGATCAACTCCCATGGCATCAATCTGCTGCTGAACAACATTTAGTTGCCCTTTAATGTCATTCATAACATTTTCCACTCGGACATCACCCTTTTCCCTCTGCATACTGGTATAGGCAAGATTTTTATGATGCTCCAGAGCTTCAGCATTCAAACGAACACGCAATTCACGCTGCTGCGAAAGCGACATTCCATGTGTCAGATAAAACTTCCTCCAATCCTCAATATGAGCTGTAACCTCTGCACCAACACCCAAAAGTTCAGCCGTTGTTCCTAAACCATAACTCAAAGCCGCACAAATACGATTCCAGTCAGCTCCATCTTTTTGAAGCTTTTGCCAGTCGGCACGGACCAATGACTCAATAGCTGCATCAAAAGTTGCATTAAGCGCCGAACCCATTTTTCCACCTTCTCTCAGGTCATGCATGTTGTCCTGGACATAATCAAGATTCTCCAAAAAAGATTTCAAAACACTTTGATTTCCGGCTTTTGTCGCAAACACATCAAACGCTTCATGAAGCTCCAGATCACGAAGTTCCTTTTTGGCAAGAACATAAAGACCAGTTGTCTCACTTGATTCATTGATAGCCTCAGGTGAACTTGGCCGTGTAAGTCGATCAAAAAATTCTTGATCATAAACACGGGTTTCCAGATCCAAATTGTCCAAATTTTTGGCTGCATCTACACGCATATTCATAATTTGTGTTGATTATGATAGGATGCCAAATTAACACATTAATAGCATATTGTCAAGTCTTATCGTTCACTTTTTTGTCAGAGATCAATAAAACTTAAATTTTGGCAATCTATTACAAAAAAAATGATTGAAAAAGCATCACCGCTTGGCTATAGTACCTCTTGCTTTTAAAGCGGAGATAAAAAGTCTATAATTTTTTCTCCTGTCGATTTACAAGTAGATGATCCCCTGTAGCTCAGTGGTAGAGCAACCGGCTGTTAACCGGTAGGTCACTGGTTCGAATCCAGTCGGGGGAGCCATTTTTCGTTTTTGAAATCCGTTTTCGAAAACGGAAAGCAGACACAGCTTTAAATCTAAGCGCTGCCGTTCACCATAAAATCACTACACTCCCCGGCATCAATATCGACCTTCACATTAAAAAAACTGTTGCCGCCATCATCAACGGCAATAATGCGCTTCTTCCAATCTTTGAAAGTCAGGGGTTCATTATCAATAAAGAAATTCATCCACACCATCTTGTGGCCATCTTGAACAAATCCAACATACTGACGCTTATAAGAACCAATTTTTTTCTGAATATCAGCAAGATTTTCATCTTTTAAAGATGAATCCGCCAAACATTGAGAAAAAATCCCTTCAGCCTTCTGAACATCCTGAATTGTTGGGGTAAAGAGTTCCTCCCTGCCCACCCAAATTTCATTTCCAAGCTGGTGAGGGAAAATAACCCCCAAAGGATTTTCAACTTCAATCACGGGATATGCCGGCAAAGTACTTTCAACAATAAAAGTCACCCGATAATCAGTTTTCGCAATCTCTTCAAAGCTTTTTCCTTTTGCAGGTTCAACTGAAACAAAATTGAGAGCATATTCGGGAGTAAGATCTTTTGAATTATGAAGATTCATTGGAAGCATCAGATCTTCTTTCCCTTTCTCTGAAACTTTCAGAGTAACACCAACCGTTCCCTTACTGTCACAAACAACATCAGACGCACAACGAGAATCTTTGTGAACATCCAAAAAATAGAGATCCAAGCCAAGATCACTTATTTGAGCGGTTTGACCAATTTGCAAAGTAAAACTTTTCTCAACTGCAACATCAACAACCCCTGAAGGATCGCTCGTCCGTTGAGAAATATCCAAAGAACCCATATCGTTACCATTTTCAGAAGGCATACAAGCAGTTAAAGAAAAAAGAATACTTAACCCAAAAACAAATTGTAAAACTGTATTTTTCATTGTCAAAAGATTCAAAAAATAATATAAGTCCAGGCCCTATCCACCATACCACTCCAACAGTTCGTTCTTTCGCTTCTGGAACTGTTTTTTACCAAAATCATAACTCTTGGACAAGTCAGTAATATTCCAAAGAGACATAAAACGACTCTTAAACTCCAGATCAAAGACAAACAATCGCTCGTCCTCCTCATAAATTCTATGGAAAGCGTTATCCATCATCAGCTCCAAAGACCTGGAAACAATAGCAATCGACGAGTTCAGTTCCGATTTATCTCCACCAGCCACGCTCAAATTAACAGCAACAACCCTATCAATCTTGTGTTCAAAAAGAATATCATACGGCAGGTTGTCTAAAACCCCGCCATCAACAAGAACCTTATTCCCCTTTTGAAAAGGAGGAAAAACTCCAGGATAAGCAGAAGAAGCAAGTAAAGCGTCAACAATCTTCCCCTTTCTCATATAATCAATCTTTCCAGTCACAAGATCGGTCACCGCAACAAAAAGAGGGATTTTTGTATCCTCAAACGTTGCGTCTTCAAATTTTTCCTGCAGATACTCTTTATATCTCTCCCCTTTTATAAGAGATTCCCGATTTCCGATTGTAAAGTCCGCAAACTTAAGCCAGTCAATTTTCCCAAAACCTTCAAGCTCCTTCCGTAAACTCTCCACCTCGCCAAAAAGGGCAAAATAAGCTCCAATAATGGCACCGGCGCTCGCCCCCGAAACAGCATCAAAAGAAATACCGGAGTCCAAAAGCTCCTCCACAATAGCAAACGACCCAAAAGCCTTCGCCCCGCCACCTCCAAGGGTTAACCCGGTTGTTCTATCTTGAGACATTTTTATGATGAATGAGTGCTACACCTTTTTCAAAAACTCAGTCCGCAAAACAATGGCCATGCCATCAACCTTACAATCAACCTCTTCAGGATTATCAGTAAGCCGGATTTTTGAAACTTTGGTCCCCTGCTTAATCTTCTGGGAAGTCCCCCGCAGAGTCAGATCTTTAATCAAAACCACGCTGTCACCATCCTCCAAAACAGCACCATTACTATCCTTTGCTACAGGCTTCTCCTCTTCTTTTCCATGAAGGCCATCGGAACATTCACATTCAACCATCATCTCCCATTGGTTTGGACATCCATCCTTTTCGCAGACGCCAATATCAGGAAGAGTCCCCATACACCCAGAACAAAAATAATGTTTCATAGATTTCTTTTATAATACTCCCTGAGTATACAATAAAACATTTTGAGTTATACTCTTTAATATGAAAAAAGTCCTCATAACTGGCGGAACCGGATTTATCGGGAACAAACTCACCCGGCTTCTTCAGCTTAAAGGCTACAAAGTTATTCTCCTCAGTCGACATAAACCAAAAGATCCAAAACTCCTTCACATAAAAGCCGACCTTGCAAAAGAGATACCATATGATCCGCTGTTGGAAGGTCTCTATGGCGTGATTCATCTGGCCGGGAAAAACATTATTGGTCGATGGACCAGCAGCTTTAAAAAAGGAGTCTATAACAGCCGGATTGAGGGAACCAAAAACCTTGTCAATGCATTTCAAAAAGTGAAAAAGAAACCAAAAGTTTTTATTTCCGCATCTGCTATTGGATATTATGGCAACAGGAAAAATGACCTTCTAACCGAAAATGATGGTCCCGGAAAAGATTTTTTGGCACATGTTTGCACTGATTGGGAAAAAGAGTCAGCCAAAACCATACCGATGGGTATGCGATGGGCGGCAGTTCGAACAGCCCTTGTCATAGGATCTCACGGCGGCATTATTCAAACGCTCAAACCACTTTTTAAATGGTTTGCAGGAGGCCCACTCGGAACAGGAAAACAGTACTTCCCCTGGGTTCATATCAACGACCTTGCCCGAGCCTATTTATTCATTCTCGAAAACCGGATCGATGGGCCAATCAACGTTTGCGCGCCAGAAAAAATCACCAACGAAGAGTTTTCAGCCGCCTTCGCAAAAAAGCTTCATCGCCCATCCTGGCTGAGAACCCGGAAATGGATGCTCCGCATAATTTTTGGAGATTTCACCAATGCCATAATGGCAAGCCAGAGAGTATCTTCAAAAAAACTGGAATCCGCAGACTTTGTATTTGAATATCCAACTATAGAAAAAGCCCTTACCGAAGCAGTATGATCATCCTCCTCCACTCATCCAAATCCATGAAAGCCAATCCGTCAAAAACGGAAAAATATCAAGCCCCCCAACTCCTTGAACAGGCAAAAAAAATCAATACATATCTCAAAACGCTTTCTTCCACACAGATTGAAAAGTCGATGAAAGTTTCTGCCTCATTGGCAGAAAAAACAAAAGAACTTATTGCCGATTGGAATATTGCTCCTCAAAAACAGACTCCGGCAATTGATGCCTTTCGCGGAGACATCTATAGCGGCCTCCAGGCTCACACTCTCACCCCCGCCCAAAGATTTTATGCCAACAAAACGCTCTATATACTTTCCGGACTCTACGGCGTCCTCAAAGCCCTGGACGGCATTTATCCTTACCGGCTTGAAATGGCCTACAAATTCCCTCAGAAACCATTCTCCAATATGTATAATTTTTGGGATAATGCCATTGCCTCCTGCCTTCCAAAAAACGAACCCATCATCAACCTCGCCGCGGACGAATACTCAAAAACTGTCACCAGGTTTGTCCCTAAAGATCGGATCATTTCTCCCAAATTCCTCACTATGAACCCCAAGAACGGCGAACCCAAATTCGTGGTTGTCCATGCAAAAATTGCTCGTGGAGCCTTTGCAAACTGGCTCATAACATCGGGACAAAATGATCCAAAAAAAATCAGCACCTTTAACAAAATCGGCTACCAATACAGCAAGACACTCAGCACTCCGGACATTCCTACTTTTGTATGCCAGGAATTTCAAGGTACCGGACTGAGCGTAAAGCTTCGTCCATAAGCCAAATTGTCATTAAAAAATCATCGATGCTACCTTGAACCACATCTAAAAATCAACAATAATAACAAAAATAAAGATCTCACTGCTTCTTCTATGCTTTACACTCACAGTTTTCGCAGAATAAAAACTGCGCTCGTCGCCCTTTCTTTTGTTGCCGGGGTGCTCTTCAGCATGACATTCATACCAAAAGCTTCGGCTGCAGACACCTGTATGGGAGCTTGTATCAGCGCTGGCCCACAACTGGGATCAGTAAGCAGCGAACAGTCAGTGTTACTGAATGCTTTGTTAGGACAGTTCCTGAATACCACTATCAACATTTCTGCTGTAGACTGGAACGCTCTTGCAACCAGTGACATCAACCTTGATGATCTTTTAACACAACTTCAAACAGACCTGACCCTCGCTTCACCATCAGCAGCTCTTACCACAGATATCACCCTTAATGAGCTCCTTGCCTCAGCGGCAACAGTTGCTCAGGCAGATGGTAATGCACCTCTTCAAACAGCCTTGAATGATTTCAACGCAGAGATTCCCGGCCTTACCGACACCATCCAGCTGGGAGATCTTCTCTCTATAGGATACCCCGAAGATGCTTTTTCAAATGTAGATCTTAACGCGCTTGACCTCCTTACAGGATCAGTCCAGTTGTTTAACTATGACAATGTAGCCAGCACTCCAACTCCAATCAGCCTCTCTGGAACAAATTTAGGACTTGGATCCCTTCTGAACACAGTAGAGTTTGCAGCAACCGTTATTGAACCACCAATCTATGTATGTGGAATCGAAGGAAATACATTTAGTACAGGAGCAATCCGACTCTTCACCGATATAGATTTAGTAGATGTAGCTATTGATTTCACAACACTCGAATCAGCTCTGGAAACACTACTCGGGGTTTTAATCGATGTAGAAATTGATGCCAGCATTGCTGACCTTACCCTTTATACAGAGATCACCAAATTAGAAGGAACTATCACCGCCGTTGACGCTGTTGCCCAAACCGTATCGGTGAGCGCAACTCCAGGAATTGCTGATCTTTATCTTGGAAACATTGATCAAACCGCCTTCTTCAACCGTGTATATGTTTTGGATGAAACAACCGATCTCGATTATGGAACAATTGGAAGCTTTGGCATAACCGTAGAAGACACCCTTCTTTCAAGCATACTTGCAGATGTAAGCGTCGGCATCGAAGCCAAAGCTCACGCCGACACAACACCTGGAGCAAGCACACTCAACTTTACCGGCCCTTATCCAGAAACACAAACTATAGGAGGCGCAGGCATCAACAGCACTCTTGTTACTGACCTCATCAATGACCTCGACATCCAACTCAGTGGATCATTGGGTGCACTTTTGGATCCATTGGTTGCCGGAACAATTGAGCCAGCACTCGACCTCGCAATCCCATCTCTCCTGGACCCGATAGTAGAATCACTACTCAATAATCTCATTGATCCAACCCTCAACTTACTCGGAATTGGGATTGGGAAAGGCACCGTAACCGTTGAAGGAATTGTAAACATCTGCGAATTCGCCGACACCGATGGCGATTCCGTCACCGATAACTACGAAGATTTCAATTTAGATGGAGATCTGGATAACGATGATCAGGACGGAGATGGAACGCCAAACTATCTGGACACCGATGATGACAACGACAATGTTCCAACGATAGAAGAAGATCCAAATGGAAACGGCAACCCCTTTGATGACAACACCGATAGTGACCTTCTCCCCAACTTCCTCGACAACGATGACGATGGGGACAACGTTCCAACTATTGACGAAGATCCCAACGAAGACGGTCTTCCAGCCAATGATGATACAGACGGCGACACAACCCCAAACTACCTCGACGCCGATGATGACGACGATGGAACCGATACTATAGACGAAGACACCAACACGAACAATGATCCAACCGATGACGATCAGGATGGAGACTTAGTCCCAGACTATCTGGAACCGGACAATGTCGATACCGATTCTGATGGAAACTTCAACGAAAATGATCCAGACGATGACGGCGATAACGTCCCAACCGCAACAGAGGATGGAGATTCAAGCGGCAATCCTTTAAACGACGACACCGACAGCGATGGCATTCCAGACTTCCTGGATACGGATGATGATGGAGACAATGTTCCAACCATCGACGAAGATCCAAACGAAGATAGTGACCCAACCAATGATGACACCGATAGCGATACTATTCCAAACTACCTGGACCCTGATGATGACGATGATGGTATCGACACGATCGACGAAGACACCAACGCGAACAATGATCCAACCGATGACGACGCCGATTCTGACCTTGTTCCTGACTATCTGGAACCAAACGACGTTGATACCGACAGTGATGGAAACAACAATAACGTGGACCCTGATGACGATGGGGACAATGTTCCAACCGCAATGGAAGACGTAGATTCCAATGGAAATCCTTTAAATGATGATTCCGACTCTGATGGAACCCCAGACTATCTGGACACCGATGATGATGGAGACAATGTTCCAACCATCAATGAAGACCCAAACAATGATGATGACCCAACCAACGATGACACAGATAAAGACACCATTCCAAACTACCTCGATACCGATGACGACGGCGATGGAACCGACACCATAAACGAAGATACCAACACCAACAACGACCCAACTGATGATGATGAAGACGCTGACTCTGTTCCTGATTACCTAGAGCCAGACAATGTGGATACCGATTCTGACGGTAATTTCAACGAAAACGATCCCGATGACGACGGTGATAACGTTCCAACCATTAATGAAGATGTTGATGGGAACGGAAACCCTCTCAACGATGATACAGATAGCGATACCATCGCCAATTTCCTGGATGACGACGATGATGGCGACGGAATCCCAACCAAAGATGAAGACCCAAATGGAAACAATGACCCAACCGATGACGATTCAGATGGTGATACCATTCCTGACTATTTAGATAATCTCCACAACCCTTCAAGTGGAGGTGGTGGCGGCGGTGGATCAATTTCAAGCAGTAGCGGTGCCGGAGGACGAGCAGCAAACTTTAACAAAAACATTTTCGATGCCGTTGAAGACGTTGCCGCAGAAACCGACACAAATAAAAACACCAACATAGAAGATCTGACCCAAGAGGCCTGCCTAGAAAAAACAGCTTTCAGAAATCTTCAATTCCGAGATCTCCCATCATCGCACTGGGCCCACAAATACATGGACTTCATGCGCCTCTCCAAAATCGTCGCAACCGATGAATACATCTTGAACGGATACAAACATCTCCAGGAAGGAAGCACCACATCTATTCTCCCCGATGCCAATATTAAACGATTCGAAATCGTAAGTATGGCTCTGGTTGCCAACTGTATTCCAGTTAAACAAAATATTCAGAATGGCAGCCGCCAGTTCAGCGACCTTTCACGGGAACCCACCGATGACACCCTCCTCAATGAAGTCAAAAAAGTCATGTATACCGCTCTTGATGAAGGGATCATCAGTGGATTCGAAGATGACTTTTCTGCCCGGGGACTCCAGGATGTAACAAAGGCGGAAGCGCTCAAAATCATGATGAACGCTTCCGGCCAAAGCAGCATGGACTACGACAACTTTGGACAGATCTACACGGATGTGCTCAGAAACGACTGGTACGCCCCATACATTGCCAGCGCCTTTGACAAGGCTATCATCGACGCACCAACCGCAGAAAACAAAACATTCAGTCCAAACGATCCACTTCTTCGTTCCAATGCCACAAAATATATGACATTATCACTCCTCTACTCCCTCAACCTGGATAACAACTTCAAGTACGAAATCAAAGAGATGCTCTATCAAGGATAATGAATCTTTAGGAACGGTCACAATACATATGAATTGCCTCGGTCATAAAAGCTGCAAGCCCCGGGGCAATTTTTTCATAGTAAGCGGCAAAGCGCTCATCTTCTGAATACATCGTTCCCAGATTACGAAACATCATTTTTGAACAGTCATAAAAACGATTCATATGCTGAAGGTATTCCTCGACAAGTTTCTGAACACCTTCATCCCTCGGCCCCTTATCCATAACATCAGCGATCTTAGCCAAAATTGCTTTGCCCTCTTCCTGAATCCTCTTCATATCGTCCTTTGACCAGTTTTTTAAGCGTTCCTGACTTTGCTTCCAGGCATCCGTTTTACCCCATCGCAATTTTGCCTCTTCCTGATACTCCTCCAATTTCTTTGTTGAAAGACCATCATATAAAGATTGATCTTCAACATTTTTTTTCTTTTTCATAGTGGTAAGTGTTTGAGATAAAGTAATAAGAATTTGATCCAATCTTTCCCTTTTAAGACGAAGCATTTTCTCTTGCTCCATCAAAGCTTCAACAAGGTTAAAATCAGGTGCACTCATGATTTCGGCAATGTCTTGCAGTGAAAATTCCAACTCCCGAAAAAACAGAATTTGCTGCAATTGCAAAAGCTCTTTCTGCTCATAGTATCGATAACCATTTTCGCCAACAAAAGAGGGCCTCAAAAGACCAATGTCATCATAATGGTGAAGTGTGCGCACACTCACATGAGCCATTTTTGCCAGTTGTCGAACCGTATAAGCCATAGAAATTGATAAGATCTAGGCAACCTTAAACTATAACGTCACGGAAGAGTCAACAATTTCACACATTTTTATTACTTCGCATTCACAAACGTCAATGCAATACCTGTTTTACTCCCTCGGCCAGTCCGGCCAATTCGGTGAACATAATCTTCCTGGGTTTCCGGAAGATCATAGTTAATAACATGACTCACATTATCAATATCCAGTCCACGCGCGGCAACATCAGTCGCCACCAAAATGTTCACTCTATTCTTTTTAAAAGCCTCCAAAGCACGTTGACGTCGACTTTGAGTCTTATCTCCATGAATTGATTCAACTTTTAAACCACTCTTATCCAAGATTCGGGAAAGTTTATCCACTCCGCGCTTGGTTCGTCCAAAGACCAAAACTTTCTGAAAATCAGGTTTCCGCAAAAGATCCTTCAAGACATCAATCTTATTCTCATTTGGATGAACCCGAACAACATCCTGCTCAACATTTGCCGCCGTTTCACGGGTTTTCACAGAAATCGTAACCGGCTCATGCAAAAAGGTTTGAATCAGCTCTTCAATTTGCTTGGAAATTGTAGCCGAGAAAAACAGTGAATGTCGTCGTTCTGGTAAATGACTCAACAAGTACTTAATATCATCAATAAATCCCATGTCGAGCATGCGATCAGCTTCATCCAAAATCACGTTATCGAATGTATCAAGGTGAAGCAATTTTCGCTGAAGCAAATCTTTCACACGACCTGGAGTTCCAATAATAAAGTTATGTTTCTTCTTCAATTTTCGAATTTGCCCGGTGATGTTGGTCCCACCAATACACAAAACTGACCGAATCCCCATATCCAGCGCAAATCCTTTAAATTCATCTTCAATCTGGAACGCCAGCTCGCGCGTTGGGGCCAAAATCAAAACACGCTCTCCACGGTTCTGCAAAACCTTGTGAAGCATAGGCAACAAAAACGCTGCCGTTTTTCCGGTTCCCGTATTCGCAATACCTACAACATCACGACCCTCCATAACAGCTGGAATGGCCTGATCCTGAATTGGTGTTGGATCTTTATAACCTTTTTTCGCAATATTGAGCTTCAGACGCGTATCGAGTCCAAAATCTTCAAAAGTATGCTGACACTCATAGACCACAGGAGCTTCTGCCTCTGCCGCCCTTTTCACAAACTGACTTACGTCAATCCCCCTGCCTTTTCCGGCACTTTTTTTCCTTCCCCTAAAATTTGACGGTCTTCGATTGCCGCCAAACGATCTTCTACGTTTCATGGCTGAAATTAATAATCTAATATTTTCCGAGCGCTAAATCTACAACATATTAATTGTAAAGTCAACCATCTTTTAATCGAAGGTTGACTTATAAAAAAGAACCAGTATTATATGCCAGATCCAGGAAGTAGAGTTTTAAGGGGTTCTGAATATAGATTCCACCGACAAGACGACGCTGAGTGGAATATATATCTTAACCTTTTTATTTATGAAAGGTGTTATCCAAAAAGTCACCGATAAAGGCTTTGGTTTTATCGCTCCAGAAGCTGGAGGAAGCGAAATCTTCTTCCACGCTAACGACCTTCAAGGCATCAGCTTTGACGACATTCGTGAAGGAATGTCAGTTACTTACGAAATGGAAGACTCTGCAAAGGGTCCTCGAGCCGTTCAAGTAAAGGTAGCAGACGGAGGAAGTGAAACTCCTGCTGAAGCTGCAGACGATTCTATGGAAGAATCTGCTGAGTAATTCACTCACAAAAAGAGAAGAGCACTCCAATCGGGGTGCTCTTTTTTGTTGAATCAGTATAATGAAACTATCTAACATCACATCATGACCAAGATCGCCGTAATCGGTGCCGGGATCGCTGGACTTTCCTGCGCCTATGAACTTCAAAAAGCCGGATTAGACGTGACCGTCTTTGAAAAAGAAAACTATGTTGGAGGAAGAATGGCCAGCCGCACCAAAGATGGCCTCACTTTCGACATTGGAGCCGACCACCTTTGTAATCTCTATGAATCAATGCAGCAATACTGCAAAGAACTTGGAATCGAATGGAAAAAAATGGAGTTTGAAAAATATGGCATCATCAAAAAAGGGACCCTCATTCCTATGGAAAAGGCTATCGGACTCACCACCGGATTAAAACTCGCAAAGCAGTACAAAAAAATTCAAGAACGGACGACCAATTTTCTGGACCTCACCACTGCAGTCCAATACGACACAGAAACAGCCTATGACGCCATGATGAGAGAAATCGGCAAAGAAGGCGTAGACTACCTTGTCGATCCATTCACATCCACTTACCAGTTTCACACCAGTGAAGAGATCAGCTATGGCGCCCTTTTGGCAATTCTTCAATCTGTAAAGTATCAACAGGAAGGATGGAAACTCCACCGTATGAAAGGAGGTATGAGCGCATTGCCGGAAGCTTTGGCAAAGAAAGTAGACATCCGTTTGAACAGTGCTGTCATGAATGTTGAATGGAGTCAGGATGGAGTCAGCAACGTCACGACCGAAAAAGATGGAACAAAACAGTACGACATGGTTGTTTTCGCGTGCCAGTCCAGCACTGTTCAAAAAATCCTTAAAAATCCAACCCCAGAACAACAAGATCTGTTTAAAAACACGAAGTACGCAACCTCTATCAGCATCGCGTTCAAAGTAAAGAAAGATCTTCTCCCCAATGACTATTCAATTGTCTGGGTTCCAAAAGTTGAAAATCAAACCATTTCCGGCTTTGTCAATGAAAAAATAAAATCTGAAGATACGACTGACCAAAATCACACACTTTTGTGCACCTGGATTCACGAATCGGCAGCTAAAGAGCTCATCAGTAATAGTAACGAAAAAATCTACAACAATATCGCCGGGGAGCTCGTTACTATTTGCCCATGGGTCGAATCATCAGATCAGCTCCAACCATTCGACATCCAACGATGGCCGGAAGCCATGCCAAAGTTCTCTCACGGCCATCTTGCCAGAGTTGCAAAATTCCTCGAAAAAAACGGTGACCACAACCTTTTCTTCTGTGGCGATTATCTCAACAGTCCATGGACTGAAGGCGCTCTCCGTTCAGGACAGAGAGTCGCCAGACAAATCATTGAAATTAAAAAGCTCTACTAGGCCAGCTTTGCGCGCAAATCCTTGAGCAGCTTATCATCACTCGCCGGAACATCGCCGGTGTAGTATTCGTCACCGGTAAGCTGCATATAAAGGTTAACACCTGTAGCAGCAGTTCCATACATTCCAGCATACCCACTGGAAGCGTTACACCACCAAAGATTTGAAAACGGTGTCTCTGCTTTTAAACGTCCGGCAGAAACATTCTTAACCGTCATTGCACTTCCGTACGCATTTCCAACCGGAGCCATCACAAAATCCTCACTCGTCATCGGCGATCCAACCACCTTCACTTCAATATTATCCCTCAAGTTCGGAATATATTTTTCTTCCACCAGATCAATCATCCGATCCGCAATCTTCATCTTCAGTTCAACATAATCTTTATACGATTTTTCAGCACGCTCCTTAAACGGCTTGTATTCAATATAGCTGGCCAGCTCCAAAATCTGCTGATCATCCGGGGAGTTCCCACCTTCATGCGTATGCAACGTTGGAGTTGAAAGAAACACCCACGGATTCGAAAAATCTCCAACAGCCATCTCGTCCCACATCTTATTCATATCCCATTGCTCCAGATGCCAAATATTATAACTGCCAAAACCATACTCACGCAGATCAAACCCCTTTTTCAACCCCAGATAAATCACCACACCAGACTGTGAATACTCATACGAAAGCTGCTCTTTCTGCCTGGCGCTAAAGTACTCCCAACCAATCATCTTTGCCGCCGACTGCGGATCCATATTGCACACAAAATTCTCCTTTGCCTCAAATCGCTTTCCATCCTCTGTTTCCACACCGGCAATTTTGCCATCCTTCACATCAAACTTTGTCACTTTTGTTTCATAGTAAATATGACACCCTTCATGATCGGTAATAAAGCCCGCCAACCGATCCACATAGTATTTGAAATGTTTGGTCGGATAGTACGAACCAGTGTTGTATCCACCAAAAAGTCCAGCATAAGAAAAGAGTGAAAGTCGATTCGGCGGAAGCATAAAGTCTCCGGCATTCGCGCACAAAATCGCCTGAGCCTCTTTGCTCAATCCACACTCATCAAACAGATCCTGAACCGTCTTCTTCCTATACTTAATCATCTTTAAAAACTGTGGCCACTTGGTCACATAGTCCAATAAGGTCAAAGGCCGATTCGGAAACCGAGCCATCTCATCACGCAAATCATCAATAGTCTTACAAAACTTCTCAACCTTCTCCTTCTCTCCCGGATAATCTTTCTCAATATTTTCCACCAGCTTATCAAACCCATACGGAATTCCCACCTTCTTCCCGTCCGGCATGGCCATCAAGTCATAAAACTCCGGACCCATCACCTCAAAAGTAATATCTTTTTCCAGGCCAATCTTTTTCAAAAATTCATAAATCAATCCTCCTGGCGCACAACCCCAAATATAATGAACCTGCGCACAGAATTTAAAATTTCCCATCTCAAACGTCTGAGCATATCCACCCGGAATATCATGAGCCTCCAACATACAAATTTTCTTCCCCGCATTCGCCAAAAGCGCCGCAGCCACAAGAGCCGAATTCCCTGTTCCCACAAAAACATAATCGTATTCATGGCCCTGAGCATAACGCTCATCCTGCATCTTATGATCTTCTGCTGTTAACGCGGTTGTGCTGTGTTTTTTAGCCATAACGAAAAGTAAAAAATTCCTCTCCGTTATATCACAGCTTAGGTATCGATTAAAAGTAGCTTCACAATATTCTCAACATTATTCACATTTCCAAAAGTCGGATACACATCAATATTCTTTAGCCGACGCAGCTCATAAAACATGAGCGAATGCATGTCGTTATTCACAATAATATTCACCTTTTCTCTCTGCAAAAAGTCAGTAATCCCTTTAATATCGGTTTCCGCAAACTTAAACTCATGGCTATAACTGTCCACAATCTCTTTCTCTTTTACCTCCACAAAAATATAAGCATTTGTTTGCGCAAAATTAGGCGCCAATTCTGACTCCAGCCCTTTGTCCTCCTTCACCGGAACAGCCACTTTCACCTTTTTTCGATACGGAATATCCACAAAAATCAAAAAATCTTTCAAATAAGGACTCGCATCCTCAATCGCTTCCCGCAGAGTTTTTAACTCATTCCGAATATCTTTCGTCTGCGCATAAGGATTGATCTCCAAAAACGCTTCTCCAAAAACAAACGTCCCGGCCCGCCTCATCCGAATATCCTTAATATCCCGAACAATGTGAGCCTTGGATTCAATAATATCGCGCACCTTCTTCATAAGCACCTGATCGTCAAAATAGTCGAGCAGGAAAAAGAGCGCCTCCTTTGCCGTCTCCAATCCCAGTTTCAACGTTAAAAAAGAGATAATCACACCAACCACACCCTCCAGATACGGAAAATGCAAATAGTGAGCCCCCGCACCAAACAAGACAGCAACCTCCACCAGCACATCCATCTTTTTATCCTTTCCATTATTAATCAGGGCCAGCGAATTAATCTTCTTTCCTGCCCCAATGAGATTCCTACTCGCATACAAAGAAAACAGAATACTCAATCCAACAGAAAAGAAGACCAAAAACAGGTGCTCCGGCTCTTTTGGATTTACAATCCGATCCACACTTTCAAGCAAAATATCGATCCCAAAATAAATAATCACCACAGCTGCCACAAGCGCCGCAAATGTTTCAGCCTTATAGTATCCATACTTAAAATTCTTGGTTGCCGATCGCCGACTGAGTCGCAAACCAATATACGCCGCGAACAAACTCAAAAAGTCAGCAAAACTGGAAAGCGCATCCGCAATTAAGACCACAAACCCCGTCACCGATCCCAAAACGCCTTTCACAATCGCCAGAATGGCAATCATGACAATCGATCGCAGCGCAACTTTGGACCCATACTCTAAATCTTCACGATAATCCTTTTTCACAAGAATGATTTGAAAATATCCTTTTATTATAGCACTAAAAGCCAAAAAATGGTATAAACAAAGCCAGACTTTAACTTTCAACCATGAAACCTTTCCTGATTTTGCAGCTCCGCCCGAACGACGAAGCTTCCAATGGAGAATACAATGCCTTCCTTCAATTTGGAGGACTGAAACCAGAAGAAACTCATCGAATTCGCATGGAAAAAGATGGCGTTCCTGAGCTAAATCTGGATGACTATTCAGGCGTGATTGTTGGTGGAGGTCCCAGCAATGTCAGCGATGCAGAAGATAAAAAAAGTGATGAACAAAAACGGTTTGAATCCGATTTAAAAAACCTATTGGCGCAGGTCGTGGAAAAAGATATCCCTTATATGGGAGCCTGTTATGGACTTGGAGCCATTGCCAATAACTGTGGAGCCACAGTCTCAAAAGAGAAATATTCTGAACCGGTTGGCGGACTGGACATTCAGCTGACCGAAGAGGCAGAAAACGATCCACTTACCCAGGGATTGCCTCAACATTTCCGTGCCCTTGGCGGACACAAAGAAGCCTGCCAAAACGCACCGGAAGGAGCAACAATTCTGGCTCAGTCAGCTACATGCCCAATTCAAATGATTCGGCTCAAAAACAACATCTATGCCACCCAGTTTCACCCGGAACTCGACGCCGAAGGACTGATCGTGCGAATCCACATCTATAAAAATGCCGGATATTTCCCTCCAGAAGATGCCGAACCACTCATCGAAAAAGTGAAGGCTGAAAATATCACCATCCCACAAACTATTTTAAAACGTTTCGTGGATCGTTACAGAAGTTAATCTTTCTGACTTAAAAAAAGCTGTTAAACATGCTATAATAGAGAGAAATCTAAAACAAAAGCATGTTCAGAAAACAGCACATTCTTTTTATTCTCATCGCTCTTCTTGGAGCAACCGCTTTCACTAATAACAATGCGGAACTTATTGCCGATACAGGAAAAACGGCAACAACAGCCACCATTCCTTCACGATCACTCACTACTACAACAACCGACACCCGTTTAACAACGGTCACTCCCACTGAGAGCACAACAACAACACGACCAACAGCTGAACCCACAACCAGTCCATCAACAACAGTTGTAACAACCGATACATCAACTCCCGCCACTGTTGAATCAGAACCTGCTCCAACTCCTCCACGAGAAACAACAACTCCAGAATCGACAACAGTTGTAGCACCGTCAGAGCCGGATCCTGAACCGGTTACTGAAGCAACTCCCGTAACCACCACTGAACCGACTCCACCAGTCGAACCTGTTTCTGTTTCAGAACCCGAGCCAACATCAACTCCTGAACCAGCCCCAGAGCCGAACCCGACTCCAGCCTCAACTCCAACTCCCGAACCCGAAACTGCAGCAGCTCCAAGCCCTGCACCAACCACCGCCGCTCCCCCAACCCGAACTTACCCCCAGCCGGTTTACCAACCCACAACTTCAGTGTCAGTTCCAGTCATAGAAATTGAACCAGAACCTGAACAGGAATCCGGAGAGATTATTGACCAATGGGAAGCGATTGCTGCCATTCCAAACGGTACAGCCGACGATGACCACGATGGACTTTCCAACAATATTGAATTCCTGGAAAAGACTGATCCTCTCAATCCAGACACCGATGGTGACCAACTCACCGACAGTGAAGAGGTCATTGATTTTAAAACCGATCCACTTGACCCCAACAGCCCACAAAGAATGAGTGATCTGGGCATTCGTATCACCAGCTTTGAAGAAGGACAAATCGTCGCTGATCCAGAGCCATTTATAAAAGGATTCGCTCCAATCTCTTCATACATTCAGATAAGCGCGACCAATGAACAGGAGGAAACAACCATTCTTGGACAAACCCAAACCCATGAAAACGGCATCTTCAGTTTCGTTTCCCCTCCTCTTGAAGACGGAACCTATACTCTCCTCATTGAACAAATTGAAGAACCGGACATCATTGATGAACTTTTCATTCCTGCCCATGCACAAGAAGAGCAAGAAGAAAAACAGCTGGTATCAGAGCCGGTAACCATTGTTATTGATACCTCAAGTGACGTTTCCACCCCAAATCCAAAACTTTTAGACGATCAAGAGATCACACCAGAAGTCTTAATGGAAAATCTTCGAATCGAAATCGAAAACGATCAGCCAGTCCTCAAAGGAAGCACGGTTTTTCAACACAAAGTTATCGCAACCTGGCAAAGCGTGGTCTTCAGCTCCGCCCTCATTGCCGACAGCAATGCTGGTGAATTTGAAATAACTCCACAACAAAAATTTGGCACCGGAAATCACGAAGTCTACGTTCAGGCAGTACATCCAACCACTGGAGCAGTCAGTGAAAAAGTCCGCATTCCATTCCGCATTGTTCACGCGGAACCCGTTGATATGACCACAGAAGGATCAATCACCGAATCCGTCGCCACACCAGAAGTCCGACCAGCTGCCGAAGAAAACTCTTTCATTCAAAGTCCGGTCCTGGCGTGGATCATTGCTAATCCTATTCCAACAGCAGTTGTTGTTGGAATTATTCTCCTCCTTATATATAAGGTCGCCAAAAGAGAGGAAGAGTCTATGGATCCCGATCTTTAAGCTTCACTACAATCCTTCTACAAAACGCTTCGCCGATGCAAGATCCATACCAGACTGATCTTGTACAAACTTGATCGCCTCAATTTTATGTCCGCCATCTCGCAAATGTTTGGCCCTGGTAGCAAGCTCTGCTGATTCCATCATTTCCTGATTCACTGTACTCTCTGCCTGGTTATTTTGAACACTCTCCACAAAAAGCTTCGCCTCTTTCAGGCCAATTTTCTTTGTTTCACGAACATACTTCACCGCTTCAATAAAACGTCCACCCTCCAACATCTGCCGGACAGCTTCAATCGTGGCGGCATCTGCCTGACTACTAATTCGAACAATGCCGGATTTTGTAAACGGCTTCTTGGTGGAATTCTGTTGCATTGCACCCAAATTGGTCGAACTCCCAAGCCTTTTAACAGTAAGAGCTCTCAACACGAGAATAACAACAACCACCGAAACTATAATCCAAATTTGATCTTCGCTCATGAACACTTTATACCACTTGCTTTTTCTCCTGTAAATCGCTACTATCCATCAGCTTAATTCGCATATATGGAAATCCGCAACATTGCTATCATCGCCCACGTAGATCACGGGAAAACAACTCTGGTCGACGCACTTCTCAAGGGAGGAGATGTTATTGCTGAGCATAAACAACTCGAGGAGCGCGCTATGGACAGCGATGACCAGGAAAAAGAGCGCGGAATTACCATCTACGCGAAAAACGCGTCAATCTTTTATAAAGACACCAAAATCAACATTGTGGACACACCTGGTCACGCCGATTTCGGATCGGAAGTGGAACGGATGCTCCGCACCATTGATGCAGCAGTTTTGGTTATCGATGCCCACGAAGGACCGATGCCACAAACCAAGTTTGTATTAAGCAAATCATTGGAAGTAGGACTTCCAGTTTTAGTCGTGATTAACAAGATCGACAAACCAACCGCCCGACCGGACGAAGTAGTCGACCTGACGTTCGATCTCTTTGCCAAGCTCGGCGCCAGCGATCAGCAACTGGATTTCCCATACATCTACGCCATCGCGAAAGACGGAGTTGCCATCAAAAATTTGGACGACGAGAAAAAAGATATTACTCCACTCCTGGATTTCTTCCTGGAGCATGTTCCTGTTGCACCAGCAGACACCACAAAACCATTCCGCATGCAGCCGGCAACGCTGGCCTACGACAACTTCTTGGGACGAATGGGAATCGGTCGTGTCTATGAAGGAGAGGTAAAAGCCAACCAAAATGTTTTCGTCAAAACGGAAGACGGGAAAACACGCCCAGGACGAATTTCAAAACTGTTTACCTTCCGAGGAATGGAGCGAGTAGAAGCAGAAGTCGCTCAAGCCGGAGACATTGTAGCTCTCGCTGGAATCGACGATATCTTTGTTGGAGAGACCATCACCACCGATGAAAAAGCTGAACTCCTGCCAGCAATTAAAGTGGATCCACCAGCACTTGCTATGGATTTCATGGTCAACGACTCTCCTCTTTCCGGACGCGAAGGAAAGCTTGGATCAAGCCGACATATCCGTGAACGACTACTCAAAGAACTGGAAACCAATGTGGGATTGAAAGTCGAAATGGAAAACAATGCCGACCACTTTAAGGTCTATGGACGAGGAGAAATGCACATCGCCGTTCTCATCGAAAGCATGCGTCGTGAAGGGTTCGAACTTCAGGTATCAAAACCGGAAGTGGTAACACAGGAAATCGACGGAAAAGTTCACGAACCAATCGAAAACGTAGTTATCAACTGTCCGGACGACATGTCTGGAAAGATCATCGAAACCCTTTCACAAAGAAAAGGGATCATGCAAAACATCGTTTCAAAGGAAGGACAAACCACACTTGAGTTCGAAATCCCAACCCGTGGACTCCTTGGATTCCGCTCAACCTTCATCCTTTTAACCAAAGGTGAAGGAACACTCTACCATTCATTCTCACACTTTGCCCCACACTGTGGAAAGATCGAAAAACGATCTGTCGGATCCATGATCTCTGGAAACGACGGGCAAGCTATGGGATTCGCACTCTACAACCTCCAGGACCGTGGACCACTCTTTATAGGGCCACAAACAGAAGTCTACGAAGGAATGATTATTGGCGAACACAACCAGGGAACCGACCTCGTCGTAAATCCAATTAAAGGAAAGAAGCTCACCAACGTCCGTGCATCCGGATCGGATGATGCCATCCGCCTGACCCCGCCACTGGAAATGACACTCGAAAAAGCGATCGAATATGTTCAGGACGAAGAGTATGTGGAAGTCACTCCGAGCAAAATCCGCCTCCGAAAGAAATACCTGAAAGAACACGAGCGAAAACGTTCCAACAAGTAGTTTTTCCCTTATTGGAAGTCAAAAACCATCTGAGCGTTCTTTTGTTCAGATTTTTCCACTTTCTCTTTTTTCTCTTCAGCTTCCTTTTCTCCAAATCCGGAAACCGTCAATCCCAGCAGCCGCACTCCCCTTCCACCAAAATCCACCCCACGCAGTAACTGCTCTCCGGTGGTCATCAATTGTTCAGCCGTCTCAAACATTCCATCAATCGTTTTACTCCGGGTAATTTGCTGAAAATTAGAAAACTTCACCTTTAACGTAAGCGTTCTGCCTCTTACCTTCTTGCGGGAATCCATCCGCCGTGCCACCTCTTCCGCAATCTCTTCAAGCTTTTCCACCATCACATTCACATCCTTTAAATCATAAGGGAAAGTCCTTTCCGCCCCCAGCGACTTACGGATCCGATTTGGATTCACCTTCCGGCTTGATCTATTCCAGGCAATATTATAGTAATGAGCGCCCGCCTTCCCAAAACGCGCAACAAGATCTTCAAAACTCCATTTCTTCAAATCTTTCCCAAAAAAAATACCCAGACTTTTCATTTTTGTGGCCGTTACCCGCCCAATCCCATAAAACTTTTCAATCGGCAACCGATCAATAAATTCAGCCGCCTGCTCCGGCCGAATCACCGTTAATCCATTCGGCTTATGAATATCCGATGCCACTTTCGCTAAAAACTTATTCATGGAAACACCAGCCGAAGCCGTCAAACCCGTCTGCTCAAAAATTTCAGCCCGAATGCGTTCAGCCACAATCGTCGCGCTTCCAATTCCTTTCTTATTTTCTGTTACATCCAAATACGCTTCATCCAAAGAAAGCGGCTCCACCAAGTCCGTATATGAATAGAAAATCTGTCGGATCTGAGCCGAAACCTCTTTATACACATCAAAACGCGGGCGCACAAAAATCAACTGTGGACATTTCATAGCAGCCATCCGTCCAGACATAGCAGAATGCACCCCAACCTTTCGCGCTTCATAGCTGGCCGCCGCAACAACTCCACGCTGTTCCCCACCTCCAACAGCAATCGGCTTTCCCCTTAGTTCTGGATTATCCCGCTGCTCAACAGACGCATAAAACGCATCCATATCAACATGAATAATTTTTCGAATATTGGTGAAGACAAAACATTTTTAAGAATAGGAAGCAATTGTATCGCTTCCAGCAGCCAAAGTAAAACAATCAAAAACTTGGCAAAACACAAAAAAACACCTAAAATAAAATATAAATCTACAAACACTATGTCAGAAAAAAAGAAAAACTCGTACAACTGGATCTCCGATTTTGTTTATGGTGGGATTGATGGCGCTGTAACAACCTTTGCCGTCGTTGCTGGGGTGGAAGGAGCAAAGCTCTCTATTTCCACTATCCTTATCCTTGGTTTTGCCAACCTGTTTGCCGATGGTTTCAGCATGGCAACCAGTAAATATTTAAGTGATAAAACCAATCAGGAACAGTACGACCGGATTCGAAAAAGAGAAAAAGCCCACATCCAAAAAAACACCTCTCATAAAGATGAAGAGCTTGATCGAATCATTTCCAGCTATGGATTTAAAGGAAAGGACCTTCTTGGCGCTAAAAAAGTTTTCCAGGCCAATCCAGACGCACTCCTAGATTTGATTATGCGCAACGAATACAACCTGACCCAAGAGAACATTCATCCGGAAAAAGGAGCATTCTACACATTCATCTCTTTCCTTGTTATTGGGATCATTCCACTTCTTGGCTATCTCCTTAAACCGATTCTCAATACTGATGATAGCCAAACCTTTTTTGCCACCAGTATCGCGACGCTTGGTGCACTCTTCATTGTTGGAGCAATCAAATCACGCTTTACCGATCGCCACTGGACTATCTCTGGGGGTGAAACAGCCCTTATTGGTGGGATAGCAGCAACCATCGCCTACATCGTTGGTTTCCTTTTAAAGGACATTGTGTCATAATAGGCGGAGACTTTTCAGTCTCTCCATTTTATAACCCACCTTAATTATGGATTTTGTTTCTATGCTACAAAACCTTAACTATTTAGCCGTGCTCGTAGCAGCAATTGCAGCATTTGTCATTGGTGCTGTCTGGTACTCTCCAATGCTTTTTGGAAAAGCATGGATGAAAGAGCTTGGCATTAAACCCGGAAAAGAGAAAAAGGGAATGGGATCTGTATTAGCAAAATCCTTCCTTGTTACTTTCATTATGGCTACAACTCTCGCCCTTTTTAGTCCGGCTGGATGGTATGAAGGCCTTTCTACAGGAGCAATCCTTGGCTTTGGGATTGGTGCCATGACCGGTATAAACAATATGATTTACGAAATGAAATCAAGCCAACTTATGCTCATTAATGCTGGATACATTGTAATGATGTTTCTTGCTATGGGAACGATCATCGGTGCCTGGCAATAAAAGAACACTTCAAAAAAGCCCCGCAAAATATGTGGGGCTTTTTTTACATATTCCTATTTCTTTGGAACCAATCTCAAAATCTTATCATCTCCAGACTGCACATTTCCCCGACCATCCATATTACTGGTAGAAAAATAGATGAACCCATCAGGCCCTTGAGCCACATCCCGAATCCTTCCAAAATTGATACCTTCCAGCTTTTCATACAGAAGAACCTCTGAAAAATCATCGTTTTGAACACGAACACGCATAATCCCCTCACCTTTCAACATTCCAAAAAAGAAATCCCCCTGAAACTGGGGAAACACTTCACTGGTATAAAACATTCCAGATCCCGGCGCCACTGCTGGCGTATAGACAATTTCCGGCGCAATCAGCCCTTCTTCATTTCGTTCATGAGAAACCCGCGGCCAGCCATAGTTCCCTCCAGCAACAATTACATTTACCTCATCACCACCAGCCGGCCCATCAAAAACCGATGGCCCATGTTCTGTTGAATACATAACATCTGAGCCAGGAAACCAATCAATCCCCTGAGGATTTCGATGCCCAAGGCTATAAACATATGAATTTTCAAAAGGATTATCATCAGGAATCGATCCATCACGGTTCATTCTCAAAATCTTTCCTGCCAAAGAATCCATATTTTGAGCCAACTCTTTTTGCGTAGCGTCACCTGTTGTCACGTACAATTTTCCATCCGGACCAAAACGCAAACGCGAACCAGCATGATACTGCGCCGCTGGAATCTTATCCAAAAGCACCTCTTCATCAGACAATTGATCTCCTTCATCCACAAATCCCGCCACCTTTACCCACATTTTCCCATTCTGGGTATACGCATAAGAAAGATAAATCATCTTATTCTGCTGATACTGAGGATCCAATGCCAATCCCATAAGTCCCTCCTCTCCACCAACAGAGACCTCATTAAAAGTGTGAAGTGGCTTATCCAACAACACTCCATTTTGAATAACGCGTAAATTCCCATTTCTCTCCGTCACCAAAACCCGATTAGGGTCAGTAAAAACAATACTCCAGGGCACAAACAGATTTTCAGCAAAAACCTCTACCTCATAATCCACTATTTCATCCTCATGAACCACCTCCACCCGCTGCCCTTCACGATCCAAAATAACCTCTTCCCCCGGCTCAAGATAATCCACAGCCCAAAAACCAAGGTAACCAAAGGCATAATAACCCCCGACAAGGACCAAAAGAGACACAACCAATGCTCCAATACTTACTTTTTTCATATCTCACAGTATACAAAGACAACACCAAATACCCAAAGAAAATTATAAAATGTTTTTAACCCTCTCTCCACCTTAAGGTATTACTTCATCATACTTTCTCTTGAAATTTTCATGAAAAAAACATAAAATCAAATCACTCAATTAACTATATCTTGTATGCGACCACTTTCTGCAACACTAGAAGCCCCACAACAAGACGAAATCCGACATTCACAAGTTCGATACATCCAACGAACTTCTATGGAATCTCTCATCCAGGATCCATTCCATGGTATTGCCAGCGATTATGATGGTGTTGTGGAACGACATGATAGAAAAGAGGTTGCGGAAGAAATTCGACCGCTTTTTGTTGAAAAATCTCTTGCACAAGGCCTTCCATTAGCCTTTATCACAGGGAAAGAGTTCGCAGACGCAGTAACAGAAATCGCAAATCCTTTCCGGGCTGCTATCACACAAGCCGGAATTGAGCTGAAGCCGGGAGATTTTATGATTTATTGTAACAATGGATCAAATCTTCTTGATGTTGGAGATCGCAACGCTCTCATTGAACAACGAGAGTTCAGCCACTCACAACTCCACACGATCGCTCAATCAGAAGCGGTTCAGGCTCTTATTGAAATCTATAACATCATTGAAGAACAACGTGGACGATTTGGATTCAATCCAGATCCAGAAGCCTCACATTATCGACAACAAGATCTTTCCACAATCTGTTTCCGTATCGATCCAGATGACATTCACCAGTCAAATGCGCCTCTCCATGTAATACGGGCTTTAGAAAAAGCCGGCGGAGCAGCTCATCCAACCCGCTTCGATATCGCGAAAAAGATTAAAGCTGAACTGGCACGACTTGGAGCAGACGACCTTGTTGTATCACCAACAGACCGATCAATCGACATCACTCCACCAGGATCAGGAAAACGAAAAGCTCTTGAAGACTTTTCAAAGCGAACAGGAATAGATCCAGAAAACATTCTTCGTATTGGAGACAGTCCAACCGGAATGGATTACGGTCTTCTTTCTGCCAAAAGCCATGAATTCCGCGGAGGATTCACCAACGTTACCCTCAACGCAGAAGAACTCCGCCAACTTCAGTCAGATCCAGAACATTACGGAACAACACCTCCAGTGGAAATCAATCCAGGTGCCGATCAGTTCGAAAACGTTAAATGGCTGATGAACAACATCACCACAACAAGCCCTTGGGCTTAAGCCGGATTAAAAAGGAAGACTAAATCCTTATCCATCCCTTTATGATCAAGGGACTTTTCAAAAATAAGCAAATCTTTGGGCGCAATAATACAATGCTCCTCTCCTGGAGCAAAATCAGCCTCCACCCCAGGATACAGCCGCCGAACAGCAATTCCATCCCCTTTTCTTTGAAGCAAAACCCCTTCTCCTTCAGCCACTTCCAGGTGCTCCTCTTTTTCATCATGTTTTTCAAAAGAAAGATAATGCCCTCCCTTTACGACCAAAAATTTTTCAACCAAAGGATGCTCATGTTTAGTAATAAAAACACCACCCCACGGCGTCGAAATCGTATTTTCTTTTCCATTTTCAATCCCTTTCAAATATTCATGAAAAGTATCCACATCCTGTTCAGCCGCTTGTGGCCACGCTTTCAGGACCTTCTTACAAAACAAATTAAACTCATCTTCAGTGGAAAAACCCTTAAATTGACAGATCTCTTCAAAAAAATCATTATAAGGACGGGCAAACTCAGCTTTGTCGTGGTCTAATCTATACATGAGTAACAATTATGAAATACCAAACAATCACCGACATCATAAGGCAGCACTTTCACAAAAACAACTTCTACGCCTACCGGCTCCATCAACCACAAATCGCTGAAAAACTCTTAAAAGAATACCAGGAGGTCTCTTCTCCATCCAACAAAAGAAACCTCTGCCTCGACAAATTCTGGTCCGAAATTCATTCATTTGGAGAGTCCAGAGAGATTATTGCCATCGATTTAGGGGGAACCAATCTGAATATCTTTAAAGTGCAGGTAAAAAACGAAAAAGAGATCGAAGTTACAGGAAAACATTCAACTTCTTTCTACGAAGATAAAATCTACACACCAGAAGCCCTTTTTACTGACCTTCAGAAAGAGATCGACAAATTCGTCACCTCTTCAAAAGAACGTGCCAATCTAAAGAGTATTGTCTTCATTTTTAGTTTTCCGATTGAACAACTGACCAGAGAAGACGGATATGTTGATGCTATTTGCACATTCTTTGGAAAAACACGTAAGAGTGAAGGAATTGTAGGACTTCAGGTGGGTCAGGCTTTCCAGAACCATCTACGGGAAAACGGCTATACAAACGTTTCTGTTTCTGTCACCAACGACACTCCAATCTACAGCCTTGCCGCAAAAGGACACGAAATTATGAGTGGAGAATCGTTTGATGCTTCCATGAACATTATTGTTGGAACAGGCATGAACGTTTCTGCCGCCTATGACGAAAAAAATATGGAAGAATGCAAAGGTTTGCGCGTCATCAATACCGAATGCGGAGATTTCAAAGGTGTTGAACTTTCAACATTCGATGAAAAATTCAAAGAGCTGAACGACACGCCAGACCGCTATCTCACTGAAAAAATGATGTCAGGAGCCTGGCTCAGTCAGATTTTTGGAGTCATCATCAACGACCTGCTTGAAAACAACATTATCACCAAAGAAGATCTCCACAATATTGATCATATGTCCGTTCAGGCAAAAGAGTTGGAAGATTTCATCGCTGATCCAAACACTCCACAAGAGAAAAAGACAGTTGTTGAGTTTGTATGGAGAGAAATCAATAAGCGTGGAGGTGCCACTGGAGCTATGGTTTTAGCAGGAATGATGTCAGAATTAACGAAAATTTTAGAAAAAGATAAGATCAATCTGATAATAATGGAAACCGGAAGTGTCCTTTCAAAAGGATATCGATTCCGGGAAGCCATGATCGACACCATTGATTCAGAGGTTGGCCGACGTGGTCTGAGTGAAAAAGTTGAATACACATTCCTCGACCACCCTCACCAATCAGCAATGGGAGCCGTTATCTTCGATACTTTCTTTTCACAATAAAGCATGAAAGACCGCGTTCGTATATCACTCACACTCAGACCAGAAATTGTTGCCCTTCTGGACAGCAAAGTTGATGGAACAAAAATTCGTAACCGGTCTCATGCTGTGGAAACCTACCTAAGACAGGCACTAGCTGCCAAAGCCGGACAAGCCGTAATCCTTATTGGGGATGAAAACAAAGTCCTTACCGATATCTGCGGCGAGACAGTCATCGAAAAAACGCTCAACATGCTTAAAAAAGCCGGCATCAAAAGGATTATTCTTTGTTGCAAAAAAAGCGCAAATCAACTCCGTGAGTTCCTTTCAAAGAAAATTTTTGCAGATTTTGATTTCATCTACACCGAAAACGAAGGAAACGGGACAGCTGCCGCTCTCTATAAATGTAAATCTCAACTCAATCCAGAAAATTTCCTCCTCCTCTATGGAGATATTTTGGCAGAACTCGATATTTACGATTTCCTCGACTTCCATGAAAGTTCTCATGGTGTTGGAACAATCGTTATTACAAGCGTTGCTGATCCAAAACCATGGGGTGTTGTAAAAGTAAAAAGAAACAGTGTCATAGAGTTTCATGAAAAACCAAAAGATAATGTTGAAGATCGAAACCGTCTCACCAATCTCATTCATGCTGGCATCTACGCATTTAAACCAGAAATCTTTGGATACATCGACAACAAAACCAAAAGCCTGGAAACCGACGTCATACCAAAACTGATTGAAGACAGGCAGCTCTACAGTTATCTGCTTGATGGTGTCTGGTTTAACATTAGTCGGGAAGATCTTCTTCACCACGCCCTCAAGTACTGCACTCCCAAATACAGGTCAAAAAAGGTATAATAGAAAAAACTAATGACCTTGAGGCATGTCCGATTTCTTTTTTGGCGCTGCAACATCAGCTCATCAAATAGAGGGAAACAACCGTCACAGTGACTGGTGGGAATTTGAAGATCGCGTTTTAAGTAAAAAAGGAATCCATTCCGGTAGAGCCGCTAACCATTGGGAGCTCTTCGAGGAAGATATTGCTCTGGCAGCGCAACTGGGTCATAACTGCTACCGATTCTCGATTGAATGGGCAAAAATCGAGCCAAAAGAAGGGCAAATTGACTACGATGTCATTGAGCATTACAAAAAGGTTTTCGAATGCCTTAAGCGAAATAAGATTACTCCAATTGTAACCCTCTGGCACTTCACCCTTCCTCTCTGGCTTGCCAAAAGGGGTGGATTTCTCAACAAGAAAAACCTTCAAATCTTTGTCGACTATGCAAAGTTTATAACTGCCGAACTAAGTGAATACCTTGAATACATCATCACCATTAATGAGCCTGTTGTTTACGCCTATCAAAGTTACCTTACCGGCACATGGCCCCCTCAAAAAACCAAATTCCGCCTCTATAAAAAAATCATCAAAAATCTGGCCAAGATGCACAACAAAACCTATCACGTGCTCAAAAGCCGCAATCCAGAGCTAAAAATCAGCGTCGCCAAAAACAATCAGGTATTCGAGGCTGTTCGTAAAAACAACTTCTTCGACAACATGCTCGTTGCCTATTTCCACAACGACTGGAATCATCGATTCCTGGATATGACCAAGCACAATCTGGACTTTATTGGCATCAACTACTACTTCTACCGCGCTGTTCAGTTCAAAAAAGCCCTGGCAAAAGATTTCTATCAATACCCATATCCAACCTGCCGCACCACCGACATGCAGTGGGAGGTCTATCCAAAAGGAATTTATCTTACCGTCACCGATATTTGGAAACGATATAAACTCCCTATTATTATCACCGAAAATGGTGTTGCCGACAGCAAAGACAAACTCCGCCAAAGCATGATTAAAGAAACCCTGGAATGGCTCTTTAAAGCTCGCGACGAAGGCGTCGACATTCATGGATACATACATTGGTCACTCCTGGACAACTTTGAATGGGATAGCGGCTTTGAGCCTGAATTTGGTCTTATCAAGGTCGATTATAAAAATTATGCCCGCTCTATCCGCCCATCCGCCATCATGTACAAAAAGCTGATTGAAGAGTACCAACAAAAGATAGACGAAGAGTCATAAAACAGTGATAAGGCCTTGCAAGAGAGCAAAAAAAAAAGTAGGATAGCCCAGCAATTCTTTAATTCACAGCCCAATGGCAGGAAAAGCAAAACACACGAAAGTCGTAACTCTCGTTGCCAAAGATGAAAACGGGAAGATTATCGACTCATACCAAACCGCAAAGAATACGAAAACGGTAAAGGACAAGCTCGTACTCAAGAAGTACAGCAAAAAGAAGAAAGCACACCTTGTCTTCACCGAAACAAAGTCAAAGTCTTAAGCTTTTACTTTCTCCGGCATTGGCGCACAGATTGCGCAGGCATCTTTCAATTGTTGATTCAACAAATACAGTGAGCCCGTCATCATGATGAGGCTCACTATTTTGAAAAGACCTTCATAGTGGGTAAAAAAGTCGAGCCAGATAGTCAGCCCAAATAAAGAGAGAACCGGAAAAGTACAGGCTGTACAAATAACCGACATTGTCCCAAGAATCATTCCAATCCCGGAAAGGCCAGCGAGAGCCTTACGGTTTTTAGCATATTTCTGGGCAAAAAGAGCAATAAAGCCAGCCACAAGAATACCAATCATAAAGCTCAAAACAAGGCTAAATGTAATATTACCCAGCGTAAGATTGGCTCCCATCACACACATATTATTCCGACTCCCCGGTCTTGTTTGCATCCACCAATAACTCACATCAAACATCAAAAATGCCACTCCAACCGCCGTAAACAAATACTTAATCTGTTTGAGGTTCGTGAAAAGTGGCATGTTTGATGAATAAATTTTCACTTTCTACATCTGTGGATCCAAAATCTGTTGGAATACAGAGAGTGGCTGTGCTCCTTCAACCAAGACCGCTTCACCGGTTTCATTGTTAAGAAGGACGTTTCCTGGGGTTCCAGTTACTCCAGAATTGGCACCATCAGCAAGGTGTTGCTGGATCTTTCCAATATACTTTTCTGATTCAACACAATCCTTAAACTCAGCTTCGTCAGCTCCCAACTGCCCAGCAATCTTGGCCATACCATCAAGGTCAGAAACCCCTTGCTCAAAGAGCGCATCGTGAAATGACCAGAACCCATCGTTTCCGGCAAGTTCTGCTACACATTCACTCGCAAGAGCCTGCTGTGTCGCCATAGGATCATGGCTTGGCAAAGGCCAGTGTCGATACACTAAGTTCACCTTTCCGTCATACTGCTCCACAATCTGTTTGGCCGTCGCATTAAACCGTTGGCAGAAAGGACATTGAAAATCTGAATACTCAATCAGAGAAAACTTCGCATCAGAATTACCAAAAACATGGTCATCCGCCGCTACGGCCGGTACATTTTGAGCCATATCCTTCGTTCGCTCAGCTTCCGCTGCCGCAGCTTTTGCCTGCTCTTGTTCAGCTTCAGCCGTCTTTCTGTCTACATACCGTTCAATTCCGGCATCGATTCGCTCATCCAGATACTCATCACTAATCGATCCATTGGCAGCCAAGACAGAAGCGCTTCCACCTTGTGCGCTCATTCCAAAATAAACCAATGATCCAGAAATAACCACTGAAGCAAAAATAATCGCAAGCAGTGCCCCTGTATCAATACCAACGTTTTTCATAATATTGTTGTAAATGATTAAGCAATCCCTGTTCTGTAAGATCAAAGATTATACTATTGTAGCAGGATTTCAAGAAAAATTCGAGCAAAAAACGTGACAAAAATCACGAATCCAGCCACTTGATGCTACATCCCATTGAAGGTTTTTGATCCATCCCCGGACTTCCTCCATCAACTAAAGCCTGCAGCGCCGAATTCAGCTCATGACTCTCTGCCGCATCACCATCCTTCCAGTTGTCATCAACACGCCCGTGATACGCCAACTTCTGATCTTCATCATAAACAAAAATATCCGGCGTACATTTCGCCCCAAACGCCCGCGCTACCTCCTGAGTTGCATCCACCAGGTATGGAAAATTCATTCCATACTCATCATAGTACTCTTTCATTTTATCAAAACTGTCTTCCGGATAGTCAGGATTTGAGTTTGGATTGATTCCAACAAACTGAACGCCACTCTCCCCAAACTTCTCCTGAAGCGCCACCAAACGCTTCCACTGGGCCTGAACATACGGACAGTGATTACACATAAACACCACCACAAGAGCTTTCTTCCCTTTAAATTCATCAAGAGTATGCTCTTTATCATCCGTTCCCATAAGCGAAAAATTTGGCGCCGGTGTCCCCATTCCAATACTGTCAGACTCCAATAAAACCATGTGATAAAAGGTTACAGTTAGTCAGCGCTATGCTACCATAGGAGCCGTTATCATTCTACAACCATGCCGATTGCTGTCCCAGACTGGATCTTTAACCCGATCATGTTTGAAATCGGGCCATTTGTAGCCCGTTGGTATGGATTTATGTATGCCCTTTCCTTTATTTTGGGGTACCTTTTCCTTCACTATTCAAAGCCCGGAAAATCTCTAAAATTAAAAGCCAAAGATCTGGATACCTTCATTGTCTGGATCATTCTCGGCATTCTCTTGGGCGGAAGAATTGGTTACATTCTCTTTTATAATCTGGCTTTTTACATCGAAAATCCGGTCAAAATTCTGGCCGTCTGGGAAGGAGGAATGTCATTCCACGGCGGACTTTTGGGCGTTGTGATTGCACTCGTCCTTTTCAGTAAAAAGAAAAAACGCAATCTGTGGCAACTCAGTGATGTTATTACCAGTTTTGTGCCACTGGGAGTCATGTTGGTGCGTATTGCCAACTTCATCAATGCTGAACTCTACGGCCGTATTGCTACAGAAAACTGCATCTACTTCCCTACCGACCCATCAAACTGTCGCTATCCCTCGCAAATATATCAGGCTTTACTGGAAGGCTTAATCCTCTTTGTGATCCTTCAAATTGTTATTCATAAAAAACCAAAGACGGGAACCGTTTCAGCGCTTTTCCTCGTCCTCTATGGCATTTTCAGAATTTTCATGGAACAGTTTCGCCAGCCAGATGCTCAAATTGGATTCCTGTGGGGAGGGATCACACAAGGACAACTTCTCTCCATCTTCATGGTTCTAGCTGGGATCATCCTCTTTATCCTTCGTCCAAAACTCCAGAAAGACTTGACAAAATAAGCAAAAAGCGTAATATTCACTCTTCGGAATGCTTATAACTGGTGAAACTTTTTAACTTTTAGAGATGTCTCAACGAGGAAAAAACTGGAACCTGCCAGAACTGATACAGGATTATCAAAGTCCAGACCACGAAGATTCAGCACCAATAAGTATTCGTGTTGATACTTCAGACTCTGATCGCCCTACCCAGCCAGCACCTACCCGAAACAGTGGTGTTGAAAAAATCAGCTACAAAAAAGAAGCTCCGGAAAAAGAGCCTATTCAGGACAATACCGTTGAAGAAACACGACAGAAATACCGCAGCGAAAAAATCCTTGCAACTGCCTGGATCTCTCTTGTTCTTGGCGGAGGGCTTGGTTCACTCTATATGTACCAAACCAAACAAGGGCCATTTGCACCGCACGAAAAAACAACCACTGTAGAGACACCCCCAAAAGAAACCCCGGAAGAAAAACCTCTCATCATCCAGAACGATGAAGATTTAAAGAGTGTGTTGGAAAAAGAAAACATAAAGGCTACCGCTGAAGATTTTGAATTTGAAACAGGAAGGCCAGCCCTTCACGCCAAAACTCTTCGATTGGTTGTAGTAGACAAAGAACCAAACACAAAGCCAACCTACAAATGGCAACCAATTATCCCAAAACCTGGAAAAGCACATATTGAAGAAGGAATTAAAGAACCTCAACTCCTTGTGGCAGTGCAGTTTATTAATCCCTATGCCCAAAGACTTATCAAGAAAGTCGTAAATCCGGGACCAGGTGCCCATCGCTATATCGCGCGAACACCTGACTCTGACGACCCTAATATTGTTTACTTTTATTTTGATCGTTGTACAAATCGTGAACAAGAACACGCACTCGCCCGTATTCGTATCCAAGATCCTCAAGATGCGAAAAGTCATATTTGGTATCAATCATTCAACATTCCAAAGTGCGCCACTGAAGCTGATAGTGTAGAATCGGACGAGCAGATTCAGGATTAATCATGGAAAAAGGATTCTGGGCACAACTGGAAAAGCCAATCATAGGACTGGCGCCAATGGATGGCGTGACCGATGCTCCTTTTCGATTTATGGCTACCAAATACGGAAAACCACATGTAATAATGACCGAATTTACTTCCGTCGAAGGCCTTTGCTATGGGAATGAAAAAGGATTGAAGGCGTTTCTTTACGATCCAGTTGAACGACCAGTTGTTGCTCAGATTTTTGGATCCAATCCGGAAAGTTTTTATAAAGTTGCTTTTATTGTATCCGAGCTGGGATTCGACGGCATCGATATCAACATGGGTTGCCCCGCAAAAAATGTCGCCAGCAAAGGAAGTGGTGCCGCCTTAATTCAGACACCGGAAATCGCCAAAGAGATTATTCGCCAAACCCGAAAAGGAACACAGGACTGGGCGAATGGAAAAACCATGGAAGATGCTGAATTGCCGGAAAACATTATTCAGACAGTTCAGAGTATGCAACCAAAGCGTCCGGAAAAACGTGAACTACCAGTGTCAGTCAAAACACGAATCGGGTTTAATTCAAACGTTGCTGTTGAGTGGGCCAAACATCTTTTAGAAACCGAGCCAGTCAACATTTCTATCCACGGACGCACTTTAAAACAGATGTACACTGGAAGTGCTGACTGGGATGCCATTGCCGCAGCCGCTGAAGTTATCAAAAAAACGGAGACGACCGTATTGGGAAACGGAGATGTAGAGTCCGTTCAGGACGGACTGAAACGGGTAAAAGAATATGGCGTGGATGGATTCATGATTGGACGCGCGGCATTTGGAAACCCATGGGTATTCAATCGTGAACATGCAGAGCTAACCCTGGAAGACCGATTAACAGCTGCAAAAGAACACTCTCACAAATATGAAGAGGTCCTGCGCGAGGACTATTTCTACCCTATGCGCAAACACCTTGCCTGGTACTGCAAAGGCTTTTATGGCGCCAGTGAAATCCGTAAAAAATTAATGAAAGCAGAGAACGCCAAAGAGGTTGAACAGATTTTGGACGAAATTTCTGCAATGGATTTTCCAGCTGATTCCAGCTAGAATGCGGGTATGGAAATAATTCAGGAACATGACGTCCTGATCGTTGGAGGTGGAGCCGCAGGGCTGCGCGCAGCGATTGCAGCAGCGGAAAAAAATCCGCGACTCAGCATTGCTATCATTTCCAAAGTCTATCCCACCCGCAGCCATACCGTTTCTGCAGAAGGCGGAATTGCCGCTGCCTTAGACAAAGGTGACACACTTCGATCACACGCAAAAGACACCATTAAAGGAAGCGATTATCTTGCCGATCAGGATGCCGTTGAATTTTTTGTAAAACGCGCAAAGGAAGAAGTTTTATTAATGGAACAGTGGGGATGCCCATGGAGCCGCAAAGAGGATGGGGACATAGCTGTTCGGGCGTTTGGAGGCATGAGTAAAAAAAGAACCGTTTTTGCAGCCGATAAAACCGGCTTTTTTATGCTACACAATCTATTTGAAAGAACACTCGTCCATAACAACATTCATCGCTACGATGAATGGTTTGTGACAAAGTTGTTAACCGATAGCAAAGGCGCCACCGGCGTGGTGGCAATCGATCAAAAAGAAGGAGAAATGGTAGCTCTGGCAGCCAAAGCCATCATTATGTGTACCGGTGGCGCCGGCAAAATGTACCTGAACACCACCAACGGCGCGATCAAAACCGGCGATGGCATGGCATTGGCCTATAACGAAGGGGCCCTCCTCAAAGACATGGAATTTATGCAGTTCCACCCAACAGCCCTTCCCAAAACCGGAATTCTTATTACCGAAGCGGCCCGAGGCGAAGGAGGATACCTCTACAACGCCAAAGGAGAACGCTTCCTGGAACGCTATGTCCCTCACAAAATGGAACTCGGGCCGCGCGACCTGATCTCCCGCGCTATCAACACCGAATATAAAGAAGGTCGTGGCTTTAAAGGTCCCTACGGAAACTACGTCCACCTGGACATCCGTCACCTGGGTGAAAAAAAGATCAACGAGAAACTCCCTCAAATCCGCGAACTGGCCAAAGATTTCATGAACGTCGACCCGGTCTACAAACCGATTCCTGTCACCCCAACTCAGCACTACACCATGGGTGGTATTCATACCAACATCAAAGGCGAGACCAACATTCCCGGCCTCTACTCCGCTGGTGAAGCCGCCTGCGTTTCTATCAACGGCGCTAACCGTCTCGGTTCCAACTCCCTTGCCGAATGCCTGGTCTTTGGCGCCGAAGCAGGAACAGCAGCAGCAAACTACTGCCAAAGAATAAAACTCAGAAATCCATCACGCAAAAAACTTTCCGACGAGAAAAAACGAATCGAATCCATTCTTACGAATAAAGGAAAAGAAAACCCATATAAAATCCGTGAGGATATGCAAAAAGTTATGGATCAACACGCTGGCATTGTCCGGACAGAAAAAGAACTTAGCAAAGGCATCACCAAAATCCGTGAACTCAAAAAACGATCCCAAAAAATCGGGCTCAGCCAATCAAACATGGTTTTCAACAGCCAACTTATCAACACACTGGAGTTGGAGGCCATGCTCACTTTAGCAGAAACACTTCTCATTGCTGCCAAAGAACGCAAAGAAAGTCGCGGAGCTCACTTCCGATCCGACTACCCGGAAAGAAACGACGAAAAATTCCTGCACCACATAACTATTTCCAAAGGCCCGCGAACACCAAAAGTCACACATTTACCAGTGCCAATAACCAAATGGCAACCAGAAGTAAGATCATATTAATCCTACTATGCAGCGAATTATCACCATCAACATCAAACGCTACGACCCGGAAACCGAAGAGGTTTCCATCTCTGCATACAAAGTAGAAACCGAACAGGATGCCACTATTTTGGACATTCTCAACTTTCTCAATGAACACAAACACGCGGCAATCTCTTATCGATTTTCATGTCGCATGAGCATTTGCGGAAGCTGCGGAGCCATGGTCAACGGTCGACCAACCCTCATGTGTTCAACCTTTATCCGCGACTTACCGGACGACATCACTGTCGAACCAATGAGAAACTTTCCAGTCATTCGCGACCTTGTCGTCGACACCGACAACGCTATGGATAAAATGCGCGACGCACTCCCCTACACCAGTTTCGTCAGCAAAAAATCCAAAAAGCCAATCAAACAAATACCCGAAGAACTGGAAAAACTCAAACAGACCAGCCAATGTATCAAATGCATGCTCTGCTACAGTGCCTGCCCGGTTTATGCTGTCGACGAAGAGTTCATTGGACCGGCTGCCACTGCCACAGCTTACCGTTACGACCAGGACACGCATGATGAAGTAAAAGAGGAGCGCATGGACTCTCTCACTAGCAAAGATGGCGTATGGAAATGTAGCTTTGTTGGGGAATGTTCCGATGTCTGCCCAAAGAATGTTGACCCAGCCCTCGCCATTCAAAAAATGAAAATTATGGGAGTCCTCCACACAACAAAAAAACTTATCAAACCTTCCAAATCGAAGACATGAAAGAGTTAGAACAAAAACTGGAACCAAAGTGGTGGAAACGATCAGAAGGAGCCCGCGCCTATCACCTCCGCGAATTCAGTGGCATCCTTATTGGAGTATGGTGCATATACTTCCTCAACATTCCTGCCACCCTTGGATTCACCATTCAAAGTCCATGGTACGGTTTCATCATGAACGGAATAGGATTGGTGGGAGCCATTCTCCACAGCTCATCCTGGCTCAAAATCATGCCAAAACTCACCCCATTCAATCTAAAGGATCAACAACAAAATATCCTCTTTGCCACTCTTATCCTTGTCTGGCTTGCAGTAAGCGCAGCAACTTTACTCATCCTCTGGCCATGAAAAAACAACCTGCCATTATAAAAGGACTCCTCTGGGGACTTTTCTCCGCGACGGCAACTGCGTCAGCTTTCCTTCTTCCCGGATTTATTATTGGCCAGTTTTTCAACAAAAATTATAATCACAACCTCTCCCCCTTTCTTTTATATGGAACCATTGGAATTATCTTTTTTTGCGCGGCGTACCATTCCTTTTATAGAATCAAAGCTTCCGATCATGACCTTCACCTCCTTTCAACATTTACGAAAGCTTTTGGCATCTTTGTAATTATAACAATCGCCTTTCTCTTCATTCCTTAACCTTTCTTCTGTGTCTGTAAAAAAAGCACAAACCCGAACCGAACGAGACGCACTTGGATCCATAAAAGTCCCAAAAGACGCATACTATGGATCGTTTACCGCACGGGCACTCCAGAACTTTAATGTAAGCAAAATCAAAGCTTTCCCATCATTCCGTATAGCCCTCGCGAACATTAAAATAGCAGCAGCTCAAACCAATGCCGAACTCGGAGAACTCCAGAAAAGTCACGCTAAAGCTATCATCCAGGCAGCCAACGAATTTATTGATGGAAAATTTTACGATGAATACCCTATCGACATCTTTCAGGCCGGAGCAGGAACACCGTTCAACATGAATCTGAACGAAATTCTCGCCAATCGTGCCAACGAAATATTAGGTGGGAAAAAGGGAGAGTACAAACCAATTACCCCCAACAATCACGTCAACTGGGGACAATCCTCTAATGACGCCATTCCAACAGCCATACGTCTCGCAGCACTGACAGAAGCCCGGGAACTCCTCCCAGAAATAGAAAAGCTTTCAAAAGCCTTTTTCCAAAAATCCAAACAGTTCAAAAATATTCTCAAAATTGGTCGGACTCATCTTCAGGATGCAGTTCCCATCACTCTTGGACAAGAGTTTGAAGCGTGGGGATCAACCATTAAACGTTCCCACGATCACATCAAACAGTCTTTTAGCCATCTTCAGGAGATTGCCATTGGAGGGACAGCACTCGGAACCGGCATTACCGCACATCCAAAATACCGCTCCCTCATGGTCAAAAATCTGAGCAAATTAACAAAAATCCGTTTCTATCCAACAAAATATCCCATGGAGCTCAGCTCCAATATGTCTGCGTTTGCGATTGCATCCGGATCGCTCGCAACACTCGGCAACGACCTTATTCGCATAAGCAAAGACCTCCGCATTCTTGCCTCAGGACCAGCCGGAGCAATCAATGAAATCAATCTTCCCGAAGTTGAGCCGGGATCATCAATCATGCCTGGAAAAGTAAACCCATCTATTGCTGAATGTATGACCATGATCGGCCTTCAGATTAATGGAAATCATCACACTGTTACCGCCGCTGTTCGTGAAAGTGAACTGGAACTCAACACTATGACGCCAGTCATTATGCTCAACCTCTTATGGTCAATTCACATTCTCCAGTCTGGATGTGCCATGTTCCGGGACCTCTGCGTAAAAGGCATTACCGCCAACACAGATCACATCGAAAAGCTACTCAATGGGAGCCTTTGCCTGGCAACCGGACTCTCTCCTTATATAGGGTACAAAGCAACCGCAGAATTGGTAAATGAAGCCCTCAAAAAAGGAAAATCCCTCATGGAAACAGCCGAATCAAAAGATTTTATGACCAAAAAAGAGCTGACCACCATTCTATCAGCAAAAAAACTCACCAAACCGCATGCCACAGACCAAAAACTCAAAAAAAGGATCGAAAATAATCCAAACTTCCAGGAATTCATAAAGAAAATCAGTTGATTCCTCCCAACTGCACTTGACTCCTGAGCCGAACTCCGCTTAAATATTGAAGCTTTTAACCAGAAAAACATGGCATCGAAACAACACGGGCTTACAACAATGAACGCCACACGGCCAAAGAAAAAGATACGACATCGCAAAAATAAGATAAACGCCCGCAAACGAAAACAAGTACTTTTAACAGCACTAGAAGAAGCAATTGCCGTAGCCAGAGGTGAACATAGTTCTAAAAAAGCCGCTGCTCCAGCAAAAAAAGAGACTGCAAAGAAACCAGCCGCTAAAAAGCCGGCAGCAAAGAAAGAGACCAAGAAAGCCGAAAAAGAAGCGTAACATTCATTTCATTCCCAACCCTTTAAGACAGGCCCTAGGCCTGTCTTTTTTGTGTCAATTATAGTATAATACTATGATCTATAAGCCAAAAAAGTGGTTGAAATCCAAACCCAAATCGTTCCTTTTATTGTCGCTATCCTTATTGGCGGGCTTGTTGGAGTAGAGCGCGAAAGGAAAAAACAGGCATCACGGAAAATGGCCGCAACCGGAATTCGTACCAGCATTTTTGTGAGCCTTCTTGGAGCAATGTCTGCTTATTTCAGCCAACAGTTTGGATGGAATATTTTTATTGTCTCACTTATTGGCCTTCTCACATTTATTAGCATTTCACATTGGTATCTCACTATTCAGTACAAACGGATTGGTATCACCACTGAAGTTTCAAGTGTTCTCCTCTTTCTTTATGGAGCTCTCTGTACTATTGGCCAGGTTCAACTTGCGGTAATTCTGGGGATCCTTACCGCACTACTTCTTTCACTGCGCAGCTACCTCCACGGAGCTGTAAAAAAGCTCAGTGACCGCGAACTCTACGACACCATTAAATTCGCAATTATTGCTTTTATCATCCTCCCCTTCCTCCCCGATCAAAGCTTCGATCAACAAATCCTCAGTCCATTTATAGGAATCCCTCAAAGTGAGCTTCACGGCAGTTTTCAGACCATTGATGTACTAAACCCCTATCGCATCTGGTTCCTGGTTGTTTTTGTCTCAGGGATTAATTTCATTGGTTACATTCTGGTGAAACTGTTTGGCGAAAAGCTCGGAATTGCACTTTCCGGACTTATGGGCGGTCTCTATTCCAGCACAGCAACCTCGTTAACTCTCGCAAACGAAAGCAAAAACTCTCCCCGAAAATCACCATTTATTGCGGGAATAGTTTTCGCCTGCGCTTTCAGCTTCATTAAAAGTTTCCTCTTTATACGAACCCTGAATGAAGATCTGTTCACACGTGTCCTCATCCCACTTTTTTTGATGTTCGCCTACCTTGCAATAGCAGGACTTTATTACCTTTTCAGATCAAAAAAAACGACCAAAAAATCAAACCCTGTCAGCACTCTTTCCACACCATTTTCCCTAAAAAGTGCTCTCAAACTGGGAAGCTTTATCATTGCCGCCCTCTTGATTGCCAAAATTTCCCTCTCCCTTGCCGGAGTGGAACTTTACTACGTCATCGCCACACTCAGCGCCTTTTTTGCTGTTGATGATCCAATCGTCATTTCAACCGCCGCATCTGCCGGCAACCTCCTGGACATGGAACATGCCAAAAACATTATTCTTCTGGTCACCTACCTCAACATGGTCCAGAAAGTTTTCATCATTCACTTTTTTGGAAACAGAAAACTCGTGAAGCCCCTGGCAATCATTTTTGGAGGACTTCTCCTTGTCACCTTTGCCGGGTTCATCTATCTTTAACGGAGCCAATTAGAGCTCCCATGGGAATTTTCAAGAAAAACAATAAGAAGCCGGCTAAAAAAAAATCGAGTCGAGTTCGAAGCCTCAACTCTCCATATAGAAAATCGGTTGTTGAAGGAAAGAAAAAACGTCGAAGAAGAATATTGCCTCAAAGTCAGTTCCTTCCGGGCGGATAAAAACCACCCCTCAATCAAGTAAATGGAAGATAGTTTTGGCGTTCTTCCTTTCCATACTCATTATTGGATACGGAACATATGCTGTTTTCCTGAGTGATATTTTCCTCATCGACAGTTTTATCATCGAAGAAGATGGAACAATCATCGAAGACAACGAAGCAATGAACACCATCCTCCGCTCTACGCTTGGCAAAAATCTGGTCCTTATTAATGATGAAGAACTTATTTCAAAAATCAGAGAATCCCAGCCCGAAATTGAAAAAATCACCATCAAAAAGATCTTCCCGGACAAAATCAAAGTAGAACATAAAAAATACCCGACCGTTGCCAACCTTATTAACATTGTTGACGTTGTTCAGAAAAAGTTCCTGGTCGACAGTCAGGGATTTTTAGTGGAAGAGAACATTGAACACCCGGATTTACCGCATATTTACTACGAAACCGATGAATTTTTGGAGGTTCGTAACAGCTTTTTATCCGATCCCAAAAGAAGTAAAGAACGACTAACCCAAATTATCAACGCCATCAACCTCTTCGAAGAAAAGTTTGCCATGAAAATCCTCTACGCAGAGTACAAACATCAGGAGCGAGAGGTCCATCTGGTCACAGAAAGACGCTTTTACGTCATGATCGACCTGGAAAAAGATCTGCTTCGCCAGATTGAAAAACTGAAAAAAGCACTCCCAAAGCTCGACATATATAACGAACCTCTGATATATATAGACTTAAGGATTTCGGGAACCAACACCGAAAAAGTAATCTTTAAAAGAAGCTAATGGTCTGGGCAATTCTTGGTATCGTCATTGGGATTATTATTGGTTTTGCCGTCAATTTTCCCATTCCCCTTGAACTCACAAAGTACTCAGCCGTTGTGATTATGGGTATCTTGGATGCCCTTTTTGGAGCGATTCGCGCAGAAGTAACCAAAGATCAGTTTAACGCCATTATTTTTATTACCGGACTGCTTTTCAACATCATTTTGTCCATTGCTATTACCCTTTTGGGGGACAAACTCGGTCTGGAACTCTACCTTGCCGCAACCTTCGTCTTTACCTTCCGCATCTTCTCAAACGTCGGCATTACCCGCCGTGCAATACTACAAAACATTTTAGAGTCAGAGAAAGGAAAGGAATCTTGAGAAAAACCGTCATTTACGGTATAATAGAAGGGTAAAAGATCAAAAAATAAAAAACAAAAATGACCCATTCTTCAAAAATCGCGCTTATTAAAGAAATGCTCGAAACCGCCGAGTCTAGTTTGCGATCGGCAAAACAGATGCTCTCCGATATGAGTAATGAAAATGGAAAGAGCCAATTTAGTGAACGCGCCAAGAAGCTTGGAACTCTTGAATCAAGCGATGAAGGACAGATTATTGAAGGAATGTTCGATGGAGAAAAAATGCTTGGCCCGGACAAAAAAGAGTATTCAGTGCCAGCCAACTACGCCAGTAAATCAAAACTTGTACCTGGTGATATCCTCAAACTGACCGTTGGTGACGACGGATCATTCATTTACAAACAGATTGGACCGGTAGAACGGGCCCGTTTGGTGGGAACGCTCACATACGATGACGGTCAATATCGTGTTATTGCAGAAGGAAAATCATACAAAGTACTGCTCGCATCAGTCACCTATTTCCGCGCAGAGGTTGGAGACAGAGTAACGCTGATTGTTCCGGAATTGGAAGAAAGCGATTGGGGTGCGATCGAAAACGTACTGCCAAAAGAACACGATCCTCTTGAGGATCTGGACGTCTAGACACAAAAAAAACAAAAAATAAAAAACAAAAACATGCTTCTCGATAAAATTTTTCGTACAGCTGTACAATATAAAGCTTCCGATATCTATATCACGACCGGGAGTAAGCCCATTTTGCGTATCAATGGGGATTTGATCGTGATTGAAGAACATGAAGTGTTCACCAAAAAACTCGCCGAAGAGTATCTTTTGGAAATCATGAACGAAGAACAAAAGAAGTTCTTTGCCAAAAACCTGGATCTGGACTTTTCTTTGGATCTCCCAAGCATCGCCCGTTTCCGTGTAAACATGTTCGTTCAACGAAAAGGAATCGCTGCTGTATTCCGTCTCATTCCTGAAACCGTTATGACTCTGGATCAGCTGGGTATGCCGGAAATTCTCAAACGAATTGCGACTGGAACCAACGGCCTCGTAATCGTAACCGGACCAACCGGTTCTGGTAAATCGACCACATTGGCCGCCATGCTCAATGAAATCAACGATACAGAAGCACGTCACGTTATTACCATTGAAGATCCGATCGAATTTGTTCACGAAAATCGAAAATGCGTGATCGATCAGCGTGAAGTAAAAACACACACCCTCTCATTTAATAACGCCTTACGTTCAGCCCTCCGTGAAGATCCGGATGTTATTCTTGTTGGAGAAATGCGTGACCTGGAAACCATTTCGCTTGCCATTACCGCTGCCGAAACAGGACACTTGGTCTTTGCCACACTCCACACCAGCGGAGCCGCCAAGTCGGTCGATCTTATGATTGACGCTTTCCCATTCGAACAGCAAAACCAAATCCGCTCACAGCTAGCCGAAAGTTTGCGTGCGATCATCTGGCAAAACCTCGTCAAAACCAAAGACGGAAAAGGACGTGTTGCCCCACTCGAAATCATGATGAATAACAGTGGTATTGCCAACATGATCCGCAAAGCAAAGACCCATCAGATCAACTCTGCGATCGAAACAGGCTTCAAGGAAGGTATGCAGACCATGAAAAAAGCTGTCGTCGACCTTCTGGATGCCGACCTTATTACCGAAGAAACCGCTGCAGACTGTCTGCCGGAAGAAATGGATGAAGAGGTTTAACCTCCAAAATAGGCAATCACAGTCTCTCTAAACCCAAGTGAGACAATATAGATCGCGTAGAAAAACACCAAAATGGAACCGTAAAAACGTCCCAGACCTTTTTTCTGTAACAAGAAAATATAAAAAAGAATCGTAATAAAAAGCGCAAAGAAAACATCCAACAAAAGAATCGGATCAAACTCCAATGGAGAAATAATAGAAGTGATTCCAAGAACCAGGAATACATTAAAAATATTACTTCCCATAATACTTCCAACAGCAATATCATCTTCATTCTTAAGAGCCGCAACAATGGCCGTCGCCAGCTCTGGCAAAGAAGTTCCCAGCGCCACAATGGTAAGACCAATAAGTGCCTCGCTCACACCAAAGCCCATCGCTATCTCTGACGCAGTATCAACAATAAGTTTTCCTCCACCAATAATAAAAGCCAGTCCTCCAGCAATCATGAGCCCGAGATACCAAAACGATTCCTTGTAGTTGGCTTTTTCTTTCTTTTCGATCTCCTCTTCCTGCTTTTCGGTCGATTTTAAATCTCCAAAAATGTAATAGAGGAAGACAACAAAAAATGCCAAGAGCATAAATCCATCTCCCATCGCAATCACATTCTTAATCCCTTCCTGTTCCTGAAAAACGGTGTCATATCCCATAAAAAGAATCGCAGCCACCGCTAAAATAGCCATTGGCACCTCTTTTGTTACTGTAACCCTCCGCACCGTAATTTTCCGAATCATAGCGGCAATACCCAAGACAAGAGCGATATTCGCAATATTACTTCCAATCACATTTCCAAGACTTATATTGGCATTCCCCTGAATCGCGGCAATAAGAGAAACCGTTCCTTCCGGAGCACTTGTTCCAAAAGCCACCAGTGTTAACCCCACAATAACTTTAGGAATATGCAATTTCTTCGCCAAACCTGCTGATCCATCAACCAAAACGTCAGCCCCCTTAATCAAGAGAACAAAACCCAAAAGCAGATAAAAGAGTGTCCAAAAAGTCATAAAATATGAGTTAGCTTTGGCAAAGTATAACAAATCTCCATAAAACAAACCAGCGTCACCCCAACCGTTGAATAAAAACGTCAAAAATGGTATAATAAAGAGAAATTCTTTGTAAAAACCATGAAAAATTTTCTTGCCGGACTCGCAACATTTTTGACCATTTGCTCACTCTCGCTTGGAGTGTTCACAACTGCTTTTGCCCAAGATGATACTCCACCATCAGGAGATCAAACCGCATCAGAAAGCACTTCATCCCCAGCGCCGGCATCACTCAATGTTGGAAAATATTTAACTGCAGAAGGGCAAAACACTGTTAATCCCGATGCCCCAAGCTTTGGCTCAGTCATTGTCCGTGTTATCAACTTTTTAGCGCTGGCAATTGGATCATTCGCGTTTGTAGCAATCGTCTATGGTGGCTTTACCATGGTCATTTCTGCCGGCCGTGAAACTCAACTTCAAAAGGGAAAAGACATTATTAAATTTGCAATCACCGGACTCATTGTCGCAATGTCCTCCTACTTCATTACAGCCTTCATGCAAAGCATTTTCTTTGAATATGGAACTTAAAAAAACATTACAAACAGCAATAACAAAAGGAGCTCTCTTCCTTTTTCTCATGACATCAACTGTACAAATTGCACAGGCTGACTTCACGTGTAGTGTGCTTCAAAATCCAGAAGAGGCAAAAGGATACATTGTCACAGTCCTTGAAGAACAGTTTGACGATCCAACCAGCACCGCTGACACAATTCAATCACTTCGCTGTATTCGCAAAACCGAATGTACAGAGGGTGCTCCTGTAGAGGGATCAACAGAGACAGAGCCGGGTGAGTGCCGGTCAACCTATGTTGGTCCTGGAGAATGTACTCCAAGTGATACTGTCCTTTGCCAAACGGTTCAGGTTCTCATTGCACAATCAGGGCTTGAACTTCTCTTTACTTATATAGGACTCATTTATCGCTGGCTCGCAAGCGTTATTGGAATTGTTGCAGTTTTCTACATTGTCTACGGAGGAATCAAAATATCAACAGCCGGAGACAACACCGCTGCAGTAGACGAAGCAAAAACAAAGATCATTCAGGCAATTGCAGGACTTGTTCTTCTGTTTATTTCAGCAATTGTTCTCTACACAATCAATCCAAACTTCTTCACATTCTAAAATGAAAAAGAAAATCGTACAGTTTGGATCAATCCTCCTCCTTAGCCTTTGCTTTGGAGCCATGACAGTCTTTGCTCAAACAGCAACAGTAAGGCCTAACATTGTTCCTCAAGAATTCATAACCGGCAACGAAGAAGGATTGCTCATACCTAATGCCGCAAGGGAAAATGTTCCACAAGAACAGTTCTTTGGAGGAAGACTTCTTCCAACTCTCACGAATACGATCATTGCTCTTGCCGGTGGACTTGCATTTGTTTTTATGATTGTTGGAGGAATCCAGATCCTTACCGCCTATGGCAACGAAGAAAGAGTCAGTGCCGGGAAAAAGACCATGACCTACGCCATTGTAGGACTTCTTATTGCTATCCTCTCATACGCCGTCGTTTCAATTATTAGCGGCGTCCGCCTGACAGGAACTCCTCAACAAGGTGGACAGACAGAAACCACAACTGAATCAACTAATGAAACATAAACTCCTCGTCACTATCGTGCTCTTTTGTAGTATTGCTTCAACAGCAATGGCTCAATCCATTGTGCCGGAAGTGCTCTACCCAGAAGAAGCAAAAGACGCCAGCAAAGTTGCACTGGTGGATCAACTCCCGGATGGGTCATGGGCCCAAATTTTGAGCGGTATCGTTCAACTCATGCTGGGGATTACCGGATCGTTGGCACTCATCGCTTTCACTGTTGGAGGAGTCATGCTGGTCACTGCACAAGGAAGTGAAGAAAGAGTCGACAAAGCAAAAAAAATCCTTTTATGGTCGATCCTGGCTTTAGTCGTTATTGCATCATCTTACGCCATCATCCTGGGAGTTTCTCAACTTGAATTCTTTCAATAGTATGAAAAAAACGCTCAAACAATTAGCCATCATCCTTGTTCTGACAGCAGTATTGCTCCCAATAATGGCTCATGCCCAGGTTCAGATGAATCCAGACCTGAAGCCGGAATTCGCAGCGAACATTACTCCCACAGGCAACGTGAACAGAGCCAGTATGATTAACGTTCTGCTCCAACTGGCTGCCGGCGCCCTCATTTACGCAGCCGGTCCGATCGCCGTTCTCATGATTGCCGTTGGAGGATTCCGCTACGTTGTCTCTCATGGCGATCAAACCCAAATGGAGGAAGCCAAAAAGACCATCACATGGGCGATTATTGGCCTCTTCGTTATTATTATCTCCTGGGCACTGGTCACCAATGTCATCAGGGTTCTGGAAGCAACGGGAACTTAATCTTCACGTCGCGCAAAAAGTGGCTCCGGTTTTTCAACCGGTTGGCCTTCTTTCATGCCGCCCCATTTTTTGAGACTTTCATAATCCGCCTCAACTCCTTCAAGCCCAAGCGCCTTCAGCATCTTTATCGTTGTTGACGGAATAAAAGGCATAAGCAAATACGCCAAATGTCGAACCATTTCAACCAGGTTATACATTACCTCTGCCAGGGTATCCTGATCCTCTTTTGCAAGCGCCCATGGCTGTGTCTCTTCAACGTACTTATTCGCATACATACCCAAATCCACCACATGCTCAAGCGCCTTTTTCAAATCAAATTCAGCCATAGCCTCTTCATATCCGCTCCACACCTCCCCTACTTTCTGCTCCAACAGTTCATACTCCTTTGATTCACCAGGCACCTTCCCGTCAAAATATTTCCCGGTCATTGCCAGAACCCGGCTCACCAGATTTCCAAATGTATTCGCCAGCTCACTATCATACACAACATTGAACCGGTCCTGACTAAAATCACCATCGTCGGTTGTTGGGATCTCCCGCAACAAATAATAGCGAAGCGCATCTACACCATACTGCTCAGCATACGCAATCGGATCCACCACATTGCCCAAAGACTTACTCATCTTTTGCCCTTCAGAAGTAATAAACCCATGCGCAGAAATCTGTTTTGGAATATCGATGCCTGCTGACAGCAACATTCCAATCCAAATAGCGGCATGGAAACGCAAAATATCCTTTCCAATCAAATGCATATCTGCCGGCCAATATTTCTGAAACAGTTCGCCTTCTCCTTCATAATCAACACCAGTAATATAGTTCGAAAGCGCGTCACACCACACATACATAACCTGATCCGGATCGTCGGGAACATCCACTCCCCACGGCAAGACACTCTTTGGCCGTGAAAAACTCACATCCCGCAAACCATCTTTAATCACCTGCAAAATTTCATGTTTGCGTGATTGTGGAATTACTTTCAACTCATCCTTTTCAATCAGTTCTCCAATCTGATCACTATATTTTGAAAGTTTGAAGAAATAGTTTTCCTCCTTTAAAACTTCCGGCTCTTTATTATGGTTGGGACATTTTCCATCCACCAGATCTTTTTCCAAAACAAATGCCTCACACCCAACACAATACAATCCTTCATACGTGTCTTTATAAATATCTCCGGCTTCCACCAGTTTCTTCCAAAGCTTCTGCGCCCCACGTTTATGGGCCTCATCACTCGTCCGGATAAATTTGTCATACTGAACATTCAAAAGTTCACACATATCTTTAAAAATTTGCGCATTCGCGTCGGCAAGCTCTTGAGGAGTTTTTCCCTGATTTTTGGCTGTCTCCGCGACTTTGGTCCCATGCTCATCTGTTCCAGTCATAAAAAATACATCCTTTCCTTTCAAACGATGAAAACGTGCAACCACATCGGCCTGAATAAACTCCATGGCATGCCCAATATGGGGAGGAGCATTCACATAAGCGATCGCGGTAGTGATGTAATATTTTTCAGACATAAGAATTTTTAGATAAGCCAAAAGCGCCACTTCATTTAAGCGGTCTAACCCCAGAATGTCAATTTCCTAAAGGGACGCCGCCTCTAAAGGAATGTTGAAAAACGGAAAATTAGACTCCTGCTCACCACCAGTTGGAGAGTCTTTAGTGTCATCTTCCGTGTCAGTTCTATAGAGAGAGAAATTAAACACCGGCAGGAACGAACTCATCTGCAGTTTCACATCAATACTCTGACGAATCTGTCCATCACGGGCAAATCCATCAGCCTTAATGTCAGCCAGATCACGCACCAGCTGCGGCCCAGTAGGATCCGCAATCACGCGATAATAAATATTGGCCCGAGCCGCCCGCAAATCAATATTACTAATTCCCACAATATCCGGATTCACCACATTCGTCAGCGTAATATAGTTTCGATCGTGTGTATCGATAAAAGTCTGGATTGAACATCCCCGATGCACGCCCTCCGGCGTTGGAGCCACCAAGACTCCCGCTTCACTCACATAACATTCGCGCGCCTGACTCCAGGCAGCACCAAATTCAGCTTCATCAATCTCCCCCGTCACCTGCCCTTCATTATTAATCCCAAACTGCTGCGCAACCGGAATTAAACAGTTATAGTTTGACCCATCACGCAAAGCCGCCGCGCCATCAGACCCAATACACACAGGATTCGATGGTCCATCATTGGAATGTGCCGGATAAAAATCAGAAATCGCATCGGTTTTCAAAGTATCATCGGCCGGATTTCCAAAAACTTTCCACCGCAGAATGTCGAACTGTTCCAGACTCCAACCAGCCTGCTTCAACTGATCCTCAATATCAAAATCCACATAATACTGAACCAAAAAGTGATCGACATCTTCATACGTTCCGTCACCATTATCAGTAAAAAGCGGAATAGTCACCGTCTCATTCAAGCCCAAAACATTGTACGTTTCCGACGGTTGATCCGAATACAGAAAGTCCGCCGGCACAGCCTGATCCGGAGTCAAAAAGACCGGCTCATCAGAAGGAAAATATGGAATCTTGTCACCTTTATTATTGATCTGATAACGATAATCAATATCCTCTTCATTCAGCTCAACCCAGTCATTAGTTTCATATCCAGGAAGACTTTGACTCAAACTATAAAGCGCCTGTTCAACACCGGCTTCCGCCGCGTAGTAAGCCTTTCCGGCATCAATCGTTTCACTTGTCTGACGAATCTCCCGAACGACCAAACTACTCAACCCAAGGGTCAAAGTCAGCAAAATTCCCATTACAAGGAGTGCCACAAGCAATGAGCTTCCTTGTCTTTCAACCATCAAATTGTTCATCAGTTTTTTCATGTTGCGCGGCTATAAACACGTGAAGAGATAGTGGTCTGAAAATCAAAATCGAACTCAATTGGCGAACCTTCCGGGCTGGATGCACTCATATACACTCCAACTTTCGGCTGAAACTGAGTCCCATTATCAGCATAAATCGGGATGTCCGTTCCCGGCACATCTTCATTACTATAAGGATTCAGATCAGGAAAAATTGAAAAACTCAAATGATCAAAAACAACATTATCACCAGTAAGCGAAACATAACCGGTCTCATATCCCGGCGCAGGAACATACTCCCCTTCCTGCCGGATCAAACGCTTCACCACAAGATGCCCCTCATCATCCAGTTTTACAAATGTCTTCTCTGTCCCGCCCTGACGAACAAGAGCTAAATGATCGGTTGAACCACCAAAAAGTGTCCCCTGGATCACCCCTTCACAGTTCGTCCCGGTGCCTTCATAACAGGCATAATCGATCGAACTCAATCGGACCTCTTCAGAAATATAGTCCAGCGCAATCCTCACATCCGAATACATTTTTCGAATCTCATTTGCGCGCCTCTGGGCCCGCACAATACTAATATAGGATTGCGACACAATCCCCAGAAAGATCACAAAAATAACAATACTGATCATCAGCTCAATGAGCGTGAATCCCTTTCTCTCCCGATTTTTCTTCAATTGAAACATCATAATAATTACAGTTGACCCTGATTCCAGTCAGTTAATTCAGTGGTAAGACGAACCTCACGTTGGCGGGTAAGCTCCTGCCATTCCACAACACTCGTCACCCGATAAGCCGAAAGCTCCACCCCTTCACTTATATTTTCCACCACCACATACTGCCGATACGGAGTCTCTTCCCCAAGGCCCGAAATCAGTCCACCATGCCGGTACGTGACCCGCCCACTCTGATCATCCACAAACTTTTCAATAGCCGTGTCTTCATCTTCTGCATCAGAAATAGATTTCAACTTCCATGGAGTATAAGGAATCAGCGCATCCACGGTTGCAATCTGAAAATTTGGCCGTTCCGACACTCCAACATTCACGGTATACATCCGCTCTTCTCCCGGATTTTTCGGAAACGATTCACCCCAAATCTCTTTTGGAATAGTTCCCAGTTCACCATTAAATTTGGCACCCAAAAGCCAGTTACTGTCACGAATATTCCGAACCGCCTCCAGCCCTTCCTGAGCCAGACCATAAGCCGTGATAGCATGAATATTTTCAGCATTGGTCCGGATAATAGAAACCACCAGATTGGTTGCAGAAAAAATAACCAACACCAACACAGCAATTGCCACAATCACTTCTGGCAACGTGAACCCGTCTCGATTTGTAAACTTATGGTGAGACATTTTGAACACTTACAGGAATAGTATTGGTCGATTGAATAGTCAGATTTGATCGGCTTGGAGTTAAAGCATTTGGGCTCTCTTCTTCATTTTCATTGAATCGCTCTGTAAGCCCGGATGAAGTATCGATCCGGAAAGCCCGCACTTCATCATCATTCTCAAGTCCAATGCGAACAATCACCTCCTGAACCGTTTGCGTTCCGATTGGCTGCAAAGGCGCAAATGTGGAATCGCTAATAAGCATTCTGGCAAAAGGAGGTTTAAAAAGGATCAAAAAACTATCAGCCTCACCCCCAAAACGATCAATCGAATCGACCCGAAAACCTTCCGCGCCAAGAAAATCACTCACATCACGTTCATCCAGATCACAATAATCAGCCGCGACATCACCAACCGCAACATACGGAGCTGTCACCAATTGGACATACGGCTCTTCAACAGAAAAAAGCATTCCTTTACACAAATTACTTCCCTCCTCTTCTTCCAGACGACCAGATTTCACAGAACTCTGCTGTCCACGCAAAGTGGTCACCACCGAATCAATCGCAATATCACGCTGTGCCTGCCGCCGCGCCACAGAAAAAGCTGAAAACGCAACAAAAGCCATAATTCCAACGATAGCAACAACAATCAACATTTCGACTAATGTAAATGCTTTCTTCTCCATGAAAATAGGTTAAACAAGCGAACTGAGCTGGAAGATCGGTGTCAAAATGGCAAGTGCCAAAATCGCCACCGTCAAACCAACAAACACAATCATAATCGGCTCAAACAAACTGGTCAGTCGCTTCAGCGCGTTATCAATCTCACGATCATAGTGTGATGCAATCTTCTCTGAAATCAAACCAATCGATGCCGATTGCTCTCCCACTCCAAGCATCTGCGTCACTGTTTCTGGAAACAGGAATGGCGCTTCCGCCAATCCCGTCGAAATCTTTTCACCCTTCTGAACCTTCCCAATAATCTCCCAGGTTTTCAAACGATACAATTCACTATTCAAAGATGTAGCAATAATCTTCAGCGACTGCACAACCGGCAATCCCGCCTCAATCAAAATCCCCAACATGCTAATAAAACGAAGAACCAAAACACGCCGTCGAAGTTGACCAATAACAGGAATTCTCAACTTAAAATGATCCCATTTCAGTCGCCCGTTATCAGATTGGGTGTAGATGCGGAAAATCATATATCCAATAATTCCCACAAAAACAATCGCCCACCAATAATTTGTAAACGCCGCACTCAATCCAATCAAAAACTTGGTCGAGAACGGAAAATCTTTATCTTCAAGACCACCTTCTCTCAAAAGATCGACCAGACTCGGAATAATCCAAATCAACATTCCCACAGCCACAAGAAGCAAAACAATAAGAACAACAATCGGATACACCGACGCTGTAATCAACTTGGTCTGCAGTTCATGAGCTTTATCCAACTGATCCGAAAGACGGAAAAGCATTTTATCCAGATTACCCGCAGCTTCACCAGACTTCACCACACCCACTTCCATTTCTCCAAAAACATCCGGGAAACGAGCCATAGTTTCAGAAAACTTCTTACCCTGTGTCACATTATAGGCACATGTATCCAAAACACGTCGAAACCGCTCATTTTTGGTCCGATTCGCAAGCATCTTCAAAGACTGAATCAGCGGAATTCCAGAATCGATCATCACTGCCAAAAGATGGAAAAAATAAGCCTTTTCTTCAAGCGGAACATGGCTGTGATCTACCAAAAAATCATCTATGCGAACCCACAAAGGCTGGCGCGCTTTATCATACACGCCATAAATAACCTGACGGCGTTGTCGCTTCTCTTGAGCTGCCGCTACATTCAGAAGCTTCTCAAGATCTTTACTCCCCTGATCTTTTTTTTTTGTAGCTTGTTGTTCTTCAAAAACCTGTTTCTCCATGTCGAATCAAATTAAATAGCTCCCTGAAAATAGGTCTCAACGCTCAGATTAAAGTTCACACGTCCACCAAGGACACTTTCTCCAAGCTGAACAGTGATGGATCGGACCAACATCTTTCGTGAGCTGGTTTCAATCGCCCGTAGAAAATCAATTAAGTTACTTTGACTACCCGTTACATTCAAATTCAGCTGCGCACTGGCAATTTCTGCTCCTCCACTCACTTCCGGAATACTAAAATTCAAACTATTGAGCACCATATCTTCACTCAAGGCCAAAGCAGAGAGTTCACGCAAAAGTTCATCCTGATTAAACGTTTCAGGGATGGCAGCCAAAGAGGTTTCCTGGCTTACTTCGGATGCAGTACTCAACTCTTGTTGAAGTTGCTGAAGTTGAACCAGTTGAGCATTGGTAGAATCGCGTTCTTCACGCAAAGAGTCACGTGTCTGCTGCATTGCAGAAACAGTTTCCCATTCCGGTTTCACATAGAACCATGCTCCGGCAAACGCCAGAATAAAAAGAATGAGGCTAATGACTGAAAGTCCGGATTTATTCATAGGTATTCGTTTAATGGCAAAGATTATTGACGTGACACTCCAGGTTCTTCCGAAGTTGCTTGTTCAGATTCCGGTTCGGAACCAATATTAGAAACTCCTGTATCCTGATACCTTGCTGTAAAAACAAAGCTCGCGACCTTTCCACCCTCATTCGTTTCCCCACGAGTAATAGATGGCACGCGCGCATTCACAAAGAACGAACTGTCATTAAACACTTCAATCAATTCAGCCACATCATTAAACGGCTCAACCCGAAGTTCCCGCGTTTGAGCATTCATAGTAATTTCACCACCAGATCCACCACTATAAGAAAGGAACTGAATCTTATCCCGGTTTGTCGCCGCGTCAAAAGGCACCAGAGACTGAATCTGTGACAAAACAGAAGACCATCGGATCTCTTCGTTTTCAAGAGTCGCCAGCCACTGTCGAGCTTGTTGAGCCGCCTCAACCCTATCACCTTCAAGTGCAGCAATATCCTGGTTGAGAGATGTAATTTCACCCTGGAGTCGTTGTTGATCCTGTGCCAGCGTTGACTTCTGGAGGTTCAGATAAAAAGCAAGACCCCCAACAATCAAAACAGCCAACACTCCGAGCACTGTCGCCAGTGACCGACCTTTCGGCTCCTGTGATATTGCAGAAACGGTTTTATCTTCTGTCATATTAGTCTATGGTTTATGATGAAAATATCCATATATAATAACATTTTTCCTTTAAAAGAGCAAGAAGCATGGAACGTAAAAATCCAATCACCATTAACGAAGGATTCACCTGCGAGCACTGCGGCCAAAAAGTCGAAAAAGCCTCGGCCTCATGCCGCAACCATTGCAACGTCTGTCTCTGGTCCAAACATGTGGATGAAACCGTTCCCGGCGATCGCAAAAGTCTTTGCATGGGACTGATGGAACCAATCGCCATTATCAACAACAATAAAAAGGGACAACAAATTATGCATGAATGCACCAGGTGCGGTGAAAAAAAAATGAATAAAGTCCTGCCAGATGACGATCAGGATCAGATTATAAAAATCATGCAGCGCCAAAACATGGAACCTCTCGATCCCTCCTAAATATGAATAAATCAGCAGAATTAATCATCAACCAGTACATCAAACCCGACGAACCTGTCATTATTGGCATTTCCGGAGGACCCGATTCAGTGTACCTCCTGCTCCAGGCACTCAAAAAAACCTCAAACGTCATTGTTGCCCACATCAACCATAAAACACGCGGCCGGGCCAACACGCTCGACCAAAAATTTGTTGAAGGATTAGCCAAAAATCACAACCTTACGTTTGAACTTCACACTGTTGAACATCGTGTATCAGGAAATCAGGAACAGTACTACCGCCGGGAACGTTACGCATTTTTTGAAAAACTCAGAGAGAAGTACAAAGCCCAATGGATTCTGGTGGCACATCACCTAAACGACAACATTGAAACCGTGCTTTTTAACCTGACCAAAGGAAGCTTTTTGGATGGACTCACCGGAATGGAGGCAGTAAACCATCGCCGCCACATTCTAAGACCTCTCATCTTTACCACAAAGGACGAAATCCTCACTCATCTCCACAAAACAAAAACTCCTTATAGAAAAGATAAAACCAATGACGACACCGACTATTCCCGCAATCGTATCCGCCACAATGTTATCCCGGAACTCAAATCCATCAATGAAAATCTGGAACAAACCTTTGCCGGGAATATCGTGAACCTGCAGGAGCTCAAAGAGTACTTCGACGATGTCACTGCCACATGGATTGACCGCAACCATCACAAAAACTATCTCAGCCTGGCCGAATTCAAAAAAATCCATCCTATCCTTCAAAAAAATGTAATCTACCAACTCTACGCCCATATATATGGTGAAGGAAAAAAGATAAACCAAAAACATCTGGAACAGATTCTCAAAATCATTCACCAAAGTGCCTCCAACCGCAAAAAAGAGTTTGGGAAAACACACTATCTCTCAATCCAAAAAAAGGATGGACAGAAAGTGATTTCCATCACAAGGAAGAAGGGCGAAGCAGAAGGGAAATATGCTTGAAAAAAAGCCAAAAGAAAGTAGAATAACTTTACTGCCTTAACCGAATTCGATGCCTTCTAATATGAAAATGAAACAACCCAAATCAGGATCAAATCTGATCTACGTTCTGATCATTGCACTTTTCGCAGCCGGACTTTTCATGATCTTCAATCCAACCGATGGGGAGATGGAAAAAGTAAATCTGGATCAATTTATCCAGCAAGCCGAAGATGGTGAAGTCGCAGAGATTGAAGTACTGGACAATCGTATTAACTTCACTCTTATTGACGACACAAAACAATACGCGTTTAAAGAACCTGATTCTACCGTGAACGACCTTCTCCAGGACGTTCCCGAAAACATCCGTAAAGACATTTCCATTGAAGTGGTCCCAACAGACGGACAACGATTCTGGATGGACCTTCTTATTACGTTGTTCCCAATCGTTATTATTGCCGGATTCATCATCTTTATGATGCGCCAGGCTCAAAACAGCACCAATCAGGCCATGTCTTTTGGCAAAAGCAAAGCCCGCATGGTAGATAAAGATAAACCTCAGGCCACGTTTAAGGATGTAGCCGGAGCACAGGAAGCCAAAGAGGAGTTGATTGAGGTAGTGGACTTTTTAAAGAACCCATCAAAATACACCAGCATGGGAGCCAAAATTCCAAAAGGAGTTTTGCTCGTCGGTGCTCCGGGAACCGGTAAAACATTGCTCGCCCGGGCCGTTGCCGGAGAGGCTGGAGTCCCCTTCTTTAATATATCCGGATCAGAATTCGTAGAAATGTTCGTTGGTGTGGGTGCCAGCCGCGTGCGCGATCTCTTTAAAAAAGCAAAACGAAACGCGCCTTGTATTGTCTTTATCGACGAGATTGATGCGGTAGGACGACAACGTGGAGCCGGACTTGGTGGTGGAAACGATGAACGGGAACAGACTTTGAATCAGATTTTGACCGAAATGGATGGATTCGAAACCGGAACCAACATTATTGTCATGGCCGCCACCAACCGACCAGACGTTTTGGATCCTGCTCTTATGCGACCAGGACGTTTTGATCGCCGCGTGATTGTCGACAAACCAGACATCAACGCCCGTGAAGAAATTCTCAAGCTTCATGCCCGGGGGAAAAAACTGGCATCCAACGTTGAACTCCGCAAAGTCGCGGCCCGAACAGCCGGACTCACCGGTGCCGATCTGGAAAACATCATGAACGAAGCAGCCATCTTCGCTGCCCGTGAAAACACCAAAACTATTAGCATGACCGATCTGGACCGTGCTTTCGAAAAAGTTTACCTGGGACCAGAACGCCGTTCACGAGTCATGAGCAAAGAAGAAAAGAAAACCACAGCCTACCACGAACTTGGACACGCAATTATTGGACACATCCTTCCAAAATGTGACCCTATTCATAAAGTATCCATCATTCCACAAGGAATGGCCGGAGGTGTAACCTGGTCACTTCCCCAAGATGACTCAAGCTACATCTCTAAAGGAGAGTTCCTGGATGACATTTGTATGGCACTTGGAGGATATTTAACTGAAGAGATCTTCTTTGGAGAAATGGATCGGACAACAGGAGCTTCCAGCGATCTGCAAAAAGCTACCAACATGGCTCGATCCATGGTGACTCAATATGGAATGAGCCCACTCGGAGCCACTGTTTACGGAGAACCAAACCGGGAAGTATTCCTTGGCCGTGACTACGGACACGTTCGCAACTACTCAGAAAGCATGGCATCAGCAATTGATAAAGAGATTAAAACGATCATTGATGAACAATACAACCGCGGAAAGAAACTGATTCTGGACAACAAAAAAATCATCATCGACATGGCAGAAAAACTTCTTAAGAAAGAGACCTTCACCCGTAAACAGTTCCTGCGTGCGTACGACGAAGCTGTGGCTGAATTTGGAGGATCAAAGCCAGTAAATAAAAGCAAAAGAACTAAAAAATAAGCATGAGCTCATCCCCTTCACAACAAGGATTCGTTAAGAAACCCGTGAACGGAGCTGCCAAAACACGTGCCGAAGGACAGCTGGCTCTGGATGTATTCCAAACCAAACAAAGCATTGTGGTGGTCGCGCCAATTGCCGGAGTGAAGCTGGAAGACATTAACGTAAGCATCACCGAAGATGTCCTTACTATAAAAGGACAAAGAAATCTGGAAATGGATGTTCCCGAAGAAGACTACTTCACCCAGGAATGTTTTTGGGGAGATTTTTCCAGATCCATCGTGCTCCCGGCGGCAGTTGATCCAAACAAAATATCTGCGAGCTTTAAAGATGGAGTCTTGAAAGTGAGCATCCCAAAGACTGAAAGAATCAAAACAAAAGTTGTACGAATACAAGCTGAATAAACACGCATAAATACTAGGAATAATCCAATATCATGACGAAAATAACCAAAGCCGTCCTTCCTGCCGCAGGATTCGGAACTCGATTTTTACCAGCCACAAAAGCAACGCCCAAAGAGATGCTGCCGATTGTGGATAAGCCAACCATCCAATACCTGGTTGAAGAGGCAGTAGCATCCGGAATTCAAGAGATTATTGTTATCACCGGTAGCGGAAAAAGATCGATCGAAGACCACTTTGACCACGCTTTTGAATTAGAGGCCACCCTTCAAAAAAAGGGTAAAGATGACTTGCTCAAACAGGTCCGTGAACTGGAAAATATGGCCAAATTCGTCTATGTACGCCAGCCACAACCACGCGGAGATGGTGACGCAATTTTACGAGCCAAAGAGGTCATTGGGAACGAACCGTTTGCTGTTCTTTTCGGCGATGACATTGTGGACAACGAACAAAAGCCAGCACTCAAACAACTAATTGAACAGCATGAAAAAACCGGTTGCAGCGTGATCGCCCTGGAAAAAGTGCCGGACGAAGATGTTTCCAGCTATGGCATTATTAAGGCAAAAGAGTCGGACGGGCGACTTCATGAAATCGAATCCATGGTGGAAAAACCTGCTCAAAAAGACGCTCCATCAAACCTTGGAATCATTGGAAAGTACGTAGTGACCCCGGAAGTATTGCAAGCATTAGAGAGTGCCAGCAGTGGACACTCCGACGGAGAGATCCGTTTGATCGACGGATTCATTGCTGTCCAAAAATCACAAAAGGTATACGGATACGAGATAGAAGGCCAAAGATTTGATGCCGGAAACAAGCTCGGCATGCTCATGGCCAACATCCACTATGCCCTTAAAAGAGACGATTTAGGGCCAGAGTTGAAAGCTTACCTTAAGAGTCTTGATTAAAAATTAAAAATCGGTTAGAATGGTTGGATACAAAAAACCAAAACAAAAATGTCCAATCACACAGAAACCGATACAAATTTGTTGATCCAGGAGGCCGACAAGAAAAAGATGGCCGGCCAACACTCTGAAGCAATTAAAATCTGTGAACAGATTTTGCATCAGGATCTTGGATGTACAGAAGCCTACGAAGAGATTGGAGACAACTACCTGAGCCTTCGACAGTACAATAAAGCTGAAAAGGCACTCAAGCATGCTCTGCAGATTAATCCACAAAGTGCCAACGGAAACTACCTGCTTGGATTTGTGTACTCTGCCATTGGAGAATGGAAGAAGTCGATTGAATGCCTTGAAAGAGCTGACGAAGCTGAACCAAATCATCCGGAAATTCTACGATGTCTTGGTTGGTCTATCTTCCACAAGGGTGAACGAAAGCGTGGTGTTATCATTCTTGAACGCGCTCTCAACCTTGCCCCAAGCGATCCGCTTATTTTGAGTGACCTTGGAGTCTGCTATCTGAACGAAAAAAACTTTGAACGAGCATCAATCCTCTTTAAGAAAGTGCTCGACATTGAACCACACAACGAAAAGGCTAAAGAGTGCCTGAACGCCGTCCGGTTCTTCCAAAAGGAGTTCAAAAAATTCCGCGAAAAGAACAGTAAGGATTAAGCTCCTTTTTTCTGATCAAGAAACTCCCGATGCAAAGCCTGCACCGCTTTTTCCGCAAACCCTTTTGGAATCATGAAGGAAATCCGACGTTCAGCATGGGTTTGTGTTGTAGCACGAATGTTGATCCCTTCTTCAGCAAGAACACTGGTGATTCGTGAAAACACACCACGATTTTGCTTCAGCTCATCCCCAACTAAAACCAAATTTGCATCACCTTTATGCCACTCAATCGTGCAGGCATATCCTTTTCCATGGACCACCAAATTTTCCATGGCCCGATTAATCCTGCGAATTTTGGCGCGTAAAACTTTTTGATCAGCTTCATCACTTGGAAGATTCACGCTAAACCCAACAACAATCCCAGAAGAAAAAATATCAGTCACGCTCACATCCTCTTGATCAAAAAGTCCAGTCATAGCATGAAGAAATCCAGGCTGATTGGCCATTTGCGGAATCTTATATGAAACAGCATCGACATTTCTATTAGCCATGACAACCTTAAAGGGGGCAGCCGTTTGTGGCCAAGATCGCCCAAACGTCGTCCCAACTCCCTTTGGACGATCAATATTCTTGAGCACCAGCGGAATACCCATTTCCCATCCCAGTCGCAGCGCATCTATCTGCATGAGCTGCGACCCAGAACCCGCCATTTCAAACGCTTCATCGTACGAAACATCCTCATGAACAATCGGGGTATTGATAGTTAAATCAAGCTGGCGAGGATCAGCACTCATAACCCCATCCACCTCTTTCCACATAACCGTTTTATCCACATAAAAACCCATGTGGTGACTCAACGCAGCAGTCACATCAACGGCTGTTGTATCACTATAACTTCGCCCAATATCCACCGTCATCCCACGCGGCGTCCCCTTAATATGTCCTCCCAGAATGAGAACCTCTTCATCCCAACCGTGCATCACCTCTTTCAATTTCGTCGCGATCCCTTCCTGAATGCCTTCGTGCAGATCTTCCTTTGAAGTTCGACTCCCACCATTTGCATGAAACTCAACATCGTTCACCGCTTCAGCCATCACACGATTTTCCTGCAAGAACGCTTCTAAAACACCAATCACAGAGCGCTCTCCAAAAGCGATCACCTTATCTCGAGCTTCATATGTAGCGGCTTGAGGTGCAAGCACATTTGAAACCCGCTTGTGCATGCGTAAAACGTTCTTTACGATTTGAATCTCCCGCAATACATGAGAATAAGCCATTTTTTTATGCTCCTCAGTCTTAAAAAACTCGTCGATCTTGCCTTTAATAATGTCCAAAGCTGGTTGAAAGGCACGATCAATGTCTGCTTCTTCGTAGTCCGTATCGTGGAGCTGGTCCAGCATGTCATAGAGCTTGTTCGTCACACCCTTAAAAGCCGAAACCACAAGGATTGGTGTCTCCCCTTCTTCGCGCAGGCTGCGAACCAAGTTCAGAACCTGGTCCAGCTTGCTCATATTGGCTCCGCCGATTTTGTTGACTGTGACTGACCGCTCCATAATTTTAAAATTATTGGGGAGGAGTATACCAACGGCAAAACAAAAAGCAAACCCCTTGCCAAATTCACTATTTTGCAGCAAAATACATGAGCTCTACGGGTGAGCGATCGCCCTTCTTCTGTTCTTTAAAAACCGAAATAGACCAGTTCCTGTCCCGAATTGATGAATTACAAGGAAGCAGAAACTTTTTCGTCGGAGCCGTATCCAAAAATACGGCGACAAGAAAAATGTTTCGATAACGCAGTAATTCGCAATTCAGGGCAGGAAGAAGGGAGGAAAGTCCGAGCACTAGGAGGAAAGAATAACACCTAACAGATGTGGTCCTCATACCCAATAAGGTGAGGATACGGAAAGTGCCACAGAGACAATCCGAGCCGCGCCCACATCCGCCCAGCGGAATATGGCGTGGCAAAAGGTGAAAAGCCCCGTAAGTCGCAAGACCGGGGCGTCACTCAACCCTTAGGGGAAGAGATGACGTGGTAAACCCTATTCAGTGCAAGGTGGGATGGCAACAATGGACCAATGCGGTTCCTTCCCGCCCAAAGTTGCCCACCGCGCGAGGCAATGCGCGAGCATTGCCCAAGAGAGATGATCGCAATTCGCAAGGATACAGAACTCGGCTTATGATCCCGTAGAGCAAAAACAACAAACCATGAAACTCTCAGAAATAATTCTTGGCTTGCTTAAAATCCCCACAGATTTCCTGATGGGTATTTTCGCGTTTCTAATCGCCTATCAACTCCGCACCAAGACCGACCTGATTCCAGGCATCCAACTTCCACTCGACCTCCATTCATTCCCTCCATTTAACGAATACCTTCAATTCAGCGCCATTGCCATTGCCGCGCTCGTAATGCTCCTTGCGCTCAACAAAGCCTACTCGCTCAAAACCACTCGCAGCCTCAACAAAGAGATTGGTCAGGTCTGGATTATCAGCGGAACCTGGTTCATGCTCATCATCGCCTACTTCTTTATTATCCGCGAATTTCCATTCTCACGTCTGGCCCTGGCATACAGCTGGATCATCACTGCCATTTTTGTCGCAGCCGGACGTTCTATCATCCGTTTTATAGAATATTTCCTCCTCCAGGCCGGCATTGGCAAACGCAAACTTCTCTTCATTGGGAACAATCACATCACCGATGTTCTTTATAAATCGATGAAGAAAAATCCAAAATACACCGTGGTTGGAATCCTTGGAAAACAGGAAGGATCACACAAAAACCTTGGAAACATTCAAGACCTGGGATCCATCATCAAAAAACATCACATTGAAGAGATCCTCCAAACCACATCAGACATCACCCATGCTCAAGCCGAAGATATCCTGGAATTCTGCCGGGAAAACCACGTGGGCTACCGCTTTGTGCCAGACCTGGTGGCCATGCACAAAACCAATATCGACATCGAAACCGAGAAAGGCTACCCAATCATCACCCTCAAACCAACACCTTTAGATGGATGGGGTCGCGTGCTCAAACGCATCTTCGACCTGGCTGGGGCGCTTATTGGAATCGTGATCCTTTCGCCAATCATGATCTTTTCAGCCATTGCCATCCGCCTGGACAGCAAAGGAACAATCCTCTTTAAGTACCTGGATGATGGCGCCCGCGTCAAACGCGTTGGCCAAAAAGGAAAACTGTTCAATTTCTACAAATTCCGCACCATGAAACCCGGAACCCACAATCTACGCTACAACGAACTCTCCGAAAACGATGTCCGCAAAGACCAGCCACTCGTCAAAATCAAGAACGATCCCCGCATCACCCGTGTCGGAAAATTCCTCCGCAAAACCAGCATCGACGAACTGCCACAACTCTTCAACGTCTTAAAAGGAGAGATGAGTCTGGTCGGCCCTCGTCCGCATCTGCCGGAAGAGGTGGACAATTATAAGGACCACCACAAATTCGTCCTCACCATTAAACCTGGCATCACCGGTTTGGCCCAAATCTCCGGCCGTTCAGATCTGGAATTTGAAGAAGAGGTCCGCCTGGACAGCTACTACATTGAAAACTGGTCCCTGTGGATGGACATTAAAATCATCTTCAAAACCGTTGGTGTGCTTTTCAATGATTACCAGGAGTAGCCTTACGTAATCCGCTCTCCCCCAACCTGCACCTTCAAGGTCGCTGATTTCACGTCCATGTTTTGCATAAACTGCAGGAGCAGTTCCCCATACTTCGCGTTAATACGGGTCACATTCGACGTATCGTTACGACTTTCATCGGTGATGGTCCAATAGTTTCGTTCAAGATCGATCTTCAAGGTCTCCACGGCAGTATCCGGAATATCCTTAAAACGAACACTCCAGGATCCAAAATCCTCTTCGGTATCCCAAATCTCTCCTCCAGCAACACGAGGCACCTCTTCCGGAAGCGTCAAAGGCCAGTTCCGGTCACTATCAAAAGAAACTCCAAGCGGACTGTTGGAATCACGCTCCAAACCACGACTATGCAGCTCCTCATTAATCTTGGGACTAATCAAAAATCCCCACACAATGCTCCCTCCAATGGCAAGAATCAAAATTCCAATCACAATGAACTTCACCTGTTGGGGTGAGCGCCCCTGCAGTCCTTTCTGAATAAGTTTGGACATCTGATCCTCCATCATAAAAAGCATATGTTAAAAATATCGGAAACATCATACCATAAGCGATGAACCCTTTCTTTTCTCTAAAATTGCGGTACAATAATACTCACGTCAAATTGATTAATCACAATGGTATATAAACTGATAAACAAGATCCTTGGGGATCCAAACGAAAAAGCGCTTAAACAGATCTGGCCAATTGTCGGACAAATTAACAACAAATTCGAAGAGTACGAAAAGAGCCTGACCGAAAGTGACATCCAACCAAAAACACAGGAGTTTAAAGACCGGATTGCCAATGGCGAATCGCTCGATGACCTTTTGCCGGAAGCATACGCGCTTTTAAAGTTTGCGTGTAAACATTTGAGCGGAAAAAAATGGGAGGTTCGCGGCAATGAGCTCACATGGAACATGGTTCCGTTTGACGTTCAGCTGGTTGGAGGAATCATTCTTCACCAGGGAAAGATTGCCGAAATGAAAACGGGTGAAGGTAAAACCCTGGTTTCCACCATGCCGGTCTATTTGAACGCACTGGCGGGGAAAGGTGTGCACGTGGTAACCGTGAACGACTACCTGGCTGTTCGTGATGCTGAATGGATGGGCGGGCTGTTCCGATATCTGGGACTCACCGTTGGAATCATTCAGCACGGACAAAGCCGTGAAGAGAAAAAAGAGGCATACGCTTGCGACATCACCTACGGAACCAACAATGAATTTGGCTTCGACTACCTCCGCGACAACATGGCCAGAAATATGGATAACCTTGTCCAACGGGATCTCCACTTTGCCATTATCGATGAGGTGGACTCCATTTTGATTGATGAAGCCCGAACACCATTGATTATTTCTGCGCCGGCCGAAGAGTCGACCAGCAAATACCTCCGATACTCACAACTGGTTTCAAGTTTACAGGAAAACGATCACTACGTGATTGATGAAAAGATGAAAACCGCGACTCTGACCGAAGAAGGAATCGCAGAAATGGAACAAAAACTGGGCATCGACAACATTTATACCGATGCCGGATTCATGGAAGTGCACCACCTGGAACAAGCTTTGAAAGCCAAAACCGTCTACATTCGTGACGTGGATTACGTGGTGAAAGATGATGAAATTATCATTGTGGATGAGTTCACCGGACGTTTGATGGAAGGTCGCCGTTATTCAGACGGATTGCACCAGGCCATTGAAGCCAAGGAGAACGTGGAGATCAAACGGGAAAGCCGAACTCTGGCAACCATCACCTTCCAGAACTACTTCCGCATCTACAAAAAACTGGCAGGAATGACCGGTACAGCTATGACCGAATCCGAAGAGTTCCTCACCATTTACGGACTCGACCCGATCGCCATTCCAACCAACAGACCCATCGCCCGTGACGACAAAGCCGACATGGTGTTCAAGAACCAGAAAGGAAAATACATTGCCGTGGCGCGCCGCGTAAAAGAGGCCCACGAAAAAGGACAACCAGTTTTGATTGGTACCATCTCTATTGATAAGTCAGAGGTGATGAGTAAGATGCTCCAACTGGAAAAAGTTCCGCACAACGTTTTGAACGCCAAACAGCACGAACGCGAAGCGGAGATTGTAGCCAAAGCCGGCCAGTCCGGAGCCGTGACCATTGCCACCAACATGGCCGGTCGTGGTACGGATATTAAGCTGGGCGAAGGCGTGCAGGAGGCCGGCGGACTCCTGGTGATTGGAACCGAGCGCCATGAATCACGGCGTATTGATAACCAGCTTCGTGGACGTAGTGGACGTCAGGGAGATCCTGGAGAAAGTCAGTTCTTTGTGTCGATGGAAGACGATCTGATGCGACTTTTTGGCGCGGAAAAGATCCAGAACATGATGGAAAACATGAAAGTTCCAGACGACATGCCGATCCAAAACAAACTGATCTCCAACACCATTGAAGGAGCACAGAAAAAAGTGGAAGGCCGCAACTTCGACATCCGAAAACACATTGTCCAGTACGACGATGTCATGAACAAACACCGCGAAATCATGTACGCGCGGCGCAAGAAAATTCTTGAAGCCGAATCGATCAAAAACGATATCATCATCCTTATAGAAAAAGAGGTGGAAGCGATTGTTTTGGCACACTCCCCAGGACAGCAAGAAGACCAGGGCTGGGAGTACGACAAAATTGCCAGAGACACCAACGCTCTTCACGCCAGCGCCGACAACCCATTGCGCGCGGAAGACCTGCACGAACTGCCAAACCAGGAAGAGATTATCGACTCAATTAAAGACCATCTCTTTGCTGAATACAGTGGCAAAGAACAAATGCTCGCCGACGAAAAAACCATGCGCAGCATCGAAAAAAATGTGTACCTCAACGTGATCGACACCTTGTGGATGCAACACATAGACAACATGCAACACCTTCGTGAAAGCGTGGCGCTCAAAGGATACGGACAACGTGACCCGTTGATTGAGTACAAAGAGCAGGCCTACATTATGTTCGAACAACTCCTCTCATCAATCCAGCACAACACCGTGACCACTCTCTTGAAAATCAACCTGGAACAGTCGCTGCCGGAACACCTGCTACGAACCAACGAACCACGCAACGTGGTCACCAACGACGAGCAAATCAGCAGCGTGACCGAAGGAGACAATCCAATTGCCACCGTTGCCAGTCCCCTTCTAAGCAACCAACGGCAAACCATCCGCCATGTACAACAACAGCAGGCTCAAAACCAGCAAACCTCGACCATTTTGGGAGCAACACAAGCTGGCCAGCCACGCGTCATTAAGGCCGATCAACCCGCAGAGCAACAAACCTCTGCCGACAGAGTTGGCCGCAACGAGCCTTGCCCATGTGGCAGTGGTAAAAAGTACAAAAAGTGTCACGGTATGGCGTAGCCAAGTGTGGTAAAATCAAAGCATGAAAATTGCACCACTCCAAAAATTCACCCGCCTCTTCGCCGGCTTCCTCGCCAGCGTGTTTGTAGTAGTGATTCTCCTTAAAATCTTCACCAGCTTTATCCTGGCCGCGCTTGGAGGACTCCTCATCAACGGCATTGCCTCATACCTGATCCTCCAAAAAAGCCGCACCAGCACCAACGGCGAAGCCCTCAAATACCTTGCCTACGGAGCCATGCTCGGCACCTTCCTCATCATCCTCGGCGCCCTGATCCTCTGGCTGATGGTCGAGTCTGCATTTAGCGGAATCGCGGATTAAGGGAGAGTGAAAAACAAAAATTAACTCAGTATCATTTTATTTTTGAAGAGCATGCATTTTAAGTCTTTGAAAATTATGGAATGGCAACAATTTCAAGCTATTGAAATTGATTTCCATAGCAGGTTAACTATTTTAACCGGTGCTAATGGAAGTGGTAAAACCACAATATTAGGCCATATTTTATCAAAACATTGTGGTTGGCATTTTCAATCTGGCTCAACTCCTCAAAAAGACAAAACAGGAATTTGGCAATATTTGACAAGATTTTTTAATGGTAATGATAAAAGTCAGGAAGAGATTATTGGACATTTAATCTACGATAATGAAAGTAAGGCAAACTTACAGATTCCTAATCAAAACAATCCCCAATATCAACTACAAATTTCCGGGCAACAAGAAGTGAATAGTTTATTTATTCCATCCCATAGATCGATTTTCAGATATCAAACTGTACACAGTATCCCTGTTATAAAAAAGAATAAGACCAATGCTTTTCAAGAAATTCATAATGCAAACAGAGATAGATATTTTGGGAACAATAATCAATCATCTAGCTTTCTAATGAAGAATATACTGATTGGTTGGGCTATCCAAGGATATGGAAATGAAATAATGGAAAGAGATGAAGAACAAATACAATTTTTTGAAGGTTTTGAAGAAGTTTTAAAAAAAGTTCTCCCAAAATCATTAGGATTTCAAAAATTAGAAATAAGGAAAATGGAAATCATTTTTGTATGTAATGAAAAAAAAGATCAATTTATCTTTGAACAAGCTTCGGGTGGAATAAGTGCCCTTATTGATATTGCATGGCAAATTTATATGTACTCAACAAAAGAAAAAACTGATTTTACTGTCATCATTGACGAAATTGAAAATCATCTCCATCCAACGATGCAAAGACAGATATTACCTGATTTACTCAATGCCTTTCCCAAAGCACGTTTTGTAGTCTCGACCCATAGTCCATTAATAGTTGGCTCTGTTCAAGATTCAAATGTATTTGTACTAAAATATGATGACAATGGAAAAATTATAAGCACACGACTCGACTTAGTAAACCAAGCAAAAACAGCAACCGAAATATTAGATGAAGTTTTAGGAGTATCCTTTACAATGCCAATTTGGGCAGAGGAAAAATTAAACACTATTGTAGCTACATACTCTCAAAAGGAAATGACAAAATATGAATTTCTCAATATGAGAGATGAATTGAAAGAAGTTGGGCTCGAAAAACTAATGCCAGAGGCAATTTATGATTTAATTGAAAAAGAAAATGAGAAAGCTCAATAGGCCGACATGTCCAAATCCAGCTGCTTTGGCAACTAACTATAAACACCCTGATAATAAATCAGCCCTAGTAAAGGCTAGTTTTGAAAAATGCATGTATTGCGAAGAAAAAATATTATCTTCACAGTTTGGCGATGTGGAACATATTAAACCAAAATCAAGATTTAAAAATTTAGAATTTGATTGGAAAAATCTAGGTTTAATTTGCTCAAAATGTAATAATGCAAAATCCGATAAGTATGATGAACAAACACCTTTCATAAATCCTTATGATGAAGATCCGGAAGATTATATTATAGCAACTGGAACATTATTAGCTCAAAGAAGAGGCTCTGAAAGAGGAGAATTAACTATTTCTGAAATTGAACTAAACAGAGGTGGGCTTATAGAAAAAAGGTATGAAAAAATAAAAAATATTGGGAAGACAATCGATAAGTGTTTTAGAACTCAAAATGAAACATTAAAAAAGAATGCTCTTGAAGATCTAAAAAAGGAAGCTAGTGAAGACAAAGAATATTCGTTGTGTGTAAAATATTTACTGAAAAGTCACAGGATACTTTAACTAGGGAGGTTTGTTTCATTATTTTGCCCCCTCTCACAAGAGAGGCTCCCCAGAATGGAGCGAGATGCAAGGCGAAAAGATTTTTTTGAGCGCAGCGTATTCAAAAATACGTGAGCATCAAAAAACATCTTTTCAACGCAGCAGGTTGCCCATACTGAGGAGCCTAATCTATATAGATGTCGCGGGGCTTGGCACCGTTTACGGGCCCAATAACCCCATTCTCCTCCATCTGATCTAAAAGCCTCGCCGCCCTGGCAT
>CALMAI010000024.1 GCA_937858825.1 uncultured Candidatus Peregrinibacteria bacterium
AGGATTGATGCGATGTAGTTGTCAGAGTTTTCGTGAACCGGGTAGCTTGAAACGTCAGTATTCCATGGGTTGTCTGACGGGAAGACTGGACATCCTTCTATTGTTGGACTTCCCGCGGTGTTTACTGGTTCTTCCGGTGTTGGTTCTGGTTCTGGCTGAGGTTCTGGAGCAGGATTGCCATAGGTTGTTTCTTCGTGAATGAGAGAAAGGATTTTTGCCACTTCAGCACGGGTGATGTTGTTTCCAGGCCGGAAGGTTCCATCGCTGTATCCTGAAACGTAATTTTTGGAAGAGGCGTAGTTAATATATGCTTTTGCCCAGAGGTTATTGTTTACGTCGGTGTAGTTTGAATTTTCATTCCAGCCGGCACTATCAAAGCTTGTGTAGGCTTCGATAATGATTTTAAGTGCTTCAGCCCGATTGATGTTTTGGTGGGGTTTGAATGTTCCATCTGAATATCCCTGAACCCATCCCTCGTCCGCAGCGTAGGAGACGGCATTTTTGAACCAGTCGCTGTCGTTTACATCTGAAAATGTATTGTTGCTTTCAGAGGTTCCCCCTCCTTCACATGCTGTTACCATCTGCACGAGCTCTGCGCGTGTGATGGTATTGTCTGGTCGGAATTCGTAGAGCAGATTGCCGTTGGCATCTTTGTATCCATCGATTCCACATTCAGCGTAAATGTAGGCGATTGATGTTTGTCCCCAGTGTGATTGCGTATCGGTAAAGTCGGCAACAATTGCTGATGATGGGGTAATAGTGAGTGAAAAAAGTCCAAGAATGGAAAGAAGAGCTGTGAGTTTGGCTTTCATAGAGAAAAGGTTATTGGATCATAGTTTTGAGTTCTCCAGATTGGAAGAGTTCCTGCATTATGTCGGATCCCCCAACAAACTCTCCGTTAATATAGAGTTGAGGGATGGTTGGCCAGTCGGAATAGTCTTTGATACCCTGGCGTATTTCCGGATCTTCAAGGACGTTGAAGGTTTCGTAGTCTGCTCCAACGTGCTGGAGAATGGCATCGGCCACTGATGAAAACGTGCATTGTGGTTCGCCCTTTTGTCCTTTCATAAAGAGAAATACTTTATGCTCACGAACAAGATTGTCGATGCGATCTTTGATCTGTGCGTCCATGGTTCTTAATTAAGAGTAGAGGTTTTCAGTTTAATGGCGTGAAGTTCTCCTGAGTCCAGAAGTGGCTGAATTGCCTTCATGACTGACCGGTGTTGCTGAACAATCGGCTTTCCGGCGAACGATTCAGATTTTACAGCAAGGAAAAAATGAAGGCCATCGTTCTTGAAATCCTGAAAATCGACCTGGGCATCAGGGATTGCTTCTTTAATTAATTGTTCAACTTTATTGTTCATTCTTTATTATCGGAGGAAAAACGTGAGTGGTTGTTTTTCGTTTCATCTTCTGTGTATACTCTGGGCGCAGCTTTGTAAAGCGTTTCTATGAAACAGTATCTCGATCTTGTTCAGCACATTTTTGATCACGGTTCCAAGAAGGAGGACCGGACTGGAACCGGAACTATTTCTGTGTTTGGAACGCAGACCCGTTACGATTTACGGGAGGGGTTTCCTCTTTTAACGACAAAGAAGGTCTATTTTCGTGGCATTCTTCATGAACTGTTGTGGTTTTTGAAGGGTGATACGAATATTAAGTATCTTGTCGACAATAATGTGCACATTTGGGATGAGTGGCCGTACGAAAACTTTAAGGCGAGTGAGGATTTTAGCGGCGAGAGCTTGAAAGATTTTGTGGAAAGGATTTCTTCGGATGAGGGTTTTGCCCGAAAACATGGGGATTTGGGGCCAGTTTACGGAAAGCAATGGATTCGATGGCAGGGATATAATGGTGAAGAGATTAATCAGATCAAGAATGTGATGGAGCAGATTAAGGCGAACCCGGACTCGCGGCGGCATATTGTGAGTGGGTGGAATGTTGCTGAAATTCAGGAATTGATTCACGCGCAAAGGTCGGCGCCACCGCTGTGCCACACGCTCTTTCAGTTTTATGTTTCGGATGGGATGATGGACATGCAGCTGTATCAGCGCAGTGCAGATATTGGTCTGGGTGTTCCGTTTAATATTGCCAGTTATTCGATGCTTTTGATGATGATGGCGCAGGAGTGCGGTTACACGCCGCGGCATTTTGTGCACACGATTGGCGATGCCCATATTTATTTAAATCATGTGGATGCTTTGAAGGAGCAACTGACGCGTGAGCCGCGAGCGCTGCCAACTTTGGAGATTGCCAAGAAAGGATTTTGGGATTTGGAGTTCGACGATTTTGAATTAAAGAACTACGATCCGCACCCGGGAATCAAAATGCCGATTGCCGTATAATTTAATTGTTCAACATGAAATTTAACATTATTGCTGCCTTGGATGCTCAGTGGGGTATTGGGAAGGACAATAAGCTTCCATGGCCGCGGCTTGAAGGCGATATGAAGCACTTTCATGACAACACTACTAAAGCTGCGGAGGGAAAAATCAATGCAGTCATTATGGGAAGAAAAACATGGGATTCTCTACCGAAAAAATCCCGTCCGTTACCGGATCGCTTGAACGTTGTTTTGACTCGCAGTGATATGGAGTTTCCCGAAGGAGTTTTGAAAGCTGACTCTTTTGATGGCGCGCTGAAGATGCTTGAAGATCGTGATGATGTAGATTTGGTTTGGGTTATCGGAGGGGCTAATGTTTATAAGCAGGCTCTGGAGCACAAAGATTTTCACCGGCTCTATGCAACGGAAATTACATCCGAATTTGATTGTGATGCATTCTTTCCAAAATTCGATTTCGGCATGATGCATGATCCTTTTGCTGCAACTGATTACAAGGAAGAAAACGGTATTCAATACCGCTTCATTATAATGACGGTGAAGGAGTAGTTATGAAACCAGCGAAGGATTGTTGAGCGCCATGACGATGGCAGCTATTCCAACGCGCTTGTCGTAAGCGTTGGGATTAAACTTTCCGTCGGCTACATAGAGTCCGCCCTTATACATGTTTGTCCCTGCGTAAACGTAAGGGCTTGGGGTGTTGGCGCGGCGGCGGTATCCAAGGCCGTTGTACAGTTCGGCGTAGGTTAATATTTTACCCATGTCTCTTGTATTGGAAGAAAGTCCAAGCCTCTGTTGGAGCTTCATACTGTTGAGGGCATGGATTGCGGCCTCAGTCCAAGCACCTTTTGGGAAGTAAATTCCTTTTGGCACGTGAGTGGTTGGTTTGCCGAGTGGATCTCCATTGTGAAGATATCGATCAAACCGGATACCACTTTCCCTGAAGTGGATAGCAAAAATGAGCTCGGGAGGTATACCCGTAGCACGGGATACCTGTTCATATTTCAAACGATGCTGGCTGTACTGTTCAACGCAGTAGCGAAGGAGTTTTTTTTGCTGTGGCAGAATTTTGATTGTTTCGGCGTTCAGCTCGTGGTCGCGGCGAATTTGGTCTAGATTCTTGGTCATGGTGTGATGCGGTTGGCCTGGTTCAACCGGTATTTCTGGATTTTCGTAGGTTGTATGTTTCTGTGATTCTTTGCCAGGTGGAGTCCAAAGTGTGATCGTTCTCGTCTCTGGCCCATAACCTTTAATCGCTGTGAGCTTTGGCCTGGCTCGTTGTGTTTTTTGGTCAAAGACATTGTGAATGACCTGATTGGGCCCAACAATGATTCCAATATGATTTCCTCCGCTTTTTCGCTTCCAGGTAATGATCTGGCCCGGGCGCTCTTTTCCGGGAATGTATTTTTGTGATCCCCAACCGCGTTCGTTGAACTTCCCTTTTGTATTCATCACACTTGGATCGGTAAAGTTAATCAGGCCGGCTTCACGTGCAATCCATGTGGTTGTAATAGCGCATCCCAATCGACCGCCTTTGTACTTGGCCTCCTTGCTGTAGAACTTTTCATGGAACATTTTGCCTTTATTGTAATCCAGATACGTTCTGGCTGTTTCCACCAGCTTTCGCATGGCTTCGTTGGTTTCCATTGGTTCCACTTCTTCACGCAGGTTTTTTAGGCGATTTTTTGTCGCGTTTTTAACATCTTTTTTGTCCATTTCCTGAACTTCAACTGCCGTTCCTCCACGTTCCTGGTAGAGAGCAATGTTTTCCTGAAGCTGCCTTCTCTGGACTACAGTATCTTCGTATGGTTTTGCCTTGATTACCTCTACGATGTCCCCACTAAAAATCGGTACATAATCGTATGTTTTGTAGTGCTCCAGGTCATGCTTGTTATAATATCCAATGCGTCCGGTTTTTGGGTTGATGGTGCGCACGGCAATAGTGCCATTCACAGAAATGGTCCCAATATTTGGTGGAAAAATATCGCCTGCTCCTACTTTGTATTCAGCCAAATTGTTCCCACGAAAATCGATTTTGTACTTTCCATCGCCCTTTTTTTCCATGTAGGCGGAAGAAAGCAATGCGTGTTTCTGGAGTGGGTCTTTTTCGTTTTGCTCCTTACTGATTCCAGCCTGGCGAATGGTAGCGATGTCGTTGTGGTTTTCCCATTCCGCTGCTTGCTGCAGGAATTTTTCCCGTTCCGGATTGGAGATTCTGGACGTGTTTTTTTCGAGCTCCTTTAAAATTCTTAAGAGTTCTTCACTTTTCTGGGGCTCCATTATTTCTTTTTCTCCAACTTTCGGGGGCATGTTTTGGGTTCAAAATATCTTTGAATTATAGCATAAAAACGGTATTTTGTTGATGCTTTATTGGTTTAATTTCACATCTATGCAAAAGAAAAAAGGAGCGATTTGGTATTTGGATCGATTTTCGGACATTTATAATTTGGGATTTGTGACGGCTATGTTGATTGTTTGGACGATCGCATTTGCTTTGCGAGTTATGTCTGAACCGTTTCATCCGATTATGCTGTGGGATGCTTTTAACCTTATGTATGGACAGTTTTCGTTTAAGGTCGGTTGTATCTGGCTGGTTGTTTTTAACGCGTTTGCCAGTGTGAATTTTTATGTGGAACAGTATATGAACACCCGCGCGGCACTGGGTGGATTGAAAACGGCAGGAGCTTTTGTGGGCAATAAAGTAAAGAGTCGAAGAAGGGCTTAGTACTGTTGACAATTTGGCAAAACTGGCCTAAAGTACATCCACTTTTTAATCGCTTTGAAGATGGAACATACTCTCGAAATTAAGAATCTGCATGTGACTGTTGAAGATCAACAGATTTTGAAAGGGGTTGATTTGACGATCAAATCAGGAGAGATTCATGCCATTATGGGACCGAACGGAAGTGGAAAAAGTACGCTCTGTTATGCGCTTATGGGTCATCCAAACTATGAGATTACCGATGGAACGGTAACGTTTGATGGTGTGGATGTTTTGGAGTTGGATCCAGATAAACGGGCTCATCTTGGGATGTTCCTGGGATTTCAGTATCCGCGGGAGGTGCCTGGAGTGACGTTTGGAAATTTTATGCGACATTCTGTGAATGCTATTAACAAGGCGAATGACGCTGAAAGCAAACCGATTCCACCGGGAGTGTTTTACAAAACGATGCAAGAAGGTGTTGAAGGTGTGAAGATGGATAAGTCGTTCATTGCGCGCGCATTGAATGATGGATTTTCCGGAGGAGAAAAGAAACGGGCGGAAATTGTGCAAATGCGCGTTATGAAGCCGAAAATTGCCATGTTGGATGAGATTGATTCCGGTTTGGATATTGACGCTTTGAAGATTGTGGCAAAAGCGATTCAAGATGCGCACGAAGAACAAGGAATGGGAGTGCTTTTGATCACTCACTACCAACGCATTTTGGACTATATGACTCCACATTTTATTCACATTATGGTGAATGGAAAGATTGTGAAGTCCGGGGATCGTGAGTTGGCTGGTATTTTGGAGAAAGAAGGGTACGAACAGTTTATTCCTGCAAAGGTTTAATTTTTTGTTCGAAAATGGGTTTTGTATAAAATTTTAGTTCAAATACATGGCGGCACCAACAAAAAATCAGGAGAAGGCATTGAATCCTCTTTCGGATTATAAGTATGGGTTTCATGTTGATTCGAAATCGGTGTTTAAGTCCGGCAAAGGTTTGACCGAAGAGATTGTTCGGAAAATTTCTGAGTACAAACAGGAACCTGAATGGATGTTGGAGTTTCGATTAAAGGCGCTCCAGATTTTTAATGAAAAGCCAATGCCGCAATGGGGTGCGGATTTGAATGGGATCGACTTTGATAATATTCACTATTATGTGAAGCCGTCCGACCGACCGGTCCGCGACTGGGATGATGTGCCGGATGAGATTAAAGATACGTTTGAACGACTTGGTGTGCCAGAAGCGGAACGAAAGTTCCTGGCAGGAAGTGGCGCGCAGTTCGAAAGTGAAATGGTCTATCACAATTTGCAGGAAGATCTAGCCAAAAAGGGTGTGATTTTTGATGGGATTGATGAGGCTTTGAAGAATCATCCAGAAATTTTTAAGGAGTATTTTGCCACCGTTGTTCCGCCAGCGGACAATAAGTTTGCGGCTTTGAACAGCGCTGTGTGGTCTGGAGGATCGTTCATTTATGTGCCGAAAGGTGTGCATATTGAACTGCCGCTTCAGGCATACTTTAGAATCAATGCGGAAAACATGGGGCAGTTTGAACGGACACTCATCATCGCGGATGAAGGTTCAAGTGTGCACTATGTTGAAGGTTGTACCGCCCCAACGTACAGTAGTGATTCGCTTCACTCTGCGGTGGTTGAGATTATTGTAAAACCGGGTGCGCGTGTGCAGTACACCACCATCCAAAACTGGTCGAACAATGTGTATAACCTGGTGACCAAGCGTGCGAAAGCGTTTAAAGATGCAGAGATGTTCTGGCTTGATTGTAATTTGGGATCGAAAGTGACTATGAAATATCCGGCTGTGCTCTTGATGGAACCGGGTGCGAAAGCAGAGATCCAATCGATTGCTTTTGCCGGGAAGGGTCAACATCAGGATGCTGGAGCAAAGGTGATCCATTTGGCGCCGAACACGACTTCAACGATTAATTCGCGGTCGATTTCCAAGGCTGGTGGACGAAGTTCGTATCGTGGTTTGGTGAAAGTTGCGCACAATGCGAAGGGATCGAAGTCGAAGGTGGTGTGTGATGCGCTGCTCTTGGATGCGGATTCCCGGTCTGATACGTATCCGACCATGAATATTATGGAAGATGATGTGACGATCGAACACGAAGCGACGGTGAGTAAAATTGGCGAAGAGCAAATGTTCTATTTGATGTCGCGTGGGCTTTCTGAGCAGGAAGCGGCGACCATGATTGTGAATGGATTTATTGATCCGATTGTGAAGATGTTGCCGATGGAGTACGCGATTGAGATGAATCGCCTGATTGAAATGGAAATGGAAGGTTCTATTGGATAAAAATTGTATATGTTGCTACAAAAATCTTTCAAACAGGTCTCGCAGATAGCTCTCGCTAGCATGTACGCTCGAGCTATTGACTCGGCATGCATGATGCCTCGTCAGCTCAACAGTTGTTTTCAATCTTTTTGTAGCAATCAATTTTCAATTACCCAATAGCTCCATGTCCATTATCCAAGAACAAAAAGAGTTGATGCGCGTGAAGGCTGGCGAAGAGAAGCTGGTTTTTGTGGAAGAAATCCTTGATGGAACCGTGGTGATTGAGGCTGGGGCGAAACTGACCTATGTGTTTTTGGGATTGAAAGGATGGGAAGAGATGCGGAAGTTGAAGTTTGAATTTATGGGCGGCGATTCGGAGCTGTCGTTTTTGGGATTTGTGGTTGGGAGTGGGAAGGAGCAGTTTTTGTTCGAGACGGTTTCCGGGCATCGTGTGCCGCAAACCAAGGGATATTTTCATATGAAAGCGGCGATGTATGGTGAGTCGAACATGGATTACACCGGAACGTTGGTGATTGATAAGAGTGGGCCGCTGGCCGATGTGTATCTGGAAAGTAAGACGCTTTTGTTGAGTGAGCGCGCGCGGGCCAAGTCTGTGCCGGCGCTGGAGATCGAGGCCGACGACGTGGTTGCGGGGCATGCTGCGACGATTGGAAAGATTGATAAGGAGCTTTTGTTCTATCTGAAGAGTCGAGGAATTAGCGCGGAGGAGGCCGAAAAAATGTTGATCGGCGGATTCTTTGAATCACAACTGGAAATGATCGTGGATGAACAAATGCGTGAGGATGTTCGGCGAAAAATTATTGATGCGTTGCCATTTTCTTATGAGTCTTAGGGACTGCAAAAAGGATTTTCCACTTCTTGTAGCAGGAGAAGCTGACGGGGCTGGCTTGGTGTATTTGGATAATGCGTCCACCACGCAGAAGCCCGCGAGTGTGGTGGCGGCGGTTTCGGAGTTTTATGAGACGGCGAATGCGAATATTCATCGGGGGGTGCATTCGTTGAGTGAGCGGGCGACAGAGATGTTTGAAGGAGCACGAGAGAAAGTGCGATCCCTCATCAATGCCAAGAGTTTGGAAGAGATCATTTTCACACGTGGAACGACGGAAGCAATTAACCTGGTATGTTCAACGTGGGGAGAACAGAATATTTCTAAAGGTGATGAGGTGCTGGTGACGGCTCTTGAACATCATTCCAATTTTGTACCGTGGCAACAGCTGTGCCATCGGAAAAAGGCAAAGCTCGTTATAGCTCCGATTCATGAAGATGGGACGCTCGATATGTTGGCTTTTGAAAAGTTGTTGAATGAGAAAACAAAACTAGTGGCGGTAACCATGATGTCGAATGCGATTGGAACCATCGTTCCGATCAAAAAAATTGTACAAAAGGTGAAGGAGGTTGGAGCCGTGACTTTGGTGGATGGGGCTCAAGGTGTTCCCCACATGGGCGTGGATGTTCAAGATTTGGACTGTGACTTTCTGGCTTTTTCATCACATAAAATGTGTGGTCCAACCGGAGTTGGTGTTCTGTATGGAAAGAAAGCTTTGCTGGAAAAAATGCCACCGTATCAGTTTGGTGGGGACATGGTGAAAGAGGTGTTTGATGATCACACTACGTGGAATGACTTACCGCATAAATTTGAAGCGGGAACGCCGGACATTGCGAACGTGATTGGGTTTGGTGCCGCGATCGATTATCTTTCTCAGTTTTCTTTCGAGGAAATTTTGAAACATGATCAAGATTTGGTGCAGTATGCGCGGGAGCAGTTGGCATCGATTCCAAAACTGCAACTGTATGGTCCGCAAGATGTTTCGCTCGCTGGTGGAATTATCTCTTTCAATATTCCGGGAGTGCATCCGCATGACGTTGGCTCGATCATGAATAGTGAAGGAGTCGCGATTCGGACGGGACACCACTGCGCGCAGCCGCTTTTGAACCGGCTTGGATGTAATGCGACGGCACGAATCAGTTTTTATATGTACAATGATCGCACCGATGTGAACCGAGCTGTTGAAGCGATTAAAAAGGTATATGAAATTTTTAAGGTAGAAGTCTAATGGATATGTACGCTGAAAATATTTTGTTTCACTATAAGAATCCCCTTCATCATGGGGAGCTTGAGCGTGCGTCGATTACCGTTGCTGATTCGAATCCTCTTTGTGGGGATAAACTGGAGATTGGGTTGCAGATAGAGAATGGAAAGATTGTGGACGCCATGTTTTCTGGAGAAGGATGTGCGATCAGTCAGGCCAGTGCCTCGATGCTGTTGGATGAAGTGATTGGCAAGAGTTTAGATGAGGTAAAGGGTCTGGAAAAACAGTTTGTTTATGATATGCTGGGTGTCCCTTTAACGACCAATCGAGTGAAGTGCGCACTGCTGAGTTTTGTTATTCTTCAGCAGGCTGTGAACACTTTTGAATCATAAATTTGATCATGACTAAGAAATCTGTACAAAAAGGTGATGTGAAGAGCGCTGAACCGGTAACACCAACGGTGAAGTGTGAACCGAACTATAGTTTTGGCGAGGATCATCCTTACTATGAATTAATGAACCAGGTGATCGACCCGGAAGTTGGCGTTGGAATTGCGGATATGGGCTTGATCTATAATCTTGAGGTTGAGAAGGGTGTTGCCAAAGTGACCATGACGCTTACATCAATGGGTTGCCCAATGGGGCCTGAACTCACTACTGATATTGATGGAATTCTTAGGCTGGAAGATGACATTAAGGATGTGGAGATCGAAGTAGTGTGGGATCCGCCGTGGAGTCCGGACAAAATGAAGCCGGAAATTCGAGACATGCTTTTTGGAATCTGATATGGCATAATGCGCGGGCATATTTTTTAAAGGTTTATCATGATTGAAGATAAAATTGCTTTGGCGCTCAAGCAGATCGCGAAATTGAAGATGGAACTTCGTGACTTAAAAAAGGATGTGAAGTATGAAGAGAAGCTGGATACTCCGGAATATCTGGAGTTGAAGGGCGGGCTTCAGAATTTGAAAAAACAGGTGAAGGCCATGGAGGAGGAATGGATGAATGAACTGAAGCAAGAGGAAGGGTATAACAAGCTCCGGGAGATGGTATCGAATAAAGAGGAAGAGATTGCTCGAGCGAATCAGGCTCTGTTCAAGCATATTGCTGAACTTCCGCAAAAACCGTTCCAAATGAAAGTGGATAACGAAGCTGGGCCGTTGCAAGTTGATATCATGCCGGAGATGCGTCTATATCTGAACGGGAAAGAAGAAAAGCGACGCGCAGCGGCATAGATATTTTTCATCATTCATGGTATAATACTGTTATAGTATTTGTTCTATTGAGAGATGAAAGACAGAGTTTTGGCTATTATTGGATTGATTATCCTTGTAGGGATTGTGTTTTTGGCCTATTTTCTTGGGAATAATGAACAGTTTCAGGGGTATCTTCACGTGAAATATCAGGCTGATCAAGCTATTGAAACCCCCTCAGAGTAATGCGACTTGTAACTTTTTTGGCTCGCCGGTATGTGGCGGGAGACAATTGGAAAGATGCTGCAAAGGCTATTGCAAAAATGAATGCCCACGGGCTTTATGCTACCTGCGATATGCTTGGGGAAAATGTGATGAAAAAGCATAAGGCGGTGCAGGCATCCAAGCGTTATATTCACCTTTTGGAACAGATCGATTATCGGCAGCTTCAGGCAAATATTTCGGTGAAACTGACTCAGTTGGGCTTGGATATTAGTATGGATTTTTGTAAGGAGAATCTGGAGAAGATTCTTAAGAAAGCCCGGAGTTTGGGCAATTTTGTGTGGATTGATATGGAGAATTCGGCGTATACCGATCGAACTATTGAAGTGTATAAATCTTTTATTCACAAATATGGACCACAAGTAGGAATCTGTATTCAATCTTATTTGAGGAGAAGTGAGGATGACATAAAAAATCTGCTTTCTCCCAGGTTTTGTGTGCGGCTTGTGAAAGGTGCGTACAAAGAACGGAAAGAGTTGGCGTTTGCAAAAAAATCGGATACTGATGAAAATTTTAAACATTTAATTGATGTTGTTTTGCAGAGTGATGCCAAGCTTTTGATGGTGGCGACCCATGATGAAAAGATTTTGAATTATGCAAAAAAACGAGTGAAAGAGTTGAAAGCGAATCGGAAGCGATTGGAGTTTGGTCTTTTGTATGGTGTGAAGAGAGAGGTTCAGAGGCGGCTGACCAAGCATGGTTTTCGGGTACGGGTTTATACGCCATTTGGTCGAAAGTGGATCCCCTATTTTTTCCGGCGGATTCGTGAACGTCGGGAAAATTTCTGGTTTGGTTTCAAATCGCTTTTTCAGCGGTAGCGATGAATGTCCTATCGGAAAATGAGGAGGTGGGGTATGATGTTTTTAACACTAATGTTTGAATATGAATAAATCATTGCATCCGGCACAAAGAGTTGGAATTTTTATAGATACACAAAATTTGTATCATTCAGCGCGATCGCTTTTTAAATCGCATGTAAATTATGCGGAGTTGATGAAGCACGCCATTGCTGATCGACATTTAGTCCGGGCTTTTGCCTATGTGATACGAAGTGAGGGACAGGATGAGAGTAAATTTATTGATGCACTTGCAGAGTTGGGTATAGAGATCCGTGAAAAAGATCTTCAGGTTTTTTATTCTGGTGAAAAGAAGGCTGACTGGGATGTTGGGATTGCTATTGATATTGTGCGTATGAGTGAAAAACTTGATGCGGTTGTGTTAGTGAGTGGCGATGGTGATTTCACCGAAGTTTTGAAGTATGTGCGGTCACGTGGTTTACGGGCCGAAGTTATGGCTTTTAAAAAGACAACCTCGAATATGCTTTTAACTGAAGTAGATTCTTATACAGACCTTGGCGCGGATCCGGCTAAATTTCTAATCCCGACCAGCCGGGCTTCTAAAGTGAATAATCGCGTGGTAAAATCAGCGGGCAAAAAAAAGTAATATTTAAATTTACCCGCTATGACGAATTTACAGGTTGGGAAACCAGCGCCGAAGTTTGCGCTTGAGGCATTGGTTGATGGAGAGTTCAAACATATTTCTTCTGAAGATTACAAAGATAAATGGATCGTTCTGTTCTTCTATCCTATGGATTTTACCTTTGTATGTCCGACTGAGGTGGTTGAATTTAGTGATCGGGCTAAAGATTTTGAGGAACTGAATGCTCAAATTGTTGGATGCAGTATTGATAGCGTTTACTCCCATAAAGCCTGGATGAAAGAGTTAGGTCAGCTGAACTATCCGCTTATGAGTGATATGACTCGTTCGCTCTCGAACGAATTTGGTATTTTGGTGGAAGAAAAGGGTATTGCTCTGAGGGGTCTTTATATTATTGATCCGAAGGGAATTCTTCGTTACCAGGTTGTCCATGATCTTTCTGTTGGACGAAGCGCTGATGAATGTTTGCGCGTTCTTCGGGCTCTTCAAAGTGGGAAGCTTTGTAAAGCCAACTGGAAGAAGGGGGATGATTTTATTGAAGAAAAATAGTTTTTAATTTTTTTGATTATGGCTGAACAAAGTAATCACAATGACATTTATGATTTTTTGGTTATTGGGGCCGGATGCAGCGGCGCGAGTGCTGCAATGTATGCGTCACGACTGAATTTGAGGTGTGTGATGATTGGGGAGCTTCCTGGTGGATTGATTACCACCACACATCTGGTGGAGAACTGGCCTGGAGAAAAGAGTATTTCCGGACCGGACTTGGCGATGAAACTGGTAGATCATGCGACAAGTTTTGGGGTTCCTCTGAAGAGTGAGAAGGTTATTGATGTACGGCGGGCCGTTGAATCCCCTGCTGAAGGAGCTGTGAGCGGATATGTTGTGAAGACCGGATCGAATGAGTATAAAGCCAAGACCGTTTTGTTTGCGACTGGATCTCATCATCGGAAGCTTGGTGCTCCTGGTGAAGAAAAGCTGGAAAATAAGGGAGTTTCTTATTGCGCGCTTTGTGATGGAGCATTCTTCAAAGGGAAAGTGATGAGTGTGGTTGGTGGTGGTGATTCCGCGGCAAAAGAGGCGCTTTTGTTAAGCGAGCACGCCAGCAAAGTGCATGTTTTTGTCCGGGGAGATGAGCTGAAAGCTGAACCGGTTAATTCTGACCGGGTGAAGGCAAAGGTGGAGGAAGGAAAAATTGAAGTTCACTACAATACAGAAGTCGCAGAGATTATGGGTGAAAATTCTGTTGAAAAGGTGAAGCTAAAATCTGGAGAAGAGATGGAAATGGGGGCGATTTTTATTGCGATCGGACAGATTCCTTTGTCTGATCTGGCTGCCAATCTTGGTGTTGAGTTGAATGATCGGAAAGAGATTAAGATTAATCGAAAATCCGAAACAAATGTCCCAGGGCTCTACAGTGCGGGAGATGTGACGGACACGCAATTCAAGCAGGCGATTACCGGTTCTGCGGAAGCCGTGACGGCCAGCTTCTGGGCGTTTGATTATGTTGGCCGGAACAAGGTGGTGTTTGAGTAGTGACTTAGAGTAGACTCATCTGATTGTCCGGTTTTTGCTGCCGTTGTTTTGGTAATTCCTGCTCGCTGACATGCTTTTTGATTTCGGCGAGGAAGGGGGAAGGTTTTGCCTCTGTCTTGTTCCGTGTTTTTGCGTAAGAGAGGTATAGTTTTTCCTGGGCGCGGGTGATGCCGACATAGAAGAGTCGTCGCTCTTCTTCCTCATTTTGGGATTCCCCTTCCCTGCTAAATGGCAGAAGCCCGTCTTCCAATCCGGCAATAAAAACGATAGGAAATTCAAGGCCTTTGGCAGCGTGGAGCGTCATGAGTGAAACAGCTTTTGCCTTTGGGTTGTAGTGATCGTAATCCTGCAAAAGGGAGTAATGATCCAAGAGCTCCGAAAGGCCATCTTCTCCGGACTGATCATCGAACATGGCAGATTCGGCCTGAAGCTTTTTGAGGTTCTGGATTTTTTGGTGTGCCCGTGGTGATCCATCATCATGGTACTCTTCCAGTTTCGTATATTGGATAATTTTTTTGATCAATGTTGAAGGATTGATTGCTGAGAGATCGCGATGGTCACGAACATAACTGTTGAGTAGAATTTTTTGTGGCTCGGGAATGTCGGTCGATGCAGTAGGGCTGTGAAGGTATTGTAAATATTGCAATAACTCCTGAACTTCCGGCTTTAAATACCAAGGAATCGTAGAAATACATTGGAATGGAATCCCCTCTTTTTTGAGGCTTTCTGTTATAACCCGCGCCTGCGATTTTGTTCGATAGAGAATGGCGATATCAGAAAAGTGGTACTCCTTTTGCGCTGTAACAAGATTGTGAGACTGGATCATATCGGTGCCGCCAACAAGCTGGCTGATCTCTCTGGTGATGAAGCCGCCCTCCTGCCACTCAGTCTGAAATGGATGAAGGGTTATGGTCGAACTCTCTTGTTTTGTTGCAATGAGCTCTTTTTCAATTCTTTTATCGTTGTTTTTAATGAGGGCATTTGCGGCTGCGATAATCTGTGGTGTTGAGCGATAGTTTTGTTCCAGATTTGTGAGGACTGCGGATGGAAAATCTTTTTCAAACCGAAGAAAGTGCTCCAGATTGGATCCGCGGAAGGCGTAGATAGACTGGTCTGGATCGCCAATGGCATAGATGTGAGTTTCTGGTCCGGCCAGTGTGCGGATCATACGATACTGGACTTCGTTAATGTCCTGATATTCATCAATAAACAGATGTTTTGGGTGTGCTCCGCTCTCTTTTAAATGTTCTAATCCTTTGAGAAGGAGATCGTCAAAGTCGATAAGGTTTTCTGATTCTAATCGTTCAGCGTACTGATTGTATAAATTTTGTACTCTATCTTGATCTATAAATGTGTTCACTTCTTCAAAAGGAAGGATTTGATTTTTTGCTAAAGTCAGCAAACGCTTGAACTCTTTCTTTTCCTTTTGTTTTAGTTTAGGTGTGAGCTCGGAGAGAATAGCATCCTGTTGCTTTGGCTGAAGAAGATTAAAGTCTGCTCCTGCCGCCTTCAAAATTTTATGCGCGAGTGCGTGAAAGGTTCCGATAAATGGATTTTTGTCGGTTTGTGACTGGATCCGATCCTTCATTTCTTCGGCTGCTTTGGTGGTGAACGTGATGGCAACGATCTCCTGCGGCAATGATCCGCTTTGAAGAAGGCTCAGAATTTTTTGCGTGAGTGTATGGGTCTTCCCGGTCCCGGGACCGGCAACAATCAGCTGGTGTGAACCAGACTGTGTAAGAACACGTTCCTGCTGTGGGTTGAGTTGCATGGACGTATCTTAGAATAGTGCCGTCTGTTTGTCATCAACTTCTAATTCTTCGGGAGAAAAGACCTGAACAATACCATATTCACCATCGTAGCCAGGTTTGATGTAAATGTCCCCACGACGAACTTTGTCGATAGCGAGGGCGATTTGTGGTCCGCCAACTTTTTCGATTTCGGCGAGTGGGGCATCCAGAAGAACATGAAACTCGTTGCCAAGGGCAGCGATAATTTTCCAATACTGTGTCATGACGGTTTTGGAGTTGGGCCCGACCTGATGGATGTTGGAAAGGATTTCGTTGAGAGGGACGAGGTATCTGTATGGGATGCGGTTTTGTCTTACCTCCGGGTCTTTGCGGTCGGCGAGTGACATGACTCTGTTAAGCACGCCAACCGTGACTTTGCGTTCACACTTTGGGCAGATGCCGTTCGCCTCTTTGGTCTCTTCCGGTGTCATGCTGACTTTGCAATTACGATGGCCGTCGCAGTGATACTTTCCTTCTTCGGGATAGAATTCGATAGTTTCCAGGAATTTGTCCGGATTGCCGGACTTAATGGTTTCTTTGATGTCGAAATAGTTGAGCTCGCAGTTTAAGCGGTTGGCTTCACGCCCCAACTTCATTGGCGAATGAGCATCAGAATTGGAGACAAGGGTGAAGCGGTCGATGTCTGACCACAAGTAGTTCATGGCTGGATCTGATGAGAGTCCGGTTTCCAGAGCCGTGATGTGCTCGGTCATCTCTTCAAAACATTCTTCAATGCTGTCGAAGCCGGAGTTGGATCCAAAAAGCGCGAAGTGCGGTGTCCAGACGTGCGCGGGTATGAACATGCAGTCGGGCGAGGCATCCATCACAATCTTTAAAAGCTCCTTGGCATCAATTCCAAGGATTGGGCGGCCGTCGTGTTTGATGTTCCCGATTTTGTCGAGGGCATGGTTGATTTTCGCGGCGGCCTGAAAGGTTGGAGAGCAAATAATGGAATGGATTTTTCTCACTCGTCCATTCTTGGAATAAATGCTGCTGATCTCTACACTCAAAAGATAGCGCATTTCGCCATGACAACTTTGAGGAACTTCTGGCTGGACTTCCTGAACAATTTTATTACTCAATTTGAAGAGTCCTGGTTCGGCGGGTTCCAGATTGTCCTGGAGTTCGGTAAACCAGGATGGATGGGTAAAGTCGCCAGTTCCCATGACTTTGATCCCTTTAATCTGTCCCCATTTATGCAGACCAGGTGCGGTGAGCTGTGGGCTGGTGGCCCGTGAATAGTGGGAATGGATGTGGAAGTCGGCGATAAAAGACATAGCACTACTATAAAAACTCCTCGCCGTAACTGTAGCACAGCCGACGAGGAGAGCCTATGGCCACTTGCCTGTCTTTGACAGCAGTTAGCACATGGAGGGATCAGTTTTGTGTGCCGTCGATGCCAAGCCGGCGATTGCAGGCCCATCCCTTGGTGCAGCGATAACGCTGCTCACGAGGAATCCATTGGACGTCCTCTGTGTCTCCACACAAAGCGCATTCCGGCTTTTTACCTTTCTTTTCTTTCATAATGCCTCCACTGCTTTTTTACACTATTTCCAGTCTTTGTCAATTTTCGAGCGTGGGCACTTTATAAGTTTTCCAGATAGTTTGTTAGAAGGCGAACTCCGAATCCGGTTCCCATTGGGGATTCGTATTTTTTTGGTTTGCTCACGAAGGCTGTTCCGGCAATGTCCAGGTGGGCCCAATCGGTTTTCCCAACGAACTCCTGCAAGAATGCGGCAGCCGTTGATGCTCCGGCCATGCCTTTGTTGCCATAGTTTACATTTTGCAAATCTGCTATGCGACTTTTCATTTCTTTGGTGTGGTCAGGGTGGAGTGGCATGTGCCAGACCAGTTCATCGGTAGCGTCGGAAGCTTTTTTGATTCCTTCGATCATACCTTCGTTGTTCGCGAAGAGACCGGCATATTTTTCGCCAAGAGCCATCATGCAGGCACCGGTGAGGGTGGCAACATCAATCATTTTTGATGGCTTGAATTTGTCGACCGCATAGGCCATAGCATCACAAAGAATGAGGCGACCTTCGGCATCGGTGTTGTTGACTTCCACAGTTTTACCTGAATAGGTGGTAACAATATCGGCTACTTTCTGGGCTTTTGGCCCAATGAGGTTGTCGGTAATTGGCGTGATTCCAATGACATGTTTTTTGATGCCAAGCTTTGCACAGAGTCCAAGCACATTCATTACCACTGCCGCGCCAGACATATCCATTTTCATATCAGCGAACCAGGCACCGCTTTTTAGGTTGTATCCTCCACTGTCGAAAGTGATCCCTTTCCCCACCAGAACAATCGGCTTCCCTGTTGTACCTTTTGGTTTGTGCTCCAGGATGACCATATTGGCATCGGTGTCACTGCCTTTGTTGACTCCAAGGAAAGCTCCCATCTTCAATTTTTCTATCTGCTTTTTATTGAGAACGGTGACTTTAAGCTTGTTGTCTTTTCCAATTTTTCTGGCCGCGTTCATGAGCATGGTTCCGTTCATGAGGTTGTGCGGCGCGTTGATGAGATCGCGTGCATTCATAACTGCAGCAGCAATGGTCTGGCCACGTTTCAGGGTAGCGGTTGGCTTTTTGGCAGTAATGAGTGTCGCGGTTTTTACATCTGTCTTTTCGTGTTTTTTCTTACTTTCACCTGTCTGGTATTTGGCTGGATTGTAGTTGGCCATTTCCAGACCTTCGGTGATTTCCTGGAAGTAGTCGTCGGCTGCTTCCGGGATGACAAAGGTCAAATCTGATTCCATTTTTTTGGCGAATTTGATGGCGTCCGCTGCCATGTTCCGGGCATCTGTTGCGTGAAAATCTTTTACCTTTCCCATTCCCAGAAAGAGAATATTTTTTGGTAACTTGTCGGAAAGTGGTGTGACGTGATGATGTTGGCCCGCTTCTGACTTGAAAGATTTGTCTTTTTTCAGTGCTGCCACAACCGTTTTGATCTCAATTGGTGCTGATTGCAAATGGTCCTTGCCTTCAAAGGTTGGAACTATCAGTAGATCAACTTTTTTGTTCAACTTTGGGGCCACAATGATTTTCATGATTGTTTGTTTAAAAAATGTTGAGCCTTTTCAAGTAAGGCTTTGGCGTTGGTAAATGTGAGTTTGGTATGCGCTTCTTCAAAAGGAAGCCACATAAAGTCCTGATGTTCATGGGAAATAGTAACATCCTCCTGGTCTGTCTTTCCCAGGAAAAAGACCACATCTTTCTGAATGAGATAGCCGGCATGGCGAAACTGGTAATCGATTATATGCCGATATCCATCCAATAATTCCACCTGCGTGATACCGGTTTCCTCCTCCAGTTCACGGATTGCGGTTTCCTCTTCGGTTTCCTCCCC
>CALMAI010000025.1 GCA_937858825.1 uncultured Candidatus Peregrinibacteria bacterium
TGAGGATTTTCATCAATTACCTCCTGGCAAATTTTTTCCAACTCCCCCTCATCGCTCATCTTTTCAAGTCCCTTTGCTTTCACGATTGCTTCAGCATCTTTCCCGGTTTCAAACATCTCTTCAAACACCTCACCTTTTGCAATGTTCAGAGAAATTTTTCCATCAGCCACCAGTTTCACCAACTTGGCCAAATTTTCGGCAGAAACCGGACTTTCATGCACTTCAAGCCCATTTTTTTTCAAAAATCCCAATAAAATTGTAAGCACAAAAGTCAAAGATCTCTTGGCATCACCGCTTGCCTGAACCACCTGCTCAAAATAATCGGCAAGCTCAGTATCATTGCTCACCAAAAGCGCTTCAGCTTCGGACATTCCATACTCAGAAAGATATCGTTCTCTCTTTTCAGACGGCAGTTCCGGCAGCTCTTTCTTCATTGCGTCGATAAAATCGGCCGTTACATTAATAGGCGGCAGATCCGGTTCCGGGAAATACCGATAATCATCCGCGCCTTCTTTATCACGCAAGAAGTATGTCTTCCCCTTCGCATCGGTCCACCCCACCGTAATCTCTTTTGACTGGGGATTCCCGTCCTCCCACAAACCAATTTGCCGATTAATCTCGTACGCAATCGCACTTTCAAGCGATCGAAATGAATTTAAATTTTTGATTTCCGCTCTTGGATACAGTTTTTCATCACCTTTCGGACGAATCGAAACACTCGCATCAAAACGCATCATTCCTTTTTCCATATCCGCATTCGATGCATCAACCGATCGCAAAATCGCCTGCATTGCCCGCGCGTAAGCTCCAGCCTCTTTGGCATTTCTCATATCCGGCTCACTCACGATCTCCATAAGCGCCACTCCACTTCGGTTATAGTCACAGAGCGTTCCATTTGGAATATGCGTCAACTTTCCGGCATCATCCTCCAGATGCAACCGGTGAATACGAATCTTTTTCTTTTCTCCATCCAGATCAATCTCAATCCATCCCGTCTCCGCCAATGGCTGATCGTATTGAGAAATCTGAAACCCTTTCGGCAAATCCGGATAAAAATAGTTTTTCCGGTCAAACTTCGACCATTCAGGAACTGTACAGTTAAGAGCCAGGGATGCTTTCACCCCTTTCTTCACGGCCTCTTCGTTAATGACCGGCAACTGTCCGGGAAAACCCATACAGATCGGACATACGTTCTCATTTGGCTCAGATTCAAAAGAGTCACTGCTGCAAGTGCAGAACATCTTTGATTGAGTGGCTATTTGAGCGTGGATCTCCAGCCCAATCACGGCTTCATATTTCGAATCATTCATAAGAGTGCATTACATTCCGCCCTATAATAGCGGATTACCCCCGCTTATCCCACCATTTTTTTAAGTGATCGTACAACTCCTCAATCGTTCCGTTATTATCAATTTCTTCTGTCACACCTTTCGGCTTTTCCTGAACTTTTAATATTTTTTCAAAAAGATCCTCTTTCATCTTCCTATCCTCCACCACACGCTTCTTCAATGTTTCTTTATCAGTAGCCAGCCACAAAATATCCTTCACCAATCGCCCCAGATGTTCAGGTTTAAAATATGTTCCTTCCAGAAAAATCTTGGGGACATCCAAAGCATCAATTCTTTTCTGGATCTCCGCAGTAACAATCGGATGAATCAAATCGTTCACAATTCGCAGTTTATGTTTATCATCAAACAAAAAATCTGCCAGTTTCTTTCGATCGATTTCCCCGTTCTTCTTCAAAAAATCATCCCCAAAATAGTTCACCAGTTTTCGATACCCCTCATTCCCCTGCTGATAAAGATCATCCACGACTTCATCCGCATCAATAAAAGCTGCACCAAATTTTTCAAAAAAATGACCAGCTAATGATTTTCCTGAACCCATAAACCCAGCCAAACCAATAATATCCTTTTTCATAGAATGTTATAAAAGACCAAGATCCCGAAAAGCCCGCGCGAACTGCTTTAATGCACGCTCTCCCTCTTTTGGGGAAACCTTTGCATCCAGCTCATGCGCCAAACGATTTCGCAACTTATGCGCCGACCACACACCATTTAAATCAGAAAAAAGCGATCCTGATTTCTTCAATTTCTCACCCAGAGAACCCGAATATCCTTTATGTCCCAACAACCGATCCAGGAGTTTATCGGCATCCATAACAGCATGCCTTAAGTCAGAGTCATTCTTAATTCGACTCCACATGTCCAGATACTCTCTCTTTTGGACATCACTCAGACCACCCCCATTTCGCTTCCATAGAACAAAAGCCACCAAAAGTACATCAAACATCACAAACAGAATCAGCGCCCAAATCCAGAAATTCATACATCAGCATTAACGAGTATTTTTTGTCTTGGCAGAAGGTTGAGGCTTCTCATCAGTTTTCCCATGATGTTGCCGCACCATTTGCGTCAACAAAGCCTTGAGTGTCTCTGAATCTTTAATCTGCTGATCCTTTAAAAAGTGTTCCTGGTACTCCATAATCTTTCGCTCAGCTCTTCGCGGATTTATAGCATCATTCAGAACAAGTGGATTCGTACCACCTCCACGTTGAACAGAAACCGTACCATAGTTCAAAAGTACCCGTCGCAAACCCCGGATCTCAGTCGTCACACCTTCCATCATATTGTATTCAAGACGTGTTGAAGATCGATCAAAAAAACCATGCCAGTACACATCAATCAAACTCATATTCGTTATAAGAATGGCATCGTGATACCAGATCATAAACTCCCGAACCATACGGATCCCACTCACAAGAATCCAAAGACTCAGCAATGGCCACATTTCCGGGAACAAGTACCACAAAAAAACCGGTAGAAAGAATCCAATCCCAAGAATTGGCAAAGCATTTCGCCCAAAAACAATTGGATGACGATGGATGACCGCTTCGATCACTTCGTCATTGTCCAAATACTGCTTAAATAAGTAGTCCGCCAAGATCATGAAAAAATGATACTATAGCCCCCAGCCCTTGTAAAGAAGGCACAAAAGGAGTAACATCGCTCCTGCATTTTGAATCACTATGGAAGAATCACTCCCCAAAGAAACAGCGCCGAAGAAAGTGGCAAAAGGCAAAAATCAATCAACGGTGAAAATCGCATTCTGGTTCGATATTTTGCTCAATCTTATCATTATCATTGGGCTGGTTTTCATTATCCGAACCTTTATTATTTCACCATTTCAGGTGTACGGATCTTCCATGTGTGACACCTTTAACTATTTTGATGGTCGCTGCAACAACGGTTATGGCGAATATATTATTGTAAACAAATTCGGATATCAGAATATGCTGGGCTGGCAGGTGGGATTACCACAGCGCGGTGACGTTGTTGTCTTCCACCCACCACACAATGATAGCGAATTCTTTATTAAGAGAGTTATTGGGTTACCAGGTGAAACCATTAAAATCATCGACAATAAAATATTCATCTTCAACGATGAAAACCCTGACGGATTCGAACTGGATGAGGAGTATCTGAATCTTCGAAACAAGGACAATACTGTCCCCCGTGAAGCCGGAAGTGTTTTTGAAGTCCCGGAAGGCAGTTATTTTGTTCTTGGTGATAACAGAACCGGCAGTTCCGATTCCCGAAGCTGCTTTAGAGAAAGTGTTAACCAGGGGAAATGTGGGGAAGGGCGCAACAGTCCATACTTAACACTTGATCACATTGAAGGGAAAGCTGCCATTGTTTTATGGCCATTCACAAAGCTTTCTGTCATCTACAACCCAGAATATCAGGCAGAAATGTAATGGATTTGGATACCGCGGGTTAGAGTAATCACATGCCATAAAGGTATGGCAGTTTTGCGCGTTGACAAAAAGTCACAAAAATTATACAAATAACACTTGACAAGTAGCGAAATAGTTTATACTATCCTCTCCTTAAATTACTTATTACAAACTTTTAACCTCAATATCTCATGAAGTTATCAAATACTCTTGGTGCAGCAACGCTCGCACTCGGACTCGCAACCGCCGGTTGCTCAAATGACAAAGTAGAGACTGGCGAACTCTCTGCTGAAAAAGCTGCTGACATGCAAAAACAAGCGGCTTCTGCTAGCGCTGCTCCTACTGCGGCTCCAGCTCCTCAAGTCATTAATAATTACTACAATACGCCAAATCCGGCAGCTCAGCCTACTGCAGCTAATGGACTCAGCAAGGAAGACCTTAAAGCACTCGATGCTTTCTGCGAACCAAAAGATGCTGAAGGAAATCCTGTTCCAAAAAGTGGACAAGAACACATTGTTGTTGATGGTACAAAAGTATATCTCCTTTGTACTGACGGACACGACAAAGTTATGAAAGTTCTTGATCATGGACAGGAAACCAACGAATCAGCTCACGTAAAGAAGGCTTCTGAAAAAGAAGACGGTCAGGGAAACACCTACTATGACCTTACTATGACATGGCAGGACCACTGTAAAGATGGTGATAACGTTGTTCTTCACGGTATGGTAAATGCCAATGCCAAGAACCAGACTTTCTTTGGTCACCCACTTTTCAAAGGACTTGGAGTAGATAGCACCAAGCTACCATTCTCACCAAGTGCTCTTTTGGTTCCTGTAAGCGCAGACACCACTCCATGTGACAAGGTTGTTGCCAAGACAACACCAAAAACACATGTGCAACCAGTACAACCAAAGACTCCTGCACAGCCAAAAGGACCTTCAGAGCATGACAAGAAACAGGATGAAGCAATTGCTCAACTTGGTCGACGAATCGACGCCAACGACGCAGAAACTGCTGCATTGAAGGGACGTGTTGGAAAAATCGAAGACTGGGCTGTAACTGTTAAGCCGTCTGAAGACCAACCAGACTTGAATGCTGCTGCAGACCGACGCGCACAAGGAAAGAACTAAATCTTCCTAAAACCATTGAGATATTGAAAAGACCCCGTCCGGCGTGATGGGGTCTTTTAGTTTTACATCATCTCTAAACCGGCTCTCTTGCCGCAAAGTAAAACTCCACCATCGTTACAACCGCAATCAAAAGCAATCCGGACCACCAGGTTAACACTTTCAGAAGCAAAAACGTTAAACACCCCAAGGCAATAACCGTTAACAAAACTGCCTGCCGAAAAGCGATATGGATGTGATTATAATAAATCTCGTTCTTATAAAGCCACATACGAAAATAAAAACCCACCACCGTAAACGTGCAGGTCAGCGCAAAAAAGAGACTCAGATAGAACATTCCCAGCGCCAGCTCAGGTGACTGCATCGGATCCAGCTTGTTCAAAACCACAATCCAGGCAATCCAGCTCACAATGCCGGCCACACCAATAATCGATAAATATTTATGATGAGTCATAGTGTCAACATTATAGCGCCCCTTTACGCAATTGTTGAAGCAAAACCGGGATCTTCTTCATGTCTTCAAAAAGAACCGGTCTCATAGCCCCATTATAGAGCGCTGAAGCCGGATGATAGAGTGGATAAATCACCTGTTTCTTGGAAAAAATCGATTTCACCCGTTTTGCCTGCCCATGGACCTTGGAAATCTGTAATCCCGGCATAAAACGATTCATGGCGTGCCGGCCCAAAGTCACAATCAAAAGCGGTTTTATAGCTTGAATCTGTTGGTCCAGATAAGGAAAGCAGGCCTCAATTTCATCATCTTTTGGATCCCTATTATTCGGAGGCCGGTGTTTTACAATATTGGTAATGAAAATATCCTCCCTTTTAAGATTAATGCTCTCCAAAAGTTCATTCAAAAACTTGCCGGCAGCACCAACAAAAGGCTCACCCTGAATATCCTCACTCTTTCCAGGAGCCTCTCCAATAAAAAGAATATCTGCATCTGGATTCCCCTCCCCCGGCACCGCCTGTGTAGCCCCTTCGCACAATCGACAAAGACGGCACTTTAAAATTTTTTCTCTCAATGCTCCCAAATCTGCCATCTAACGATTCTTCATAAAGTGTCGAACCACCAACAAAATAACACCGGTTATCAAAAAGATAGCCCCGGCCTTATAAACTTCACCACTAAAGAGCCCCATCATATGGCTCATAAGGTTATTCAGGGATGGCGTATAAAGATCACCAAGACGCTGCTCCATAATCATTGGAACAAACAGCGTTATAGCAAACCCTACAATCAATCCCACAAGGCCACTAAGCGTAAAGGCCAATCCTTCCTGCATCAACACTCTCGTAAAAGGCTTGTAGATAAGAAGCGCGATCAAAGCCAAAAGAACCAGCAAAATTCCATAGAACGCCGCACGAATAGAATCGAGCTGAATCAAAACACTAAACACTCCCAATCCCGCCTCCCCAAATGCCGAAACAATATCAAACTGCCCCTGTTCAGGAACCGCAGCATAAATATCCTTTTCAAACTGCATCGAAAGATCATCCGCAATATCTCCATACTCAATCCCCGACGGCACGCATGATGGCAAACCATCCGAATTTTCACGCGGGAGTTCGCCCTCACCACACCTTGGCAAAGTCTGGAACATGCGAAACGCCAAATTATGCGCAAGAGTCAGTAAACTTTCCCGATACGTATTCAGTTTGAATGTTAACGGTTGTTCCGGATCATCTTTCAGCGTTTCCACCTCCTCAATCACCTCCCGGACAGTCTTATCAAAAAGCTCTTTCGGGAAAACCCCTTCCACCTCCTCCTGCAACTCTTCCTCCAAAAAATACTTTCCAATTGGCCCATCACTCTCCTCAATACTCGAAACAGTTGTACTTACCAAAAAATCATAAGCCGGATCCCGAAGATCCTTCTCGTAAAAAGATGCGCGTAGAAAAGTATTCGACACAGCAAAAACCATAAACGCGGCCGCAGAAACAGCAATAAAAACAAACACCAGAAATGCGGCTAGAATACGCCGAAAAATCATATCATCAAAAATTAAGCCATGCCATTATAGCAAATTACACCAATTTCGGAAGCGCAGTATTTGCTGGTAATTCCTCACTTGGAACAATCTTCCAGTGAAGTTCCTGATGAATGCGTCCCGGCATAGTAAATCCGGCGGCTTTCTTGTGCCCACCACCACCAAACTGCGCAGCCAGTGCGGCCACATCAACATCATCATTTTGTGTCCGGAACGACCCCTTCACATTGCCATTCTTATCTTCATTCAAAAGGCAGGTATATTTTGCCCCCGGCACAGAATTCAAAAGATCAACAACGCCCGAAACCTCATCCGGTCCGGCGTCACAGTCACGGAAATCCTTCCATGTCACCACCGAAACCGTCACCCCATCTTCATTCACTTTCGCGTTCTCCAGAATCCGCCCCCAGAGTCGTAAGGTCGAAACCGGTGTATTGCGGAACATCTTCTTCGCAACGAGCGAGACCTTTGCCCCCCGAGACACCAGATCCGCACAAATTTCAAAAACCTCCAATGTTGTATTTGAATGCATCAAGCTACCGGTATCGTTATAAATACCGGTCAAAAGCGCTGTCGACATCTCTGCTGTAATCGGAATGTCATGAAACTGAAAAAATCGATGTAAAAGTACTGTTGTCGACGGACAGTTTGGATCTACCATATTGCAGGTCCCAAAATTATCGTTCGACGCATGATGGTCAACATTAATCACCGGCACATCTCCATCCCAAATATCCGGATACCGCTCCTGAAAACGGGTCATGTACGACGCACCCGCGTCAGACACCATCATCAAATCATAATCCCTAAAATCAAAATCGTGGATCACCTTATTCATTTCAGGAATAAAGCTCAAACGCTCAGGAATCTCATCAATACAAGCTATATCCACCTGTTTCCCAAGCGATTTAATCCACAAATAAAGCGCAGATGATGCCCCTAAAGTGTCTCCATCCGGCCGTCTATGTGAAATAAGCAGAACTTTTTCCGCTTTTTCAACCATCTGTTTCGCTTCTATAAAGAGTGATTCCATGTGGATAAAATACCAAATTTAAGAAGAGAGCTTATAGTAAAATGTGCACTTTGGCAAGCTTTTTAAAAATGTTACACTAACGCTGTTACCTTATCTTCACTTATGACCAAAGTTGTCTTCATGGGGACCCCCGAACTGGCCGTTACACCTCTTCAGGCCCTTATTATTCATCCTGATTTTGAAGTGGTTGCCGTTGTAACGCAAGAGGATAAAAAAGTGGGGCGAAAGCAGATCCTCACACCTCCACCAGTAAAAATTGCTGCGGAAGAACACAATATACCGGTCTTACAACCATCAACATTAAAAAACAATGAAGAGTTCCAGGAAGATCTGGAAAAACTGGCTCCCGACTTCTTTGTGGTCGTCGCCTACGGCCAGATTCTTCCAGCAGAAATACTCGAAATTCCCAATGAAAAACCTATAAACATCCATTTTTCACTTCTTCCTCAGTATCGCGGAGCCTCCCCTATTGAATCCGCCTTTCTTGCAAACGATCAGGAAACCGGAATCACATTCATTGAAATGACACAAAAAATGGATGCCGGCCCAATCCTCCACCTGGAAAGAGTAAAGATTTCAAAAGAAGACAACGCCGAAACCATGCGTGAAAAACTGAGTATCATGTCTGGGCAGTTGGTCCCCACCGTTCTGCAGGATATTCTTGATGAAGTTGCCATGCCAATCCACCAGGACGAATCCCACGCCAGCTATTGCCATAAAATTTCCAAAGAGGATGGAATAATCAATCTTCAAACCATGACAGCTCAGGAAATCCATAATCGCGTTCGTGCTTACACTCCCTGGCCATCATGCTTTCTATATCTTGGAGACAAAAAGCTTAAACTCATAGAAATCGATGTTGAAGAATCTGACTCAGCCCAACCAGGAAAGATCATCGACAAGGAGGAAGGGATAGCTATCGGGACAAAAGCCGGACTCATCATCCCTAAAAAAGTTCAGCTTCAGGGAAAACGCGAAATGGATCTTCAGGATTTCTTGCGCGGCAACAGATCACTACTCAACGAATTACTTACCACCCCCAGGTAAAGAAAGAGCACTGCCTGCCCCGCGTAGAGCGTAAAAAAATAGTGATCGAAGAGCATAATAAAGGTAATAACACCTAAAAGAGCAATCGAAATAGATGCAAAAAGTTTTGCATCCTCTTTTTCGAACTTTAAACCACGCAAAAGCTGGGCAAAAACAACGCAAAGAAGACCAATAAAAACTCCCCCCGCAAGAATTCCAGCCTCATTCATAATAAGCAACACAACATTATGAACCGGCTGCAGAAGCCAGGGGTCCGCACTCTGAATCATGAAATCCTGCATTATAAAAGTAAAGTGTCCCAAGCCAATTCCAAACGGATAAGCCATAAGCATACTTTTCCCGGCATCCAGATATTCCAGCCGCTCCACCGTGGCATTCGGATCATTCCCTCCAAAAAAACGATCAAACAAAACATCCTGCAAATTAAAAAGGACGACCAGAAAAAGCACCACGCTTCCCCAAAGTAGAACATGTTGAAACCGAATTTTTTTGTCACTCAAAGAAATAAAAACCAGTATACCACCACCAAGAGCCAAAAAAGCACTCCTTGAAAAAGAAAAAAGGAGGCCCAGAATTAAAAACGCGCCAATGCCAAGAAACACCATCATATTTTTCCTGAAAAGATAGTATCCCCACAAAAGAGCCATCGCCACCATTCCTCCTAAAATATTTGGATGGCCAAAGGTTCCATAGCCACGCAAAAATTTTCCTCCGCTAAAGTCCACTTTTGCCACGCCAGGTTCTTGCGGAGAAAGATGTGCCTCTCCCAGAAAATGCAGCCCGACAGAAGATTGAAAAAGGTACTGCAAAAGCGCTAAAAAGCTTTGAAAAAGCATCCCATAAAGAAAAACACGTAAAATCTGCCGCCGATCCACAAGCTGATTCACCAATAAAATATACAGCCCAAAAAACTCAAGAAACCGCAGAAATTTCCAAAATCCCACAACCGGAAAAGCTGCGAAAGGAATTGAAGCCATTAAAAGTCCCAAAAAAAGAATCAGCGTCAGTGTCACCGGCCATGAGCCGTACTGGATCTCTTTCACTTCCCCACGATAAAGCGCTACACCAAATGCCAGGAATGCTCCAATCAAAGCAATATCGCTTAAATGAAGAAAAAACGCAGTGTACTCATTAAAGTTTCCCGTTGGAGTGAACGGCAGCTGGAAAACAAGAGTCCGAATCTGAAAGGGAAACAGCACCAAAAAGGTCAGCAAAAAAAAACGCGCCACTCCAGCAGCTGTAATCGATTTTGTAAAATCTTTTGCATGCTCCAAGCCCTGCCGAACCAATTGTTCCATATGCTTGAATTGACGACTACGCACTACTCTCCTCCTCTGCTGGCGGAGGGATCAAGCCTCCTGACGGCAGAAGATCATTCATCTCTGTTTCTGCTGTACGGATCGCATCGGCAACAGAACCGGTGGCCAATACAGAATCCACTGCTTTACTGAAAATATTCGCATAAGCATTCGCATCATAAATCGGGAAGCTCTCCGCAAATCCAATCTGCTCAGCATAAACACCATAAATTGGATCCAGTTTCTGATCTTCAATCATATCCCGCCGGCTGGTTGGTCGATGAGTTTCATCATTATAGTACTCAAGATTATCTTTTCGACTCATAAAGAGGAGGAACTCCCACGCGGCCCGTGCGTTCGGCGAAGTGCGGCTTACTGTCTCCGCGTAATAACTTGCCAAAGCGTCACGTTTTTCAGTAGAAGTTTCCGGATCATACACCTGCGGAACCATCGCGATTCGCACATCTGAAGGATCAATAGTATTCACACCTGTTGAGTCCAATTCCTGAATTTTATCCATAATCTGCTCATACATAAACGAGTAGCCAAAAACCATCGACACCTTTCCTCGCGCAAAAGTATCCAGCTCTTTTTCTGCAGATTGAGCGCTCGCCAGGAAAGAGTTCCATGAATAGTTCTTGTTTGCCGGAAGAGCAAAGCTGGTATAAAGCTCCAGGGCCTTCTCTGCCGGATTAATGCTCTGACCTGTCTCGGTCACAATCCGCTGCCGCGCAAACTCCGCGCCCGAAACATTATCATTATAGAGCTCAGTTCCATACTGCAACATGAGCATAAACAAAATATCCATCCAACGACTAATATTGTCAGATCGCCCCATCGCGATTCCCGCTAATTCAAAACGCTCAAAGCTATTATCCGTCTTGGAAAGCTGAAACACATCCTCCTGCAGCTCAGCCCATGTAGTGGCCGGACGCCCTCGTGACGGAAGCTTATCTTCAAACTGCGCCTTGTTGTAATAAAGTGCCAAAGTATCCACAGTTAGTGGAATTCCAAAAATTCGGGTTTGTCCATCACGCGGATCACGCAAGACCAGATCATTCGTAGCCACATTCACAAACGTCGCCTCAAACTGTTCAGGGGTAGCCATATCACTCGGAAGCGGAGAAATCTTTTTTGTATTCCTCAAAAACCAATGGTTCGGCATTGAAAAAATATCCGGCCCTTCCCCTTCCGCCAACTCATTGATAATCAAATTCTCATACTCCTGTGGATCTTCAAACTTCCGGTACGTAATACTCACATTTGGATGCTCCGATTGATACTGCTGAATAAGCGGACGAATAACATCCTCCCCATCAAAAAGTTTGTAATAAACCAGTTCAATCTTTTCATCATTCGTCTCCTCAACCTGCCCCTGCGGACGAGAAATACATCCACTTAACAATGTGGTGGACATCACTCCCAGCGTCAAAACGGCAATAAATCGTTGAAGGTTCATACAGATAGTATAAAAGAAGGCTTACCGATTGTGAAGACCTTCCAAAAAGTATCGCTTTGAAAGCGCATAATAGTAGAAGTTCGTCACATGTCCCTGCGTCAAATCCCGAATCATCCGTAAAACAGCCAAAGCCAAACGGTTTGAAAAAAGCCAAAACGCAAACTGTTTCATCTTTGATGGAACCTTGCCAAGTTCAGGATATTTCCCGTGAATAATCCATGCCGCTTTTCCAATGTTATACATGCGCTTTTTCATTGCCTCCTCCGTCAAAAAGTGATCGTGAAAGCCAATCGCATCTTTATTGTAATAAAGCTTCATTCCAGCCTCCTTGGTAAGACGATAACCCAGTTCAATATCTTCCCATCCATACCCCGAAAATGCTGGATCAAAAGGATATTTCTCAAGCAGTGATTTTTTTAAAGATAAGTTCGAGGTATAGAAAAAATTATAATCTGCCTCTGTCTTTTCTTCGAGCTTTTCATACGCAAACTGATGTCCACCAAATCGCCCCAAAACTGTTGATCCATTCGTCAGCCAGTTCATGAGTGGAGTTTTTTCCAGTCGGGGATGCCACAAAGTAAGCCCTAGAACAACTTCATGTTCGCCAGGATGACGCAAATGCGTTCTTAAATGTTGCGTCAAAAAATCTTTTCGCACAATCATATCATCATTAATAAGGACGATGATCGATCCTTTTGCATGCTCAAACCCCAAATTCCTGGCTTTTCCCTGGCCCTGATTCTCTTGATGAAAGTAGTGGATGTTATCATGTGCATGAACAAACCCTTCAGCCACCTCTTTTGTTCTATCTTGACTCCCATCATCAACAACGATAACCTCATAGTCCTTCTTCGGAAGATCCTGCTCAACCAAAGCCTGAAGGCATTCTTGTAAAATAGACGACCGGTTGTAAGTAGGGATAACAACAGAAATTTGCATACATGCAAAGTGTAACCTAAAAACTCAAAATGCAAAGCCCATCTAGCATAACCCGACGAGACACTCTTCAACAAAGACGAGAATACTATGAATCTCTCCCTCAACCTGAGAACATTGACCATATCGGCATTTCTATCGAACTCATTTTTGAAATTAAGGAAAAAATTTCAATTATAACAGATGACATTCGCGAACAGCTTACGCAAATAGCACGCTCATCAGGAGACACTATTATTCAAACCGAAGACTATTTATATGCCAACCTGTTTCCCAACAACCTCAGCCTGGGCATTCTACAGGATGAACTAAAAGAACAAGGACTTACTGTTTCTGAAGACCAAATTCGCCAGGCAATTTTGCATGTTAATCGAATACAAAATCCAAAACCAACCATCCTGAACATCCCGAATTTTTTCCCTCCTTACACGCATCTCTACACCATGCTGCAGCATAACAAACCTCTCCCACCAGAGGTTGTCAAACTGCTTGACCACTTTTCTTTTTAAGCAGTCTCTACCTCAACCAGTTGGATATCTTCTGTCTTTCCAACCTTTTTTGAGGTCAGAAAATTAAACATATCCATCACAATCTCGGTAGAAAAGCGATCCACCCCGTTTTTGTCTTTATATTGGTTATTCATAAGTCGGCCCTCCATGTAAATTCCGGTTCCTTTCTTTAGATGCTCACCGCAGATTTCACCTAATTTTCGCCAGGCAATCACCCTATGGTAATCCGTCACCTCATGACGCTCACCATCCGCAGATTTCCAGTCCCGATTCGTCGCGACTTTAAAGTTCGCAACTGTGTGTCCAGTCGCCGTCTGCCGGATTTCCGGATCTGCCGCCAGATGACCAACTAAAATCACTTTATTAACACTCCTCATAAATAAAAAGTTAAGAAATAAGAGTGCCTTCAGCATAGCCAGCCAGCATGATCCCTGGATAAAAAAATGATAAATTGACTTTCCTCCCCTTCTCCATAAGAATATCTCCGCTATGTTTACTGGAATAATCAGACAAATAGGAACGATTAAAAACGTCACACCCCGTGACGAGCTTATCGTATTCGAAATCCAATGCGCTGGTATGGAGAAGAAAAAGTCCGGCGATTCTATTGCTGTTGATGGGGCATGCCTCACCGTTGTACAAATCACCCAAGACGGATTCACCACCGAAGCCATGCCGGAAACCCTTGAAAAAACCATCTGCAAAAACTATCAGCCGGGGACAAAAGTAAACATTGAAGAACCGCTTAAAATAGGCGATGAGCTGAACGGCCATTTTGTTTCCGGACACGTTGATTACGTTGGAAAAGTCCAAAATATGAAGGAGGACCAAAACACCAAGACCATCCACATAACTGTGCCCGAAAAGATGCAAAAATATTTCGCGCTCAAAGGATCGGTAACCATAAACGGTGTAAGTCTGACCATTAGCGACATTGGAACAGGTTGGTTTGGAGTTTCTCTTATCCCGGAAACCCTCCAGCAAACCAATCTTGGCGCGCTCAAAAAAGATGACTCAGTAAACATTGAGGTGGATCTGATTAGCCGCTATCTGGACAGCCTTATGAAAGACAAAGAAAAACAGGCATCGTATGAATTTTTACAGGAACGAGGATTTCTTTAATCTACTATCATGAAAATTGAAAGCAGCAGCGCGAAAAATTTAAATGGAGAAGGACTCAAAATCGCCATTGTCCTCAGCCGCTTCAATGACTCCATTGGTAGCAAGCTCCATGAAAATGCCAAAGCCACCCTTATAGATCTCAACGTGGAAGAGGCTAATATTTCCACCATCCGGGTTCCTGGATCACTGGAACTTCCACTCGCCTGCAAAACAGCTGCTGAAGCAGGCCAGTTTGATGCCATCATTGCTCTGGGCATTGTTCTGCGGGGAGGAACCATTCACTATGAATTGGTTTGTAATGAGTCACATCGTGGCATTATGAATGCCAGCCTTCAAACCGGCGTTCCAATGATTTTCGGCGTTCTTACCGCTGAAACAAAAGAACAAGCCCTGGAACGGGCCGAAGCATCCGGCCTTAACCGCGGAAAAGAGTATGCCGAGGCCGCTGTAGAAATGGCTTTACTCATGAAGCAATTGCGCTCAAACAAAAAAGACGTAGAATAAGAACAACCATTAATTTCTGACCATGAAGATCCGATCAATCAAAAGCGTGGATGTTGATAGTAAAAAAGTTTTAATCCGCGTTGATTTCAATGTACCACTTGAAAACGGCCAGGTATCAGACGACACCCGCATTAAAGCCACCCTCCCAACCCTTCAACACCTGATCGATAATCGCGCAAAGATTATTATTATCACCCACCTTGGACGACCGGAAGGCAAAGTTGTGGAAGAGTTACGATTGGATCCTGTGGCAAAAAAACTTTCCGAACTTCTTGGCAAAGAGGTCAAAAAAGTAAACGACTGTATTGGACCAGAGGTTGAAGCAGCGATTGAAGAACTCCAGCCAGGACACCTTCTTCTTTTGGAAAATGTTCGATTCCATGCCGAAGAAACCGACAACAGTGAAGAGTTTTCCAAGAAGTTAGCAGCCTTGGCCGATCTTATGGTTATCGACTCTTTCGGAACCGCTCACCGGGCACACGCATCAACCTATGGAGCAGCAAAACTCCTACCTGCCTATGGTGGATTTCTGATTGAAAAAGAGATCCAGGCCCTCTCACAAGTCATGCACGACGTAGAAAGACCGCTCACCATTATTATGGGAGGAGCCAAAATCGAAACCAAAATTGGCATTATGAGAAAATTTGTAAGCCAGGCAGATCATTTTCTTGTTGGAGGAGGATTGGGGAACACCTTTTTGGCGGCAGAAGGATTTGACGTAGGAGAATCCCTCTATGAAGAGGACAAAAAAGCCGTTGCCCAGGAAATTTTGCTCGAAGCAGAAGCCCTTAAAGATCAGTTCCATATTCCAACAGATGTTATTGTTGCCGACGAAGTTAAAGAAGATGCCAAGAAACTGGATATCCCCGCAGAAGATGTTATGGGAGATATGAAAATTCTTGATATTGGAGTAAACACCATTAAAAAATTCGAAGAGGTTATCGCCAAATCCAAGACTATTGTCTGGAACGGGCCATTGGGACTCTTTGAAATGGATGCTTTTAGCCGCGGCACCCGCCACATTGCCATTGCCGTTGCCAACTCCGAAGCAAAAACTATCATTGGCGGAGGCGATACCATTGATGCGATTAAAGAGTTTGGAATCGATTTGGAAAAATACGACCACGTTTCAACCGGAGGCGGTGCCATGCTTCAATTTCTGGAAGGAGAAGAGCTCCCTGGAATTGAAGTGATTCGTGAAGGCCACTAATTCTTCATCAACCGCTTCAGCTCTTTTTTGATTGCCCGTTCATCCTTTGGTTCGAACGTGGCGCTTTCAGGCAAATAGGTAAATGGGATCACCGGATCCTTCAGCCCATTTCCGGTTGCAATACAAACAACAGAATCCTTTTCCCCAAGAAATCCAGACTCTTTTAATGGCTTTACCGCCGCCAAAGCCAAAGCCGAGGAATGTTCAGTAAAAATCCCCTCCCTGCTCGCCAACAAATGTTGGGCATGAAGCGCGTCCTGATCCGGCAACTTCACCGCTGTTCCACCCGACTCCATCACAGCTTTTACAGCCAGAACTCCATCATTTGGATCCTCCACATCCACCGCGCTACAGATTGTTTGCGTTTCATACCACTCCTTGTAAATAGGATCCTTATTTTCAAACGCCTCAACAATAACGGCCGCCCCTTGAGGCTGAACCGCAACCATTTTCGGAAGTTTTTGAATAATCCCCAACTTGTGATACTCCTGAAAACCTTTCCACAAAGCAGCAATATGTGTTCCCGCGCCCGTTGGAACAATAACCACATCCGGTGCGTTCTCTTTGCCATCAAGAGCCAAATCATCACAAAGTTCATACGCCAATCCTTTTTGCCCTTCCCGCCGAAAAACATAATCTCCAAGAGTGTACATATCAAACTTCGGCGCAAACTCATGCACAAGCCGAACGCAATCATTATACGAACCCTGAATCCGAATCACCCGTGCGCCATAAGAAACAATCTGCGCCAACTTTCCAAGCGGCACTTTCTGCGGCACAAAAACGTACATCGGAATACCCGCTTTCCCTGCATAAGCACTGCAGCTCGCCGCCATATTCCCGGAAGAAGCCACAATCAAAGACTTTGCTCCCAACTCTTTCGCCTTCGAAACCTCTACCCATGTACCCCGGTCTTTAAAAACACCTGTTGGATTCGCCCCCTCATTCTTTACAAAAAGGTTCTTCACACCCAGCTCCATCCGCAAAGATTCAACCTCATACAACGGCGTCCGCCCCTCCTTCAAACTCACCACATCATCTCCCTTCAACGGATATAAATGTGGTTTTTCTTTCCGCACATTCGTCCAGTCATACTCCACATTCAAAGCCCCCTCACATCGCGGACAACGCGTATGAGAATCCTCCTCCTTCACTTCATTTTCGCAGTGGATGCATCGCAACTTGTACAAGTGCGGCTCAAAGCGGTCCAACATAACAACATTTTATTTTTTATTTTTCTTTGTATCCGATGTTTGACTCTCTGGGCTCTTTGCCGGCAACTCAGGTTTCTTTCCCGAATCCAGACTCTTCTTTCCACTCTCACTCCAACGACGAATCTTATCTTCCACCACTTCTCTATCTGTCGCATAACGTTCACGCGCCAGGCGGATAATTTTCTCACGCCGACCTTCTTCAAAATCCAAATCTGGCGGAGGCAAGGTATCCAGAGAAAATGTTTGTGACGGCATTCCATCAATCAAGAGCCGGCTATAAGCTGTGTATTTACTGAGAGAAACCAAATCGTTGGGCATCACCTCTTCTCCATACTGACCGGAAAGATATTCCGCATCATCAAACCCCACCTGGAACGACATAATCGTACCCACGTTACCAAATACCGCATCCCGAACCTCTTCCGGCATCTGCGCAATGTACTGGTTGGCCATAGTCAGATTGAGCCGATACTTTCGTGCCTCCGACAAAATGGTCGCAAACGAATCGGTGGCAAAGTTTTGGAACTCATCCACATAGAGATAAAAATCTTTTCGTTCTTTTTCAGCAATGTTGGCGCGACTCATCGCATCCAACTGAAACTTGGTAATCATCATCGCACCCAAAAGCGACGATGTATCTTCCCCAATCTTTCCTTTCGAAAGATTCACTACCACAATCTTTCCCTTATCCATGGCAAATCGCAAATCCACCGCACTCTTTGGCTGTCCCAAAATATTTCGGATAATCGGCGACGAAAGGAACTGTCCAACCTTATTCAAAATTGGAGAAATAGCTTCAATCCGCTGCCTTGGTTCCAGCTTATCAAACTCATTCTCCCAGAAACTTTTTACAATCGGATCGGTAATTTTTCGAACCACTTGTCCGCGGAACTTCGCATCCTGAAGTATACGAGGAATCCCAAGCATTGTGGTATTCGGATACATAAGAAGCGACAAAATCACGTTCCTTAAAATATGCTCCAATCGCGGCCCCCAACTCTGACCATAAATCTTCTTGAAAATACCCACCAATCCACTACAAACAATACTGTTCAAAGACGGATCAATATTTTCCAGCATGTTAAACGCAACAGGGAACTCTCGGTCAGATGGATCAAAAATAACCACATCATTTGTCCGGTGTGATGGCACAAAATCCAAAACCGCATCGGCCAAATCTCCGTGCGGATCCACAACCGCGCAACCACGACCAGCCTGAATATCAGAAAAAATCATATTCTCCAGCAAGGTCGACTTACCCATACCGGTTTTACCAATAATGTAAATATGTCGCCGCCGATCCAGCGTTTTAATTCCAAACGGCTGCCCCGATCCACGGAAATTTGTTTTTCCCAAAAGTGTAAGATCCTTTTCAGCAATCTCTTTAGGTGTTGGGAGATCACCAGGTGGTTCCAGTCGCCGTGAACGAACCCAATAAATGTTTGGCGTTGTTACCGTTATATTTGGCAAATGATACACCGTCGCCAACTCTTCCACGCTCATCACAAACGGCTTAATCAGTTCCCGATTCTGATAACGCTTCACAATCTCCTCTCCACTGGCAATACTCCCCAAAACAAATCCATTCACCTGAGGCATACTAAACTGCTTGAAGGAACCGGCTATCTCGCGCAACTTCACAAGCGCAACATCTTTATTTGCATGTTTCGGCACATAGACAATACGGATATTTGCTTCGTAAAGAAGTTTCCCAATTTTATCCTGAGCACCCTGCAAGCCAGATTCCCGATCATGCGTTCGCGAGCTGTCGTCAGGAGCTATCGATCCAGAACTCTCTGTTGAGGCTCCAGAGTTCAACCCCTGCAATCCAAAAAGCCAGTAAACCGGAAAAAAGATAGTTCTCACAATCCGGCTACGCGTTGTGTAAGCCTTGGCGTACATTCCCTGCAGCCTGGCAATATTCAAATAAATTCCTTTATTGAGAATCCGGATACATTTGGTAAAAATGGATCGCCACTTGTCATCCAGCGGCCGAACCACCACCTGAATCCATGCCTGCTCATCTGGATCATTAAACTTGGCCAGAGTAGAGGTTATGGCAGAAAGTGGATCCAGTTGAACCTTTGCTGTCTTATCCTCAAACTGAGGGTAGCGCTTAATTGGAAAAATATCCGGACTGCTAAAAGCCAGATCTGCTCCAATCGCATTTTTCAATTCATCAACAGCCATAAACTGCTGTTCCTGCTTTTTCTGAACCTGATTCTCCAATTTCACCAAAGCCTGAACCTCTCTCCCCTCTCCTGCTCCATTTTGAGCAACATTTTTCTCACTTACTTCCACCGGCTTTGGTCTGGCATAATCAGCAATCTCTGTAATTTCAACATTAGGATATTGCGCGTAAATTTGTCCTTCAATCAGATTTCTCAAACGGGTTGGAAAATGAGCATAAAAACGAATGCTTCTATCGGTACTCGCAATTTCAAAACTCATTTTTTCCTGCGTCACCCCTTTTAATCGATCCCAAAAACCAACCGACTTGGCAACCCCATGAATCGTTGAAAAAATCTGCTCAGCAACAATTGGTCCAGTTTCATTGTCTCGCGCAACCCGAATCAACAGCGTTGTAAAATCCTCTTTCTCCCAGCGTCTTTTTTGCTGAAAACGCACAAAATATTCCAGCGCCACCAGTGCGGCCACAATACCGACCACCAGTAAGAGAATATTCAGTACGATCGAATAGAAATTCATAGTTATATTATACGTCAAAAACGGCTTTATTACTAGGCTTATGCCTCAATGAATCGCTCTAAAATCACCATAGCCGCCAACTCATGTGAATTGTATTTTTTCTTCAGATCTGGATCAGATATTGCCTCCCCTCCTTCAAAAGTACTAAACGCCTCATCCTGAAACTGAACTTTCATCTCTCCTTCAAAAAATGCTTCCAGTTGCACTCCTACTTCGCGATACTCCTTTGTCCTTGCCGTTTCTTCCATATTCTCATCCAAAGGAACACCTATAACAATACCGGAAATTCTCTCTGCTTCGCACACCTCTTTAATCTCCTCAAAAAGAGCTCCCAGGTTCGGATAATTCTCAATACATCCTCTACCAAAAACGAACTGGCGCGACTCATCGGTCACCGCCAGTCCGACATTTTTTGCTCCAAAATCTATCCCTAATAATTTTCCTTTATTTTCCACCTTGAATATCAACTTTTATAGTCGCTTCAACACCTTCCGCCAAATGAATTTTTACATCGTGAGTTCCAGTGGTTTTAATATGTTCTTTCATTTTCACATCTTGCTTGGTCAGTTCAACTTTTGCATCACTCAAAACTGCTTCAATAAGATCTTTTTCAGCCACAGAGCCATAAAGCTTTTCACCATCAGCCTTTCTGGTCATGGTGAACGTCATTCCTTCCAGTTTCTTTTTAATAGATTCAGCCTCCTCAGATAATCGTTCCTTGCGGACAACAGCCTGTTCCCGCATTTTTTCAGCCTGTTTGACCATAGAACCACTTGCCATAATAGCCAGCTTTTGAGGAGCCAGAAAATTTTGAAAGTATCCAGGCTTCACAGTTTTGATCTCACCCTTTCGCGCCACACTTCGAACATCTTGTAAAAAAAGTACCTGCATAAGTCATGTTTTTAGAATCTAAAGCCTTTATTTTATAGAAGAAATCGCCTCAATTGTCCAGAAATTCATTGGAATAACTTCGTAAAAATGCTACAATGAAAAGATATTATAAAATAAAACTTAAATATGAAAACTAAGAACATTTTTGCTGTTGGCGTAGTTATTGTCATCCTTCTGATTGCAGTTCTGGCACTCAGTTACTCAAATGGAGTCCTTTTCCAGGGAGCCCTGAGAAATACAAGTGGCATCACCCGGACAACTTCATCTCAAGAAACTTCAATAGGCAGCAGTCCGGAAATCAACTACCTTGTTGTTCCAGAAGAAGAGACAACTCCAGAATGTTTGGGAAACAGCCAAGCCGGAACAATCGTTCTCACCAGCGATTCAACACCAGCAGAATTTTCCGCATTTGTTTCAGAACTGAATCAAGAGGTTGATAGCAATAATGGTTACGCCGATTGTCATTATCGTATGTATGTAACAAAGGGAAATACTATTGGAGATCACACAAACCAGGATCGGGTTCGCGTCAGCTGCCGGGGCAACATTGAAGCCGAAAACAACGAAATCCGTTGCACACGCTATGATCAAAACACCCCAAACGATACCAACTATTTCCAAATAAGAATCCTCCCTGACGAAGCGATTGTAACAACTCACAGCACATACTACTCAGAAAGTATCAATCGTGTTGAACACTACAACACGTACTGGATTGAAAATTCAGAAAAGTAGTATCTATTCACAAACAACACACCAGGCCGCAATGTTCGCAAACCGATCGCTGGTAGACGCCCAGTTATCAAACTGCACCCCCTGAACTTTGCGGTCTGTTGCAAAACTGTAAGTTGGCCGGTAAAGGAAAATCGCCGGCACATCTTTAGAAATTTCTTCAGCCAATTGTTTGAAGATGCCGTCTTTCTCGTCATTGTCAAAAGTGGATCGACTCTTTTCAATTAATGCATCCACGGCAAAACTCCTATAGTTCGACAAGTTCAAACCGTTTGCACCCGATTGGCTCGAATGCCAGTACGAATAGGTATCCAGGTTATACCCAAGGCTTTCACCCGTTAAAAGCAGATCATAATTACGAGCCCGCACACGATCTCCAAAAATATCCATTGGCTCAAACTGTGGCTCCACCTGAACTCCAACCGCTTTCCACGAATCCACAAGATAGTTCACCGTTTGCTCTAATTCAGCCGCGGCAACCGGGTTTTCATTCAGCATGCGAACCAACATAACCAGATGTAACGTCTCTCCATCAGAATTTTTTCGATAGCGCGCATTATCTTCCATATTTTCTGTCACATCTTCTGTCGCAGCCTCTTCCGTTACCGGCTCTGTTTCAGGTTCACCGGCTTCCTCAGCAGGTTGATCTTCTTCAGTATTTTCTTCAGAGGTTTCCTCCTCCGATGATCCTTCTTCCGATGCAGATTCCTCTTCAGTATTCTCTTCCGAATCCGCCCCTGATGACTCCTCCACCACATCCTCTTCAGGTTTTTCCTCCTGCTCATCTGCCTCATCATAACGATAACCTGCATCGTAAAGAGCACCATTTGCTTCATCAACATTTGATTGGTACAGCCATTCCGACTGCTCCAATCCCATCATTGGAGTATCTACTCCGGTTTTATGAGGAATTTCAGCCAAAAGACCTTCTTTATTAATCGCTTTTTGTAAAGCAATACGGACTTTGTCGGTTGAAAGAACCGGTGAATCCATATTCATAAATACTGCTGTGTATTGAGGCAGTTCATAATTCACAAACTCAAAACGGGCATCATTCTGGATCTCTTCCAACACGTCATTTGGTGTTTTCGCCACAATATTCAACGTTCCCATTTCTGCCAGCATTTGCTGACTGTCAGGATAAATATGGAAACGAATATTCTGGATTGTTGGTGTTTGTCCGTAGTAGTGCTCATTAAGCGTTAACAAAAGTCGCTGTCGCCCATCATTCATAACCTCAAGAGGTGAATCCACCTTATAAGGACCAGTTCCAACCGGTTGGCTGTTAAAACTTGCCTGTGGCAGCTCTGCAACCGGCACTCCACTCAACAAATGTTTCGGTAAAATCCCAACATTCAAGTTCGTGATAAAGAAAGAGTTCGGCTCTTCCAGAACAAAATCAATACTCTTCTCATCAAGCTGTTTGATTTCCACTCCAGCAAAATTCGCCTTCAAAATAGGATTCTGAAAGTCTGAATGCTGAATCACATCATGAAAAGTAAAAAACACATCATCTGCAGTCAAAGGCTCACCATCATGCCATTTCACCCCATCTTTTAAAGTAAAACTATACGTCTTACCATCTTCACTAATGCTCAATTCCGCCAGATCCTCAACAAAAGCTCCAACCTGAGGATCATACTTCGTCAATCCGCTAAAAATAAGACTCGAAATATCCCGATTCGCCTCACCCAAATCCGCATAAACCGAGTTTAAAATAACAGGCTTATCGCTAATCAATCCCTCTGTATAAAATCCCCCACCACCGGCAAAAAACTCCGGACGCTTAAAGATATCCACCACACTCTGAACCAAAAGCGCAAATACCACCACCACGAGCACAAGGCTCACGATCTTTTCTTCAATACTATACGAGCGTAAAACTCGCCGAAACATATTGCCCGAAGAGGCCATGACAGCGGCTTAGATAACAAAAATGTGAGCGAGAGAGAGCAGGACAAAAAGAATAGCCAGCACTATAGAAGCACGGGCAACCACCTTTTCGGCTCCTCGCTTGGTTGTCTGAACTGTCGCGCCTGATTGCCCACCAATCGCGCCAGAAAAACCAGAATCTTTCTGTTGTACCAGAACACTCAGGATAAACAGGACAGAAACAACCGCTTGGAAAATAGTAAGAAATGTTTTCATAATTCGCTTATTTATTATGGACCACAATGTGGAGGATCCAGTTGGTAAGTCCGAACACAACAGCTCCAATTAAGTATGTCCATGGACTCCCCACCGAAACCGTAATATCAGAGATACTGATACCATTTATAGCTACTACCGTCAACCAGAAGATCACCGCGTTGATAACGAATGTAAAGAGTCCAACCGTCATAAGCATGAGAGGAAAAGACAGCAGCTTCATAAGGGGCTTCACAAATGTGTTCAAAGTCCCGATCACCAATCCACCGAAAGCAAAAAACTTAATGCCTCCCGTATAGCTTACATCAGGCACGAATTTGGTCACCACATAGAGCGCCAAGCCATTCAAAACAACGCCAATAATAATCTTTTTGAGCATATGTGCAGGGTATCATAAACAGTCCACCTCTTCAATTCTCATATATTGATTGAAAGGAAGACGAGCATTGACAAAATGCAGAATAAAAAGCATAATAACGCCTTTCTCAAAGATCTTTCACATCTCCCGCACAGTAGAGAGGCGCTTGCCGCTTTAAACCTTTCCCCTTATGGGAGAATCCGTTTAGCGGCAGACATTCTCTCTGTTTGCGGACACGCGGACAAAACCCAACCAATCCCCTCAGGAAAAAGAAGGAGAATATGGAACCCGTTAACATCGCAAAATTCTGGGCAATCGTCGATCCTTACAGCACTCACCTCTCAGATCACATCAACATCCTGTCCTTTCGGTTTTCTCAAACAAACCGTGGACATGTTCAGAACGTCGATCTACTCAGAAAGCATACTGCGCTGCGTTTAGTCTTCAGTGAGTTGAAGCAGGAGCCTTCGTCACAAGAAGCCACAAAGCTCTTTCCAGGAAAAACCCTGGACGAGCTGAAAAACAAGGTCAAAGAGCTCGAGAGCCTGATGAAAAGGGTGATGCACAGTTACAATCATGGCTCAGTGGAGGTGAGCCTCTTCAGCGGCGCGCTGACCTGCCTTTCATGCATCACCGACGCCATAAACTCCATCAGCAGAAACGAACCCCAGTCCGAGTGAACCCAAACAGACAGCGGGCCGCGACATCATGTCCGGCCCGCTTCAACCTATCCTTTGATTTGAAAAAAAAACAAAGTATAATAGATGAAATCTTTAACTCTCTTAAACATGAAAAGAATCGCTTCACTTTTTGTCATTCTTTCGCTCTTCCTGAGTGGATGCAACATGTTTCAAACCGATTCCGAAAATATTGCAGAACAAGCAACTGTCAGTGGAACCGTAAACTATTTGACCCGCGAGGCACTCCCTGAAGGAGCAATCATAACCGTGACACTTGCAGACACCAGTCGTGCTGACGCGCCTGCCACTACCATAGACGAAGTGATGATTCCCGCTGAAGGCAATCAGGTTCCAATCCCCTTTGAACTCACATACAATCCAACCCAGATTGATGAACGATATACTTATACCGTACGTGCAAAGATAACACTTGATGATGAACTCATAAAAACCAGCACACAGGCATATCCAGTTATTACCAGAGATAACCCAACCGACAATATTGTCATTATGGTTGAGAACGTTCAGTAGAAACAAGACACTGATCTTAGCCCGGCTCCCAAAGCTGGGCTTTTTTCATATTCCTTCTAAAAATCGGCTTCATTAAAATATCATCAATATATACTTGCATTTATGTCAAGAATGAAGCATAATATATAGATATAAATTATTTTATTATCTCATTTTTTAAACCAAAACAAAAATGAACAAAAAAATGTTTACCCTTTTAATAGGGCTTACTACTCTTTTTGTGGTTGCGGGATGCCAACAACAGCCAACCGCTCCAACACAGGAAGAGAGCACCGTTAGCGACGATTCCATGATGGAGGAGGACGACTCCAAAATGGAGGAGGACGACTCTATGATGGAGGAGGACGACTCTATGATGGAAGAAGAGGATGAATCTATGGAGGAGGACGATTCCACCATTGCTTGTATTGATGAAAGTAAAGTTGATCCAAACGGGATCTGCACATTGGAGTACGCTCCAGTATGCGGATGTGACGGTAAAACTTATGGTAACAAATGCCAGGCTACTGCTGCCGGTGTAACATCATTTACCGAAGGTGAATGTGGAACTGAAGGAATCATGATGGAAGCGACTGATGTCATGGAAGACGCCATAAACACTATGGAAGAAGGAACCACAACCATGACTCGCAGCGCAGCACCTGTTGCCGGAATAATGCGTGGCGCGGCCCCAGCCAACTCTCCATTCTTAAAAGGAACCACCTGGCGATGGGTGAACAAGTCACGATCAGGAAGTGAAACTGTAGCTCCTGAAAACTCTTATCAGTTCATCCTCTCATTCTCAGATGATGGAAGCTTTTCAAGCAGCACTGACTGTAACAATTTGATGGGATCATACACCTCTGATGGATCAGGAATCAGCTTCTCACAAATCGCATCAACTCGTAAATTCTGCGAAGGATCTCTTGATGAGCTTTACGGTGCAGCACTTGCAGAAGCAAAAACTTTCACCATCCGTGAAGGAGAACTTACTTTCACTCTTCAAAACGAAAACGGTGAAAGTACTGGAAACATGTTCTTCCAACAAACCGATCCACAACTCAAGAAAAACTCATGGAAGTGGATCGAAACGACCAATAATGATGGATCAATAACCAGCAGCGACAAGAACGAAATGTTTGTTCTCAACTTTAATGAGGAAGGTAACATTTCAAGCTCAACCGACTGTAATCAGATCATCGGATCATATGAAGTAGGAGCTCCAGGTCAACTCAGCTTTGGACCATTGGCTTCAACCCGTATGGCATGTCCTGGGGAAACCATGGAAGAAGCATACTCAGCCGCACTTCAAAAAGTAGCGTCATACAACCTTGAAAACGAAAAACTCACATTCAAACTCAGCGACGGTGGAAGCATGGTCTTCTCAAACATACTTGCTGACGCCTCATGGCAATGGGTTCGCACAAACATGAATGATGGAAGTTCTGCCCGTCCGGCAAGTCCAGAGTCATTTGTCGTTACATTTAGCATGGATGGAGATATTTCCACCACCACTGATTGTAACGACGGTAAAGGAACCTACAGTACCAACCTTCATAAGCTTACATTCAGCCCAATTGCTACAACCCGTAAAGCTTGTGAACCAAAGAGCGAAGAACAAAACTACCTTCGACTCCTTCAGAACGTTACTTCTTACGATGTACGAGGAAACACATTGATCCTCTACACCAATGAAGGAAACATGCAGTTCACCAAAGCCTAGACTTAACTGACGTATCTTATCAGGTCGCCCATGAAATCAACCTCATGGGCGACCTTTCTCTACCAGACAATGAACAAGAAAAGCATCTTACAAAAAGCTATCGCCCTGCTTGCCTGGACCGCGGTCATTCTTCAGTTCTACCTTATTATCGTAAATCGAAAGATGTCGATCCCCTGGACCATCCTCCAGTTTTTTAGCTTTTTTACCATTCTCACCAACATCCTTACCGCCACCTGTTTCACCTTTTTGGCTTCAAAAAAGAACACCCGACTCAAAAAACTCTTTTCCAAGCCACAGACCATTAACCGCCATCACTGTTTACATTCTCATTGTTGGAGCAGTCTACAATCTCATCCTCCGCGCGCTATGGGAGCCACAGGGACTTCAACTTATCGTTGATGAGCTCCTCCATTCCATTGTTCCTGTTCTGGCAATCCTCTACTGGTTTACATTCGCGCCCAAAAAAGGACTTCATTGGAAAGATGCTTTCAGCTGGCTCCTCTACCCTCTTATCTACATTGTCTTCATTTTTACTCGTGGAGCATTTATGGATGTCTACCCTTATCCATTTATAGACGTTTCCACCATTGGATATCCACAGGCATTCACCAATGCCGGAGTTCTCGTGATTATTTTCTGGATCCTCTCCCTCTTGTTCATTGCCACCGCGAAGGCATTGACAAAAAAGTGACAAAAGATAATATTCCCTCTAACTTCACGATCTTTAACATCAGCAAGGAGAAAGCTACTTGTCAGATTTAAGATGGTTGCCTTTTATGGCCGATCCTCTTAACTGGCAGATATACTTTCTGCTTGCGTTGAACACATCACACAGCTCTCCCGAAAGGAAAATTTCAATGTCGATAGATGACGCGTCTTCTCAATTGATCTGGCAGCTCTCCCATGAGAATCTCTGCTTTGCTACCAACCATGCCCTGGCTTTGAGGGCCCAGGGCCCCACTTCCAACGGCAACACCCAAAATGTAATGAAGTTCCTGAAAAACGCGACCGACCTTTATGAAAGGCTGGTCAAACTGAGTACGCAGGTAGTGATTCTTTATCAACGGGCAAAGGATCAGGGGCAACATCCCATCACTCACGACGACTGGAAGCAGGTCAACGAACCCGTCGTCGAAATCAGTGGAGCTATTCAGCTCCTGGAGGATGTCATACTCGAGAATTCACCACAAAACACGCTTCTTGAAGCGATAATTCGCTTCATCAACAATTACAAAGAGCACATTGAACAACTGAAAACCTATCAACCTCAGCACACCATCCACTAAGGAAGGATTCAGAATGTCGCAAACCCAGGATCGACAAAACATTTGGATTAGGAGCCGGAACGAACTCCAAAGTCTCGACGAACACTTAACCTCGCTCTGCGTCATCGCTCACCACCATGGTGAAAGCAATGAGGAGGCAATTCTCTTATCTGTAAGAGAGACGCAGAACATCGTCAGCTTACTCAAAACAGCTGTCGAGATGGTCAGCCATGCCGAAACACAACAGACAGGCCTGATCGTCGAAAAAACATGGAGCAGCATCCTAAACCTTAGCAAAGAGGTTCAGGCCAGCCTGGCCAAAATCCATAAACTCTTAAGAGACGGTTCTTCACTTCGCACTCTTCTTCAGGGGGCAAAGCAGCAGCTGGAGCACTTCAACATCCACATAGACTATCTAAGGGATTCGTTAAGCGCCCCAACCAAGCAACCCCCGGCTGCGTGAACTTCAACCGCAGCAACAGCGGGCCCGACATCATGTCGCGGCCCGCTTCAGGCTACAACAATCCAGACACCAATCTACGTATTCCTTTAAATTAAGGGATAAAATAGGAAGGTCTTAATCCCCTTCGCCATGAAAAAATTTTTCACCCTTACAGGAGTCATCAGCACTCACATTTTTCCTTTACATCACTTTCTTTCGCCACTTACGGAGCGTGCTCCAGCCACAGCGGTGTCAGCTGTTCAGCGCGTCGTCCGTGCTCTTGGAAACCCAGCTGGACACGCTATCAATTGGGCCATTGGCGCGAATCCCTTTCAGAACTGCGATTGCCTGGGAATGGCCGCACGATTGCAGTCGCATGACGAATTCTACCACTGTCCCGCCTGCTCCCAGAAACTCGCGAACGGTTTCTCGCGCAGCGGCGAGGCTGGATGGTGGATAGTTAACTTCCCACTTCAGATTGTAAGGATCTTCGTCATCAACTGGCCGTATGACGAGAGTTCCAGCCCCCCCAAAGACACAAGGCCCTTCGAGCCGCAGAGGTTCACTCGTAGAGCTGGTTCTCTTGAGATGTCTTGCAAGGTCGAAGTGGGTCAATACATCCAGAATAGACACATCCAAACACAGCTCATCTACTTCTGGATCCTCAGTCCACCCAGGCGCCACGTCGCACGCCGGAGCCATGCAACCATCATCGTGCAGGTGTTCGAGAAATGAGGTTAGGTGTCCGTCCTCCAATGCACAGTCAAGCGCGGCATTAGGCCTCGTTGTGGCATCTGGCAGTTTCTTCATCCGGCAACGATTACAGACTAGGCAAACAGCCTAGCTGTTCACTGAACATTCGTCAAGCTCTTGCGCTTCGCAAGTGGTCCGACGGCAGTGTCATTTGCGTAGATGGATGGCGCAATTCCAGTGTCGGCTACAGCTCCATGGTCAAATGCCAGGGCTACTCTATACCCTCTACTCCCGAACCAGTATTTAAAACAGAACCAACCCCTGTAGCCTCTAGGCCCTTCACCGATGTAACCATTTCATACAAATATGAACAGGCCGTTGAATATATGAAAGACAGCGGCATTGTAGAAGGATACAGCGATGGAACCTTTAAACCCTTCAACAAAATCAACCGGGCCGAATTCATCAAAATCCTCATGGAATACAAGTTCGGTAACGACTCCATGGCCAATCGAGATTGCTTCACAGATGTCCACAGCGAGCCGACGGCGCAACTATCCCCGAAGTCAGCGGCGAATGGTACAAGAAATACCTTAGTTACGCGGATTCACTTGGACTTAGACCTGACGAATGGAAAAGCATGGACTACAACATCACTCGCGGCGAAATGGCCGAGGCGGTCTGGAGGTTGAAATAAAATCAATCCCCTCCCTTCCGCGGGATAAAGTAGAGAAACCAAAGTACCCACACCAGCCATAGTAGAGACGTCCAGTCTTGCGTCTGAAAATAGTTCAGACTATAAAAGGACATAAAACCCAGGAAACCAAGTGGCCATTGTTTTTTCATAGTAGAAAAAGTTAAAACTACCTCCTCACCGCAATCTTCACCTTCGCGCCGTCAACATCGGCTTCCACCTCTTTGTCCCATTCAAAGTCACCGGCGTCCTGAAGTTCCAACGCCAACGTTTCACTCTTTATGTAATCCGCAAAAGCAAGGACAGAAGCCCCAATCGGTTCGGCAGCTTCAACATAGACATAAATGCGGTCGTCCACGTTGTAGTCTGCCTCTTTTCGCAAATCCTGAATTCGGCGGACAATCTCTCGAGCGTGACCTTCCTGCTTCAACTCATCGGTAATGGTTGTATCCAGAACCACAGACACACCACCGGCGGAAGCAACATCGAACCCTTCTTTTCCGTGGAATCCAACCTCCACCTCATCCCCGCTCAACTCATACTCCCCAATCTTCACCGAACCATCTTCCATCACTTCAAAATCTCCGGCCTTGGCCATTTGAATAATCGATTGAACCTCTTTCCCATATTTTGGACCGAGCACCCGCGCATTCGGCATGCACACCTGCTTCACAAACTCTCCGGCATCGGTCAAAATTTCCAGATCCTTCACATTTAATTCCTCCAGAATTACATCTTTTTGTGCCTGGATCATGCCATGATCCACATTTGCCGGCAGTCCAAGCTGGACCTTTGCCAATGGCTGGCGCACCTTAATGTTGGCAGCATCACGCACACCATGTCCGAGCGTCACAATCTGTCGGATCAATTGATTCTCTTCATTCAACTCTTTTTTCAGGTACACAGAAAGTGGCTTTGGCCAATCTTCCAAATGCACCGACTCTTTTCCGGTCAAATTGGTATAGATTCCATCCGCCAAAAATGGCATAAACGGAGCCAGCAACTTACAAAATTCAACCAACACCGTGTAGAGCGTCTGGTACGCTTCGTTCTTGTCGCCATCATTCTCACTCTTCCAGAAACGCCGGCGCGATCGGCGGATATACCAGTTGGAAAGACTATCCACAAAATCCTGCAACGGTCGCGTCGCCTTATTCAAATTATACGCATCCATAGCTTCCGTCACCGTTCCAATCAAGGTGTGAAGCTCCGATAAAATCCACTGATCCAGCTTGTGCGATGGCTCAAAATCATCATCCATCTTTTTCGGCGTCCATCCATCAATATTGGCGTACGTCATGAAAAAGCTATAAGCATTCCACAGCGTCAGCGAAAACTTTTTCACCACCTCTTCCACGTGCGATTCACTAAAGCGAGCATCTTCCCCAAGCGGCGTTGTGCTCATATAGAGGAACATACGCATGGCATCCACACCCTTGGTTTCAAACAGTTCATTCGGGTCTGGATAGTTCTTTTTTCGTTTTGAGAGTTTTTCCCCGTCGGCTGCCAGCAAAATTCCATTCACAATCACATTCTCAAAGGCCGGCTTGTCAAAAAGGATCGATGCCAACACATGAAGCGTATAGAACCACCCACGCGTCTGATCCAATCCCTCCGCAATAAACTGCGCCGGGAAGTTATCTTCAAACTCCTGCTTATTTTCAAAAGGATAGTGGAGCTGCGCGTACGGCATGGATCCAGACTCAAACCAGCAGTCCAGAACTTCTGGAATGCGCTTCATCTCTTTGCCGCAGTTGCTACAATCAAAGGTCACTTCATCAATGTACGGTTTGTGCAGATCCAGTTCCCCATTTCGCTCCGGCAGTTTTCCACTTCGTTCCTTCAACTCCTCCACAGAGCCAATACATTCGGTATGCCCTTCTTCACACTCCCACACCGGAATTGGACATCCCCAAAACCGATTCCGCGAAATAGCCCAGTCGCGCGCGCCTTCCAGCCATTTTCCAAACCGACCCTCCTGAATGTGCGGCGGTTGCCACGAAATCTTCTTATTATTCTTGAGCATCCGGTCCTTCAAATCGGTCACTTTAATAAACCATGATCGCGTGCTGTAGTTCAAAAGCGGCGTGTCGCATCGCCAGCAATGTGGATAGCTGTGCCGATAGTTCTCTTTCTTAAAAAGCCGGCCGTGATCCTCCAAATACTGCGCCACATTCTGATCCTGTCCTTTCACAAACTTCCCTGCCCAGTCAGTCACTTCATCTTTAAACGTTCCATCCATTTTCACATGTTGGATCATTGGTAGATCGTACTTTTTCGCCACTTCGTAGTCGTCCTCACCAAACATTGGCGCAATGTGCACGATTCCCGTTCCATCTTCCGTGGTCACAAAATCCGCCAACACAATCTTGAATCCTGGCTCATCTTTATAAAAAGGAAGGAGCGGTTCATACTCTTTGCCCTCCATTGCTTGTGGATCAACAGCATCTAAAACATTGTAGTTCATATCTTTAAAAACCTTTTCCACTAACTCTTTTGCCACAATGTACACCTCCTCTTTTCCATCCTCATATTTCACTCCAACTTTCACATACTCAATTTCCGGCCCCATGCAGAGTGCGATGTTTCCTGGCAATGTCCAGGGAGTTGTGGTCCATGCCAAAACAAAAACATCTTCACCTTTCAATTTAAACTTGGCCGTCGCCGAAAGATCGGTCACATCTTTATATCCTTGCGAAACCTCAAAGTTTGAAAGCGGCGTTTCGCACCGAGGACACACATGCATACTCTTGTGACCCTGATACACCATCTCTTTTTTCCAGATCTGTGAGAACACCCACCAGATCGACTCCATATAATCGTTATTTAACGTGGCATAGCTTTGTCCAAAATCCACCCATCGTCCAATCCGTCGAAGCAACTGTTCCCACTCTTTCGTATACGTAAACACACTTTCACGGCAGGCATCGTTAAATTTCTCCACACCCATATCCACAATATCTTTCCGTCCAGCCAGCTCCAGTTTCTTTTCAATTTCATACTCAACCGGCAAACCGTGGCAATCCCATCCATTGGTTCGCGGCACATAGTACCCCTTCATAGTCCAGTATCGCGTCACAGCGTCCTTGAGAGAGTTTGCCAGAATATGACCATAGTGCGGCAGCCCGTTCGCAAATGGCGGCCCATCAAAAAACACATACTTCTCGCCATCCTTTCGCGCCTCTACAGACTTCTCAAACGTTTTATTCTTATCCCAGGCCTCTAGCATCTGGTGCTCAAGCTCTGGAAAAGACTGCTTTGGATCAACTGATTGAAACATAAATATAAGATATCAAAAACCTCAGAGAGTCTAAACGATTTTATGTTTCAAATCAAAGGAGAGCGAGCCCAATTGAAATAAAGCAAAAAAGTGCTATAATTTACACGATTTTACCCCTCTTCTCATGACTACTCTTTCATTCGGACCTTCTGAATTGAGCCCTGAAATAAAAGAACAATACCCATATTCTTTCACAGGCCAGTATCTTCAAGATTGGGCATCAAAAGGATCAAAAGATATTTTATTCCATGCATACATCCCAGGAATTGGACCAGCCAGAGGAGAAGTCACCATCTTAAAAAAAGACAATGGCATGCTGATGATTCAGTATGGAGATTTTGAAAATCAATACGCTCTTTTACCCATCGGAACAAATGAACCGATCTATGTGAGCGAGACTACCATGAAAACTCTTGGACTGGATCCGGAAAAAGGACTGAATCACAACACCGAAGCCGATCGATTTGAAAGACAGGACATTTCAAGAGAGCTTGCCGTAGTAAAAGCTCATCGAGCATATGAAGAAGCCATAAGAAAAGGCGAAAAAAATGCAGATGAAAAGTATCAAATCTGGCAAAACCTGCGAAGAGAGATGTTCCCTGGAGAATATTTGGCCGATGAAATTTCAAGTGCCGTAGACACAGTAATTGAGGAAACCCCAGCACCAAGGAATAGCCAGGTTCAATTAACTCAGCATGCAAAAAGGGATCCAACAAGTCCCCTTCCATGGAGCACACCTGACAAGAAAAGTTCATAAAAGAAAACCGACACCCCCTCGCAGGTGCCGGTTAAGTGAGGAGCACACATCCAACGCTCCTAAGCGACGTTGGCGCGTCCTCCATAGAGGAGGTCACAAAGGACCCGAAAACTCAGCTCCTCGATCACAAGGCGCCCGTTGCTTCGGCGCCACTCCATGACTGCCTCCTGACGAAAGTTAATGACCTGCGCCCGATAATCGCACGCAACACCTCGCCCATCACGAATCACATCCAGAATCTCCAATGTGAGATCCCGTGGCAGCTCAATGGTGTACGACCTTTTTTCTTTTGAAAGAGAAGCAAACAGCGCCTGCTCCCACCTCCAAAAGTCAAAAAGGGTACCTGTACGAAGAGCACCACTGCGGTTCGGCATGTAAGTATTCTTCACGAAATCCCGCCAGACAGAGCGGACTTTGGCCTTTCCTCCTTCCCACATCATGCGATAAACATCGCCAGCAGTGCCAAAAATCGGCATATCAAACGCTCCTTGTTAAATTGTCGAAGACCGAGGAGTAGAACCATAGTACAATTCGGCAAATCAATCAAGTTTCCCATGAGGAAGCCTGGAAATAATGACCTTGATGAAAACGAGAAGAAAAGCTTTATGCTTTCTTCGCTTCATCCGCAAACTGCGGATCCAGCGCGATCCGGCTCTCTTCCGGATATTGTTGCCCCTGATACTTCTGGCTCTTTTTCATGTTGTATGGAACTTCTGCCGGAGAACTCATAGTTTCAAACGCCAGCTGGCACACCCGCATCCCCGGATACAAAGCCACCGGCATACGGTTGATATTGGTAATTTCCAAAGTGATAGTCCCCTCAAATCCAGCATCAATAAATCCTGCTGTCGAGTGAACAATAATCCCAAGTCGCCCCAGAGAGCTTCGCCCCTCCACACGGGCAACCAGATCATCCGATAGTTTCACCGATTCTAATGTCACTCCCAAAACAAACTCCCCTGGCTGCACAATAAAAGGAGCATTCGCTTCGTCGATCTCCACCATATTCGTCACATCCTTAAAACTGTCCGGATTTCGTGGATCCAAAACAGCGTGCTTCGCGTGGTTATAAACCTTAAAGTATCTTCCAAGCCGAAAATCCATAGAAGAAGCGCCCACATTCGGCATGTGATCACCATCCGGTGATTTTACGACAATGTCCCCCTGCGCGATCCGCCCTTTAATGTCTCGGTCTGAAAGAATCATGATGAAAAAAAGTCAGGTTTATATGAGTCCACCAGCTCTGTTGCCAGGCCAATATACGTTGAAGGTGTAAGAGATTTCAACCTCTTTTTATCAGCTGTTGGGATTGATAATCCATCAATGAACTTATGAACAGTTTTTTTATTCACCTTTTTACCCCGAGTGAGATCTTTCAATTGCTCATAAGCATTTTCAACTTTATGTCGACGCATAACTGTCTGAATCGGCTCAGCCAAAAGTTCCCAGTTGGCATCTAAATCCGCAGCCATAACCTTCTTATTCAATTCCAGCTTATGAAGACCTTTCAAGCAGCTCTTATAAGCCAGGAGCGAATGACCAAGTCCCATTCCAATATTCCGCACAACTGTTGAATCTGTTAAATCCCGTTGCAGTCGTGAAATCGGAAGCTTTTCTGAAAAATGTTTCAAAATAGCATTCGCGATTCCCAAATTCCCTTCACTATTCTCAAAATCAATTGGGTTCACTTTATGAGGCATGGTAGAAGATCCAACCTCCCCTTTCTTCAAGCGCTGTTTAAAATATCCAAGACTAATATAGCTCCAGACATCCTTATCCAGATCCATCAAAATAGTATTATACCGGGCAATCCCATCAAACATTTCTGCAAAATAGTCATGAGACTCAATTTGCGTTGTGTAGTGATTTGTCGTAAGCCCTAAAAATTGTATAAATTTTGTACTCAAGTCGATCCAGTTTTCCTTTGGATAGGCCGATACATGAGCATTGAAATTTCCAACAGCTCCATTCATCTTTCCCAATACTTCTACCTGCTTCAAACTTCGCAACTGACGCTCCAATCGGGCCACGACATTAACGAGCTCTTTCCCAAGAGTTGTTGGCGATGCCGGTTGCCCATGCGTCCGTGACATCATTGGAACCTTTTTATACTTTTTCCCCATTTCATACAAAAGCTCCGCCACACCGGTCATAGCTGGCAAAAGAACATTTTCCACAGCACCCTTTAACATCAATCCATAAGAAAGATTATTAATATCTTCCGAGGTGCATCCAAAATGAACAAACTCCAAATACGGCTCGAAACCGGATCCCCGAAGCTTTTCCTTCATCAGATATTCAATTGCCTTCACATCATGATTCGTCGTGCTTTCGATCTCTTTCACGCGAGTCGCGTCCACCATGTCGAAAAACTCATAGAGCGACCGCAACTGCTTGAGTTCGGCTGGCTTCCATACTTTCGTTCCTTTCAGCTTCGCCTTATTACAGAGAAAAATAAACCACTCCACCTCCACCAAAAGCCGATGCTTCATAAGCGCCGCCTCAGAAAAATATGGCCGCAACTCATCAACCTTTAAACCGTAGCGGCCATCCAGTGGAGACAAATTGTTAAGAGGATCCCTCATTTAGAGTGCGTCTTTAGAAAATCCAGCTTTCACCTTTTGAACGTGTTCAGATACTTTTGTTTTCATCTCACCAGATCCCAGCCCAAACATTCGCGCAATACTGTTGGCAACATTATTCGGATCCAAAACTGTAATCGCCGGAGTCTCTTTTGGCATCTGAAGCGTAGAATTAAGGTTCACAAGCATATCGGCTTTATCGCTGAATGGCGGACAGGCAATCACCGGGTGAATTGCAGAAGCCGAAGTACAACCAGAAAGACCGTTACTCCGTCCTGCCATAGTGACGTAACAGAGCAATCCTTCAAATTTGTTATAATCATTAATCAGATCCACCAAAATCTCTGGCACTTTGTGTGCTGAGACTACATGGATCTTACTCGGGATTCCCCATTTATCCAGCTCTTCAACAACTTTGTCAGCCCACCATTTATCAACTGAACTTCCAAGAATAATTGGTACTAACATTTCACTCATAGGTATTGTTGTAAGTTATTGGTTAAGCGTTCCATTACATCACCAACCTGGGCCTCAAACGTCCGGCCGGTGATAAGTTCATAAGCCTCAATGTAACGTCGGGCTGTTTCAGCTTTAATTTCATCTGGAATTTCCGGCACCTCTCCATCTCCACGGAAACCTTTTTCATTGGCCAGCCATACTCTTAAATACTCTTTATCGATCTTCTTTTGTTCTTCTCCAGCCTCGAATCGTTTTTGATATTCATCCGCATACCAGAATCGTGAAGAGTCTGGCGTATGAATCTCATCAATCAGAACAATTTCACCTTCCGGAGTCAAACCAAACTCATATTTGGTGTCTACAAGGATAATCCCCTGTTTCGCGGCAATTTCCACTCCTCTCTTATAGAGTTTCAAAGATTTTTCAGCAATTTCGTCGTACTGCTGTGGAGTCAAATCTGTCCGCTCCAAAATCTCTTCACGGGAAACCGACTCATCATGATCCCCTTTCAACGCCTTGGTTGATGGTGTCAAAATCGGCTCATCAAATTTTTGATCTTTCTTCAAACCTTCCGGCAACTCATTCCCACAAAAATTTCGCACGCCCTTTTCATGATAGTTGTACCAGGCACTGGTCGTTGTTACACCAGTAATATAGCCACGAACCACCATTTCAATCGGCAAAGGTTTACACTCTTTGGCAATCACCACATTCGGATCCGGAAACTCAATCACATGGTTCCCCATAATATCCGCAGTCTGCTCAAACCAGAATTGAGCAATCTGATTCAAAACCTGACCTTTAAAAGGAATGAGCGTAATAATCCTGTCAAACGCGGAAAGCCTGTCGGAAACAATAATAAAACGTTTTCCATCTTTGGTGTAATTGTCACGCACTTTTCCTTCATATTTTTCCCCGAGTGTTGGAAAATCAGTCCCCGCCAAACAGTGTTGAATTTGGGCGGTGATATCGTCAAGAGTAAGCATATTGGAATTTTTCAGAATAGAAACAGCCCTACTATAATGGAGGAAGCGGACCGTATCAAGGTGCACATTCTTTCATTTATTTGTCACTATTATTAAATTGCGTAAAAACACAAACAAGAATTAATATCAGCCATAAAGTATCTTTATCAGAAGTAATGGAGAGAGAAACCAAGCGCATTAAAATCCAATCAGTCCTCGCTTTAGTTCTTGAAGCGGCGAACAGCAATAACCTCCACCGCGACAGCATAAAGACACACTTTGCTTCGCGGCTGATTGATGAAGCCGAGACCATTCATGAGCTCATACTCGCGCGGGAAAAAGCACTCAGCTGCGACCGTCAGGATCAAAACGTCCGGAACAACATGATGGCTATTGCTTTCACACTTAGTGATGTCATTGATTACATGCAGAAAAAATTCCCATCTGAGCTCAGCAATGGACAGGGACAATTAACACCAGAAATCAAAGAAACGACAATCAATCATCTTCGCCAAAGCAAAAGACAGGAAAGACTCACCAACATTCGACCTCACCCAATAGTAGGAGTGGAAACAAACAATCCACCCGAACCAATTCAGCAACCTCAACCAGATGAAGCACTGGAAACCCAAAAAATCCGCCAGGACACCATCCGGTCCATTAGAGGCAACATAACAGGAATTCACTCAAAGGCGGGTCGGCATCGGATAACTCAGCCCACACAAATAGGACTCGGCAATCCGCTTTCTCCCGCTCCTCAACCGGACAGTAAACTTGATAGCGAACTGGATAATGCCTATCAGGAAGCAACACTCCTTCTAAGAGTACTAACCATAAAAAAACAACTTCATCAGATTATTAAGAATATTGAAACAATGGGAATTCCAGTACTGAACACCGGAACTTCCATCCTTCAGGACATTCAGGCACTGGAAACAACCCTGGAATCCCAGGAAGGCATTCTTAAAAAATTACTCCGCCTCTTCTATCCCCAAAAAGATATTGAACTTCAAGTCTGTAAAATGGAACTGGAAACTGTTCGTTCCTCGATCATGAATGATCCCTCTATCGGCTCCATTAATGTCCAGGAAATGTGTGCCCGGCTGGCAAAAGCATTTCTCACTCTACGCTCAAGGGCAACCGATCTATCATCCAATCGCGAAAGATTCAACAAAGCCAGAATGTTTTTTGCCAAATTCAATGAGGCCAACACAGTCCTGGACTCTTTAGGGGCTTAAAAGCAATACAGAAAATTTTTCAAAACAAAACAGGTCCACTATAATAAGAACCACAGGCCTATCAAGATACGCATTTCATGGACCATCTGCTTCTCTTTCTCGCCGGACTCTTCTTTCTCGTTTACCTTGGAGGACTTCTCCTTGAAAAGTTTCGAATTCCCTGGATTTTCGCGGCCCTTCTTCTAGGACTCGGATTGGCAGCTTACAATCCTTTCACCTCTATCACTTCGGCTCCGACTTTCGAATTTCTGGCGCAGCTGGGAATGTACTTCCTCTTATTTATTATTGGGTTCGAAATAGATTTAAAAGAGATTCTCGGCTCCAACAACCTTGTCCTTAAAACCACCGCAGCCGTCATCCTGGCTGAATCATTCTTCGGATCCATCCTCATTCATTTTGTTTTTGGAACACCCTGGCCTATCAGCATTTTGGTCGCCACCTCTTTTTCCACTGTCGGCGAAGCCGTCCTCCTTCCTATTCTGGACGAATTCAAACTTACCAAAACAAAACTGGGCCAAACCATTTTAGGCATTGGCGTACTGGACGATCTCGTTGAGGTGATAACCGTTATTGTTGCCAGCTTCTTTATTAGTAGTGAGGTTGGACATGGAGATTTAAATATTACTTTTTGTTCTGGCTTTCGTTATTTTCCGATTCCACAAAAAAATCATCCCCTTTAAATATAAAGATATCTCTGCCCTCTTCCTTTTACTCATTTTCATTATGTTTGTTTTCGTGGGAATTGGACAGTTTGTTGACGCAGAGGCATTAGGAGCACTCCTTGCCGGGATCGCGCTCAAAAATGCTATACCTCCAAAACTTCTCTCTTTCATTGATTCCGAAGTCAGAACCATGGCTTACGGACTGTTTGCCCCTATCTTCTTTGTCTGGGTCGGACTCGAAACCGACATTGGTTATCTTGTGCAGTTCCCACTTCTCATCCTCCTTGTTATGGCGATGAGTAACAGCACCAAAATGATCACCAGTTACTTCATGACCCGTAAAGAGATCGGCCCAAAAAACGCACTCATTCTGGGTATGAGCATTACCGTAAAATTCAGTACCAGCATTGTTATTATTAAACTTCTTCTGGATAAAGGACTCATTCACGAACAACTCTACTCCGTTCTGATTGGAACTATGATTCTCTTCAAATTTATTATTCCGGTTCTTTTGTCTTACCTTATTAAAAAATGGAAAATTTCTCCGGAAAAAGCGTAGCATCTTCCAAAAATTTGTACGATTCAAGAGTTCTGTGATACATCTTAAACAGTAAATTTTTATTGCAACTCATGGCTAATCTTGTTGAAAAATATGGAAACGTCGCAGCCATTGTCGGAGGACAGTGGGGAGATGAAGGAAAAGGAAAACTCACCGATATCATGGCCGAAGAGTATGACCTGATCGTTCGCGCAACCGGAGGAGCCAATGCCGGCCACACTGTTTACATCCCCGATCCAGACAATCCAGGGCAGACCAAAAAATTCGTTTTTCACCTGATGCCATCAGGAATTTTATACCCAAACGTAAAAGGAATCATTTGCAACGGTGTCGTGCTCCACATGCAGACACTCTTCGAAGAGATTGAGCGGCTCCGCGAAAACAACATTAGCCTGGATGGGCGACTTTTCATCTCCGATCGGGCTCACCTCCTTTTTGAATACCACAAAATCATTGATGGACTCCAGGAAGAGCGCAAAGGGAAGAACGCCGTTGGAACCACCAAGCGGGGAATCGGACCATGCTACACCGACAAAATGGCTCGCATTGGAATTCGTGTTTGCGACCTTTTAGATTTTGATCGCTTTGAACAGAAAGTCAGAGCCAATCTGGAAATCCTTCAGAAAATGTATGGCTTCGAACACGATCCTTCAGAGGATCTGGAATTCTATCGCTCAAAAATGGACGAAATCAAACCAATGATTACCGACTCCGTCTCTTTCATCCAGGGAATGATGAAAGAAGGCAAAAACATTTTGGTGGAAGGAGTGAACGCCACGCTTTTAGACATTGATCATGGGACTTACCCATTCGTGACCTCTTCAAATGCTTCTTTAGGAGGAGCGATCACAGGAAGCGGTTTGCCATCGCGAAAAATCACATCGTCCATTGGAATTATGAAAGCATACTGCACCCGCGTTGGAGCAGGACCATTCCCGACAGAGCTGGATAATGAAGTTGGAAACCAGATCCGAGAAACCGGTGGAGAGTTTGGATCAACCACAGGTCGGCCACGCCGTTGCGGATGGTTTGATGCGGTTGTTTCCAAATACAGTGTTGACCTTAATGGACTCACAGCCATCAACCTCACCAAGCTCGACGTTCTTGACGACCTGGACACACTTAAAATCGCCGTCGCCTACAAGCTGGATGGCAAAACTATTTCAAGCCCACCAGCCGCGATCGAAGACCTGGCCCGTGTAGAGGTTGAATATATTGAAATGCCAGGATGGAAAGAAGACATCTCCGCTGCACGCACTATCAGCGAACTCCCGGAAAACGCGCGCAAATACGTTGAAAAAATCGAAGAACTCCTTGGCTGCCCGGTTGAATTTGTTGGAGTCGGACAAAGCCGCGAACATATAGCGATAAAGTAACAATAGTTCTTATGGACGATTTTCAAATAGTTCACATCCCGGAAATGTTAGTTGTAGGGATCGAAACCAAAATCAAAGGCGACAAAGAACAACTGTATAAAGATGTTGAATCACTTTGGAGCCGATTTTTCCGTGAAGGAGTCATGAACAAAATCCCAAATCAAAAAGATAATGAAATCCTGAACATCTATTCTGAATATAAAAAAGATAATCCCGTACCGCAAAACTGCATCATGGGAAAACGAGTTGAATTCATCGACAAAAAACTTCCAAAAGGAGTCATGAGCATAGAAATTCCAGCCGGAAAATACATGAAGTTCACGGCAAAAGGAGCTTTGCCAAATTGTGTCCGCGAAATGTGGGAGTTCATTTATGAACTGGAACCCGAATTCAGCTACGCCCCAAGCTTTGAAATCTACGGACCAAAAACTGCCGACCCCGACAACGCGGAGATCGACATTTATGTCGCGGTGAAATAAAGAAACATTCCAAAAAGTTCGCCAACAACACTGTACACCAGCGCTCAATTGCGTATAGTGGAGACAGTAAATTTTCACAATCGCACCATGCAACTTTTTCTGGATACTGCAAATATTGAAGCCATTAAAAAATACGCTGCATGGGGTACCGTCGATGGAATCACCACCAATCCTTCGCTCATTGCCAAGGAAGGCGTTTCTCTTGAATCCCGAATTAAAGAGATCACCCAGGTGGTAGACGGACCAATCAGCAGCGAAGTCGTAGCCACCGACTACGAAGGGATGATCAAAGAAGGGCGTGAATATGCCAAGTGGCACAAAAACATTTACGTAAAAGTTCCACTGACCGAAGACGGATTACGCGCCTGCAAAACCCTTTCAAGTGAAGGGATTCCCGTGAACGTCACACTCATTTTTTCAGCCGGACAAGCACTCCTGGCCGCCAAAGCAGGAGCAGCACTAATCAGCCCGTTTATTGGCCGATTGGACGATATCTCTCAAGACGGGATGGAACTCATCGCAGAAATCGTCACCATCCTCGGCAACTACAACTACGATGCAAAAGTTTTAGTAGCGAGTGTCCGCCACCCAAGGCACGTTATCGACGCTGCCCAACTTGGCGCTGACATCTGCACCATGCCGCCAGAGGTATTCGACAAGCTCATCAAACATCCACTCACCGACATCGGACTGGAAAAATTCCTGGCCGACTGGGAAAAAGTAAAAGACCTTCAAAAATAGACCCCTATGATCACCCTCCACAACGAAAACCTTTCTCAAATAGCGAATGGACATGGCTTATCTGAGGGGGAAATAGAAAGAGAATCAGCACTCCTGGGAACCTACCTCAAACAAATCCACGAACGAAAACAAGGATTCTACTCCATCATTGAAGACGAATCACTTCTGGAAAAGGTCAACTCATTTGCTGCCAACGCAGAAGGAAAATATGATCATTTTGTCGTTTTAGGAATTGGAGGATCATCACTCGGGACTATCTGTTTACAACAAAGTCTAACCCACCTTTACGCAAAACCTCGACTGTTTGTCTTGGACAACATCGACCCTGTGATGATGAACGAAATCCAGGATGTCATTCAACTGGAGCGAACACTTTTTATTGTGGTCACAAAATCCGGAGGAACGCCAGAAACACTTTCGGAGTACATGTACTTCCGCAATCTCTGCAACAATGCCGATTTAGACCCAAAAGAACATTTCGTTTTTATCACCGATCCAGAAAACGGATTCCTTCGCAAAACAGCCAACGATGAAGGAATTATCAGCTTTGAAGTGCCACCCAACGTTGGTGGAAGATTTTCAGTCCTCACCCATGTGGGACTTTTGCCTGCCCGACTCATTGGATTAAAAGTCGAAGAACTGTTAAAAGGAGCAAATTCCATGAAGGATCTATTCCTTAGTGATAATCCAGAAAAAAACCTCCCTTTCAAACTGGCAACTATCCAATATCTCCTCGCCAAAAAAGGAAAAACTATGCATGTGCTCACGCCATACGCTCAAAAACTTATCCGCTTCGCCGATTGGTATCGGCAACTTTTAGCGGAAAGCATTGGGAAAAAAGTGAACAACAAAGGAGAAGAAGTTCATGTCGGCATCACTCCAATTAACGCGCTCGGCGCAACAGATCAACACTCACAAAGCCAGCTCTACAATGAAGGACCAAACGACAAACTCCACATTTTCATGCGGGTAAAAAACATGGGCATCGAAACCCCAATTCCTCATCTTTATCCAGAAGAAGAGTCACTCAACTACCTTAAAGGAGTCACGTTCAGCAAACTCATCCACACCGAAATGGAAGGAACCATTAAGTCCCTCACCCAAAACGATCGCCCAAACATCACTCTGGAAATAGATGAAATCAACGAACACACTTTGGGCGAACTCTTCCTCCTTTTTGAAGGAGCCACAGCATTCCTGGGTGAATTTTTCAACATTAACGCCTTTGACCAACCAGGCGTAGAACTTTCGAAGCAAATAACCAAAAAACTACTATCATGAACATTCCGAAAATAGGAGAACAGCTCCAACCACAGCAGATTGAATTCCTTGATGTTGTTGCCAAATCGTGCCGCAGCACCATCATAAGCATGCTCAAGCAGTCGCAGAGCGGTCACCCGGGAGGATCCCTCTCATGCATCGATTACCTTACACTCCTCTACAGTTTCATTATCAGCCAGACCGGCGAAGAGATTGTGGTTTCCAACGGACATATCTCGCCTGCTGTGTACAGCATTTTGGCAGAGATGGGCTACATCCCAAAAGATGACGTGATTAATACTTTCCGGCAGGTTGGAAGCATTTATGAAGGACACGTCACCCGTCATGTGGATGGAGTGCATTATGGAACCGGACCACTTGGAATCGGAGTTTCCGTTGCTGCATCGTTCGCGCTCGCAGAAAAATCGAAAGGCGGCGACAAAAAAGTGTATGCACTCATGGGCGATGGCGAAGCTCAGGAAGGTCAGGTCTACGAAATGACGCACTTTGCCAATAAATACAAACTCAACAACCTGATCCTTTTTGTGGACTACAACGAAGTCCAACTGACAGCCAGCCTGGAAGAGATCATGCCGCTGGATCTGCCGGCCATTTTCAAATCGGCCCACTGGCATGTTATAGAAGTGGACGGACACGACTTTGCAGCCATGTGGAATGCCCTCGCTGAAGCCCACGGGGTGAAAGACAAACCGGTCGTCCTGATTGGAAAAACCGTTATGGGGAAAGGGGTCGATTTCATGGAAAAAGAAGGAGAAGATTTAAAAGCCACCTGGCATGGGAACGCCCCAAGTCCGGAAATGGCCGACAAAGCATTGGCAGAATTGGAACTCTCTCCAACAGAGATGGAAACACTTGCCCACATCCAGGAAGTTGTAAAATGGAAACCGCCACACTCAGACATAAAAGAGGACCTCATTCCCGTTGAGATCAACGCCGGTGAACCAATCCTCTACTCTGCCGATGAAGTCACCGACTGTCGCAGTGCATACGGAAAAGCTTTGCTGGATTTGGCCAAAAACAACAAAAACGTCGTGGCACTCGCAGCAGACCTAAGCGAATCGGTTAAAACCGCTGGCGTAGAAAAAGAGTTACCAGCTCAACATTTTGAAACAGGAATTGCAGAACAGAACATGGTCTCCATTTCCGGCGGACTCAGTTTAAGCGGATTCATACCATTCTGTTCCACCTTTGGAGCATTCATGACCAGCCGCGCCAAAGACCAGGCCCGGGTCAACGACATTAACCGTACAAACGTAAAAATGGTAGCCACTCACTGCGGACTTTCCGTTGGAGAAGATGGACCAACTCACCAGGCCATCGACGACATGAGCTCATTCCTTGGAATGTTCCATACCATGGTCATCGAGCCAGCCGACCCCAACCAGACCGACCGAATCATCCGCTACATTGCTTCCCATTGGGGAAACTTCTACGTGCGCATGGGCCGACACAAATTCCCAACCATCACCAAAGAGGACGGAACACCATTCTACGGAACCGACTACGTCTACGAATACGGAAAATCCGACACCATTCGCGAAGGATCCGATCTCACCATCGCCGCCAGTGGAGCCATGATTACCGAAGCACTCAAAGCATGGAGCGAACTCAAAGCAAGCAATCCAGATCTCTCAATCGAAATCGTAGCGGTGAGTTCAATCAAAAAATTCGACAACAACCTTCTTGAATCGATCAAAAAAACGGGCAAAGTTCTCACCTGCGAAGACCACAACAACATTGCCGGGCTCTCATCCCAACTCGCAAAAGAACTCCTCAAAGAAGGAATCCAACCAGAAGCATACGAAAATATTGCCGTCAAAGAGTACCAACTTTCAGGAAAAGCACTCGAACTCTATGAACACGCAGGAATATCATCTAACGCGATCAAAGAGACATGCCTCAAAATCTTGCAGAAATAGGAATTATAGGACTCGGAACCATGGGCTCCAACTTTGCCCGCAACCTTGCCACCAAAGGGATTGTCACCGCAGTCTACAATCGAACAACAGAGGTCACAGAAGAGTTTATCGCTGAACATGGAACCGAAAACCTAATTGGAACAAAAGACCTCCAGGAGTTTGTCCAGAGCATTAAAATCCCACGGAAAATCATCATCATCGTAAAAGCCGGCCCCCCTGTTGATGCCGTTTTAGAAAGCCTGACTCCCCTCCTTGACCCCAACGACATTGTCCTCGATTTTGGAAACACCCACTTCAGCGACACCGAAAGACGCGAACAGAAGCTGAAAAAAAAGAGTATTCATTTTTGGGGATGTGGAATTTCCGGAGGAGAAAAAGGCGCGCTCCACGGCCCAAGCCTTATGCCTGGAGGACCCAAAGAGAGTTGGCCGGAAATTCAGCCAATTCTTGAAGCAGCAGCAGCCAAAGATTTTTCCGGCACTCCATGTGTGACATATCTTGGCCCGGGTGCCGCAGGAAACTATGTCAAAATGGTTCACAACGGCATTGAATACGGCATTATGCAAATGCTTGCCGAAGCTTATGACATGATGAAAACTCTCCTCGACATGCCTGCCCAAAACATAAGTCAGGTGTTCAGACAGTTTGACCGTGGAAAATTGAACGGATATCTCCTGGACCTTGCTTCAACCGTCACCGCTCAAAAAGATGATCTTGGGGACGGCTATCTCATTGATAAAATTATGGATAAGGCTGCCCAAAAAGGAACCGGCAGCTGGACATCTGTTGATGCACTGCAAAAAGGCATCGCTCTCCCGACTATTACAGAAGCTGTTACCAGCCGTATTATATCCAGCTTTAAAGAACGCAGAAAAGATCTGGCAAAAGAGTATCAACCACAACCAATCCGCGACAACCTGGACACTGACCGCTTTATCGACCTTTTGGACGATGCTCTTTATGTTGGAATCATCTGCGCCTTCGCCCAGGGACTTGAGCTCATTCAGGCAACATCAGATGAAAATGGATGGGATACAAACCTTGCCGAGGTAACACGCATTTGGCAGGGAGGATGCATTATCCGGATGATTCTGCTTGAAAAAATTCAAAAAGCCTACAAAGAATCCGGACAAAGTCACATCCATCTTCTGGAAATGCCATCAATTGTAGCCGAGATCAAAGGAAACATCGCCAGCCTTAAAGAGGTGGTTGAAATCGCTGCAAAAAACGAAGTTGCCATCCCGGCCCTTTCATCAGCCCTCAACTATTTCTATGCTATGACGCAAAAAAGAGGTAATGCCAACTTTATTCAGGCTCTCCGCGATGGATTTGGAGCCCACACATTCGAGCGCATAGATCGGGAAGGGATTTTCCACGCACACTGGAAATCATAATAAAAATATCAACAACAAACTATGAATATTTTCCGCATAAAAGATCCATTCACTCTTACAATCTTTGGTGCATCCGGAGATTTGGCCAAGCTTAAACTTTTCCCGGCACTCTACAGCCTCGCCGAACAAAAAAGACTCCCGGCAGACTTTTCAATCATTGGTTTCGCCCGAACAAAGAAAACCCAGAAGCAGTTTCAAAAAGAGTTTGAAACAAGCATCAAAAACGTTATAAAAAGTGATCTGAATCCCACGATTCTCAAAAACCTTTCACAGCATGTCCACTATTTCACCGGTCAATACAACAACCTTGAAAGCTTTCACGAATATAAAGCCTTCCTCAAAAAACTGACGAAAGGAAAAAAACAACCACACCTTGCCTATTTTTCCGTTCCTCCACAAGCATTCAAACCGATCATCCAAAACCTGGGTGAAAGCAAAACCAGCAAAAATGAAGACATCCGCCTTATTATTGAAAAACCTTTTGGCCAGGACTCCAAATCGGCAACCCAGCTTTACCACTTCATTTCCCGATACTTTGAAGAAAAACAGGCATACCTGCTCGATCACTTCCTTGGAAAATCCGGTGTTCAAAGCATTCTAAACCTCCGTCAGACCAATCGCATCCTCAACATTCTTTTACGGGGAGCCGAAATCGCCAATATCCAGATCAGCGCGCTGGAAAGCATTGGCATCAAAGAGCGCGCCGGTTACTTTGACCAGGTGGGAATCATGAAAGACTGGATCCAGTCCCACCTCCTTCAGATCCTGGCTCTCACCACCATGAATGTGCCTATCAGCGGTAGCGCCGAAAGCCTCCATCGGGAAAAAAACAGCATCCTTTCCGCCATCAAACTTCCAAAGGGCAACAATGTTGTTATTGGACAATATGATGGTTACACCAAAGAAAATGGCATTCCAAAAGGGTCCAAAACCGAAACATTCGCGGCAGTAAAACTTTTAATCGATCAGGGCGAATGGTTTAAAGTTCCTATTTATATTCGAACCGGGAAAAAACTGCACAAAAAACTGACAACCGTTGTCGTTGAGTTCAAAAAACTCGCTTTCCAAAAAGATTCAGAAGAACCAAATCTTTTGGTGATAGAGGTGGGGCCGGAAGAAAGAGTTTCCATTAAACTCATGAATAAGTACCAAACCGGCAGCTCTCCATACGAATCTATTACAACATCCAAATCTATCGCCTGTTCCGGAGACTACTGCCTCCCGCCTCACGGCCTCCTCCTCCTGGATGTTATTCGCGAAAACAAAAGCAGCTTCCTTTCCTTCCCGGAAATCATCGCATCATGGCATGTTACAGAAGCCATTCTTGACGCTATTAAAAGAAAAAAAATCCGTGTGGAAAAATATAAAGAAGGCAGCGAAGGACCAAAAAGCCAGCACAAACTTACTCGCCAGGATGGATTCATCTGGCATGATGATCCCTAAACAATCAACATGTTCATTCGCCTCTTTGATCGGGAACAGCATTTTATCGATGATTCTGTCGACCATATTGCCAACGCACTCCCACAAAACGGGACCATTGCTCTCAGTGGCGGATCCACTCCCCGTCCCGTGTATGAAGCACTTCCGGATTTACCAGAAGTTCAGTTTTTCCAGGTTGATGAACGCTACATCTCCCTTGACGACGAAAATTCCAACAATAGATTAATCCGTGAGACCATCAACCCACAGCACTTTCACTACTTTGATACCTCTCTTCCTATTGATGAATGCCTCAAAAAGTATCAACAGGAGCTCCCTTCCCAGCCATTTGACCTTATTGTTTTGGGGATAGGCCCAGATGGACACACTGCTTCACTCTTTCCAGGCTCCCCTGCCCTTGAAACAAAAGAGCCAGTCGCCCACACCACAACCGAAGAGTTTGCCGTAAAAGACCGGCTCACCATCACCTTTCCGGTTATTATGCAGGCAAAAAAGCTCTTGGTTCTACTCAAAGGCAAAGAAAAAGAAGAAATCCTCAACCGCATCACCACATCCAAAACCAATCTCCCAGCCCAAAAACTCCTGGAACATCCGAATGTTCACATCCATCTGTTCGTTCCAGTCTAACTGAAGGAAATTCTGGTGGACGCTGAGGGGCTCGAACCCCCGACCCCCTCGGTGTAAACGAGGTGCTCTACCAACTGAGCTAAGCGTCCACAGACAAACTAAAAATGCCAGAAAAAGTTAGCATACCAATTTGGACTTTTCAACTAGAATTAAAAAAACTATAGTAAGAAAGCGCCAAAGGCGAGAATTCTGCCTCTTTCCGTGAACCCAAATGTACAAAATCTACAAAACAGTACGTGGTAAACTCACCAATCCCCAAAAGCCAACTCCTGGCTGCTGGATTGACATAAACTCACCAACAGAGGAAGACCTGCAGGAACTCAGCCCATACTTTGAAATCCCTGAAGAGGTACTGGTTTCCGTACGTGACGTTGATGAAGTACCAAAAGTCGAAGAAGAAGAAGACTTCCAGTTCATTCTCATCCAAACCCCGCTCAACAAAGCCCGCAGTGCTATTGGTGAATACGCCGTTGTCCCCCTTGGCATCCTTTACAACAGGGATTATGTCATCACTATCTCTGATGGGAAGAACGACATCATGAACTACCTGCGCCTTAAACTGAAAAACTTCAGCAATAACAAAATCATCAACACCTCAAAGAAGCAGCAATTCATTATGAAGTTGGTTCTTTTTTCTTCAAAAATTTATCTCCGCTACCTTAAGGTTATCAATGCCGGAATTAATAGTGCTCAAAAAGATCTTGGAGATCGCGCTCAAAACGAAAAAATCACGCAACTCCTGGACATTGGAAAATCTTTGGCCTACTTCAACCGATCCCTCCGATCCAATCGGTTTGTAATCGAAAAGCTCTCCAAAAGACGACTCTTTAAAGCAACAGAAGACGATGAAGAGCTGGTGGAAGATGCCATGGATGAAACCGTCCAGGCCATTGAAACCGTAAAAATTTACGAAAGGATCGTTATCGATACTGCCAATACTTTTGCCACTGTCATTTCCAACGAAGTAAACCGGACCGTAAAAACACTCACGTCAATCACCATCATCCTCATGATTCCCACACTCGTGGCCAGCATGTACGGAATGAACATCCCTCTCCCCTACCAAGACTCCCCTCACGCCTTCCTGATCGTCCTGGCCATGCTGATAATTTCATCAGTAATAGGGATACTTTTCTTCTATCGATCCAAACTATTTTAACAGTTTTTTGTCATCCTTAGCTGCTTGCAAGGATGACAAAAATGTTTTATAGTATACTGATGCCTTAAATTTTTGAAGGCATATCAACAAAAAATATATATAAACATTTTTACTTAAAACAAAAATGAAAAGAAACTCACTCTTAGCAGCCGTCGCTGCAGTCGGAGCAAGCTTTGCTCTCGGTATCTTTACCATTGCCGGAGGAGCCAACCTCCTCAAGGCTCAACTCCTGAACAACCTCCTTTCACCAGTGGTTGATAACGTTGTTGATCCTATAGTTGACCCGATTTCAGATCCAGTCAACAACCTTCTTGATCCCGTAAGTGGAATTACAGAACCGGTGCTTGATAGCCTCGATGAAATCCTTGGAGGAATTGATGACATCTACCTTGGAGAAGATGTTGAAAACCTTCTTGTCACTGTTGAAGATGCAGGACTTCCACTTGATTCACTTGTTCCAATCCAGGTTGAAGCTCCTCTTTATCTTGGAGAAGACAACTCTGTCACTCCAAGCCTTAAATTCTTCATTACCGAAGAGCAGCCTGTCGATGTTGCTGTTAACTATGTCATTCATGGAAGCACATCAACTCCAGGAGAAGATTTTGTTCCACAAATCGGAACAGCCATTATTAAAGCTGGAGACCTTGAAGTAGAAGTTCCTTTCGACATCATTAATGATGCCATTGAAGAACCTCTTGAACAAATCCTTGTAACCGTCTTCGATCCGGTAAACGCTCTTCTTCCTGACGATACTGCTCTTGAAATCAACCTTGAAGATGACGACTTCCTTGGTCTTTCAATTACGCCAACATGTTTGAACGTAAATGAAGGAAGTGGTGTTTACAATATCAGCCTCACCGGGCAGCCAAACGATGTTGTGGTTGTTGATCTTGATCCTACTAACAACGTAAATCTTGATGTTTCATCAATCACTCTTTCTCCAGACAATTGGGACATTCCTCAGCAGGTAACGATTGAAGCAATTGAAGGAACAATTTACGACACGGTTCACACCGGCGACGTTCTCTTTATTGCCGACTCTGCCGATTTGGATTTTGTTGGGCAGGATGTTATTGGACTCGATGCGTTCTTCAGTGATGAGGGTGAACAAACCGGTGGAGGTCTTGCCAATCTTAACGGTTGTACTCTCCCACTCTCATGTGATCCAAGTGATCCTGATTGTGACCCAACACCTTGCGATCCAAGCGTTGAAAGATGCGGAGGTGGCGGTGGAGGCGGAACTGGCGGAGGTGGAGGTTCAAGCCACGGAGGATACTGCCTTGAATTCGTTGATGATCGTGACCTTACCTTCCTTGATCTCGATGAAGCCTTCCCAAACGAAATAGCCTACATTGATGCTCTCCGAAGAACCAGGGAAACGCAGCAGGAACAGTTTGTTATTAGTGGATATGCCAACCCTGAAGAACTGACAACTTCTGATCTCAGCAACCCAGATGACTCATTCATCACTTACATTGGACCACGAAACAACATCGTCCGCCTTGAGTTGGCAAAAGTACTTCTTATTGCTCACTGTTATCCAATCCTTGATGCAACAACGCTGAACGAAACTGCTGACGGGCGTCCAATTGCTGCATGGAGTGATCTTCCACGTGTACACAATGACGATGAAATTCACGACGAGCTTGTCGACATTGCCTACTCAGCCAACTACTGGGGACTCTGGGAAGGATACCGTGACAACACCGTCCGTATCGGAAACGAAATCAATACCGCTGAAGGTATTAAACTCTTTGTCCGTATTGGAGAAATTGTTATGGAAGGATCCCCACAAACCTTTGATGATCCAAGTGATCAATGGTGGCAGAACTTCTATAACAAAGCCAAAGATGAAGGAACTGTTGTCCAACTCCGAAACATTATGAATGTCGCGGAGCCGGTACAACGTGGTGTTGGTATCGTAGAGCTTCTCAAAGGTATGCTAATTCGAAACATGTATCAGGAAGAAGACAAGTTCGAAGTGCTGGATTACCTCATCGATAACACAACCGGTGACCCGGATGCCAATGCTAAAATCACTGAACTTGAACCAGAAAAAGTGTTTGGAGA
>CALMAI010000026.1 GCA_937858825.1 uncultured Candidatus Peregrinibacteria bacterium
CCAGGCCGCCCCCCGCCGGTGCTGTGCTTCCCCCCGGGACCCCACCCCCCCCCCGGGCCGCCCCCAGCCCCGCGTGCGTCCCCCCCACCGGACCCGGCCCTCCCCCCGGCCCCGCCGGTGTTACCACCTGCTCCAGAAGCCCCGGCACCTCCATCTCCTCCGCTCCCAGCGTTGCCGCCGGAATTGGAACCAGAGGAGGCACCAGAGCCGCCGCTGTTCGTACCGCTGGAAGCACCGTTGCCGCCGCTCCCACCAGTCGGGACGAACTGACCGTTGATGCACGTGCCGTTGGGGTTGTAGAGTTCCCCATCCTGCACACATACATCATCGTGACCGCAGCCAACGGCTACGACCACCAGGAAGCCTCCGGAGAGGCCAATCAAATGAAATGCTCTCATGCATCTCTCCTTTTGGTTGGTGGCGTTGGGGAGCGGTTCAGTGAATTCCGAACATTGCTCCCCATCAGCCGTTGCTAGAGGTCCAGACCGATCATGGCCCCACCAGCGAACTGGGGCATGAGTTCCCCCTTGTCCTGGCCGTCACCGATCATGACGTCCACCTTGGTGGGGTTCATGGAGAACTGGGCGAAACCGCCCACAGACAGGTAGTCGGCGATGACGAGCTGAGCGTCAATGTAGAAGCCCGTCCAAAATGCAAACTGCCGGTTGTTGTTCTCCAGCGCGTCGGGGTTTCCTGGGTCGAGACTCAGGATCTGAGCCTCGTACGAGTAGTAGCGGAGCCCCAGGGGGATCCCCGCGTTCCACTCGAACCAGGAAACAGGCCGATGCGTGAATTGGGGCATGAGCGCCCACTCACCGATGCGAACCGGAGCCTCCTCGGTCAAAGAGGCAAAGGTGGGCGAGACCCTGAAGTTGGTCTCACCGTATCCTCCCAGCAGACCAAGCTTGAAGCCCCCACCCCACCTGGCGCGAGCCAGGGTGGCGTTGAGGAGCAGTCGAGCCAGGAACGTCGGCCGCTGCGTGTACTTGTCGTTGGGCATGCCACCGATCTGTCCGAGGATTTGGAACGATCCGTCCTTCAGTCCTCCTCCATGCATCGAATCGTCCTCCACGTGATCAGCGAACCCTGCCGCGCTGGGGTGCGCGCTGGGATCGTAGGCGGCTTTGCCACTGAACGAATAGGTCCGTTCGAAGCTGCCGCTGTACTTGACCGTGTGACTGTGGAGACCCGGTTGAGCCTTCCACGACCACAAAGCCGTCGCCATGCGGGAGTCGAGTGAGTCGGATTTGCATCCTCCCCTTGCGGCTCCCTCCGGGACGGGATCGATCACCAGCTTGCTCGGATCGAAGTCCGAGCAGCTCCCCACGAAGGTGAACACGGCCGCGACCGTGTCGCCCTCCGTCACTTCCACCGTTCCGTTGCCCGAGGGCGAAGGTACGGCTTTCCAGTCAGCTTCTGCGATTGCCCAGGAGTTGACCGCGACCAGCATGGCCGCGACCAGCATAAGGGCGCTTGTAATGTACTTGCTCATGGCAAGCTCCTTTCCGCGGGTTTCCCGCGGCTTGCTGTTGCGGTATAGCGGTCCTTAAGCGGACACACCTTTTCCTGCAGAATTACAGTACTTGAGTGTGGTCCTTTTCCGCCGCAGGACCCACTCTGCCTTTTTCTCGGCGCACGAAAAAAAAGGCAGGGCGGGCCCCACGACGTTTGATAACGTTTTTTTTGGTAAGCCTGTTTGTAAAAGATCGCTTACCTCACCGATCCTCACAGTTTAGGCACATAAAAACGGCTGTAGAGTTTCCTCAACAGCAAAAAGATAGAGTTGTTGTGCGCCTGTATCCACTGAAGAATTCAGATTAAGATAAGATGGAATAATAGTATATTGCTGTATTTTGTCAAGCCCTAATGAAGAACTTGTCAGCAACGATTGGTTTAACCCCCTTTTGGGCCTTCCATTACAGGAATTTGCTTGTCATAATGGAAGTACTGTAACCTTTTTTGTGAAGAAAACCCGAATCACTATCTGCGGTAATTATGGAGCCACTAATCTTGGTGATGAAGCTCTGCTGGAAGGGATTCTCCATATGGTCGGACGATCTTTTTCGACACCGGACATTACCGTGTTGAGTGCCAATCCCGATGAGACTGCCGCAACGCATGGTGTTCGCAGTGCCAAGCTGATACCGGCCGGCATCAGGTCTTGGATTGATGGTTTAAAAACTGGCTCTTCCCGCATGACAAAGCAAATTTTGAAGGAGTCAGATTTGTTTATTCTTGGAGGCGGAGGCCTTTTTACAGACGAAAAGATTCATGCTGTTTTTATCTGGGCTCTGCAGGCATGGGTGGCCCGACGCAGTGGTACGCCTTTATTTTGCCTTGGTCAAAGTGTTGGCCCGCTTGAATCGCGAATAGGACGATGGGTTACCAGAAAGGTTTTTCAATGGGCGGATGCTGTGACTGTGCGTGATGAAGATTCAAAATTTTTACTGGAGCGGCTGGGTATTGATGGTGTTCAAGTCCTGGCTGACCCCGCATTTGCCCTTGATTCAACTCTGCTCCAAGAGAAAAGAGAGAATTATGTTGTTCTTTCTGTGAGGCCATGGATTCACGGGGATCCACAAATCGTCTATAAACGGCTTGCAGATTTTGTGGATTGGTTGTGGTCGGAACATCGGCTGAAGACGATTTTGGTTCCTTTTCAGGTATCTCATGATAATGATGTTCAGGAATTGGAGAGGATTTCCGGGCTTGTTTCAGAGGCTGATGCGGTTGAGCTTTTTGACTATAGCGCAGATTTTCAGCAGGTTGTGGAGTTGATGTCCCGATCACGTGCGGTTGTGGGGATGCGTTTGCATTCACTTATTGCCAGTTCACTAGCCCACACTCCGTTTATTGGACTTTCGTATAGTCCAAAAGTTCAACGCTTTTGCCGACAAATGGAAATGAGTGATTTTGTCCTGGATTGGCCGAATTTTTCGCTTGAGGATCTCCAAAGATATTTTGACCAGCTTTTAAAGGAATGGGATGAGCTTTCCGAGAGGATTGATCAGGGAGTTTTGAAGCTTCGAAATAAAACTCTTGGTCATGAGGATGTTTTGAGGGATTTTCAGGAACATTGACTTTTTCTTGTATTATTGTATATTTCGTTCGCCCACGGTGGGCTTTAACTGATTTCAAGTTCCACGCGAGGTCATGTTGGCGCCCCGGGCGTGAACTTTGATAACTCGCGTACAACCAAAGAAAGGAGGCCCTATGGGCCGTTTTGCATTTTTGATGTTTTGCTTGGGGCTACTCTTGCCCGCCTGTGACAAGGAGGCCGAGGTGAAGTCCTCTGCCGATGCCAACGCCGACCTGAACGGAGCTTCTGCTCAGGCCAGCGCCACGGCCGGCGACGACAACCCCGAGGGATTCCAACCCTACGGAGGAGATCACCCCAGCGCCAACGCGCCGGGGCTCGCCTGCTGGACGCCGGCCGGCCTCATCGAGGTGGAGCCCGGCGACACCCTGGTCATGGATCCCGGTGCGGGTTGCGATCCGCATCCCTCCACCAACAGCCTGAAGGGGGCAGGAGGCGGTCCGTTTTCGGTCAAGCAGTTCAACCCGGGCGCCCGGATCATCTCCCAGCCGGACGGAAAAAGCGGCACCCCCGCCGAGATCAAGGCGGACCTGGGCTATTCGGGCGCGACGGTCGGGCTGGCCTTCAAGGTGGTGCAAGTCGGCTGCGAGGGCGACTGATCTGACTTATCCAGGGAGCGGAGGCGTTTTTGTCTCCGTTCCCTGGATCTTTTCTTCTGTACGCGAGTTATTTATTTGAATTATTGGGGCATATGATGTCCGATGGATTTCACATATCCCATGTTGTTTTAGCGCTTGCTGATGCCGCTTTGTACCGTATCCTTTATGATATTCAAATCCATATTCTGGGAATTTTTTTGCGTACTCTTCCATGATTTTATCTCTTTCCACTTTTGCGATAATGGAAGCACAGGCAATAATTTTCACTTTGGCGTCCCCTTTTATAATACTGTGATACCTGAAAGGAAGCTGGAATTTATCTCTTCCATCAATAAGCATAAGTTCTGGCTCTCTTGATTCTTCCTTTTCCAAAAGAGCCTCCACTGCTCTTTGGTATGCCATATTAGTGGCTTTTGTAAGGCCAAAAGTGTCAATTTCATGATGTTCGGCTCTCCCAACCCCAAAAACGGTTTTATTCGCCAATTTTTTATATATTTTCTCCCGCTGCTCTTTGTTGAGTTGTTTGGAATCTTTTATTCCATGAATCCGAACATCTTCCAAGAACATCAATGCGCAGGCAACAACAGGTCCAGCCCAAGGACCTCGTCCAGCCTCATCGAGTCCCCATACAAAGGGCAGCTGGTCTGTTTCCAGTAGTTTTTTAAGTGACAAAAAAGCCATAGATTAACTCTATGGCTTTTCAAGGGTTGGTACTAGTTGAAGTTCCCGGTCACTTATGGCTTACTCCTCTTTCTTTTCTTCTTCTTTTGGCGCTTCTGCTTCTTCAGTAGGTTTTTCAGCTTTAGCTTCTTCCTGAACCGGCTCTTCTGCTGGAGTTTCCGCCTCGGCTGCAGGAGCTGCTTCAGCTTGTTCTGCCTGTTGTTCTTCTACTGGTGCTTCTTCAGAAGCAGTTTCAGCTTTTTCTTCTTTAACTGGTTCTGGTTCTTCCTCTAATCCTTTTTTCTTCTTGTGCTCAACATCTTTTTCCAGAAGACCAAGTTTTGTGCTCAAGCGTGTCGCTGTTTCTGGATCACGCATGAATCCAAGCTTTGCTCGTCGTACTTTAAAGGTTTTCTTAATTTCAATCTTTTCAATAAGTGGTGAGTTAATTGGAAGAATTTTTTCCACTCCAATTCCCTGCACTACTTTCCGTACTGTAAAGGTCTTTCCTGGTCCAAATCCTGGTCCAACTGCTACCACCAATCCTTCAAAAACCTGAATACGTTCCTTTTCACCTTCCTTAATCTTCTGGTGAACACGAACCTGATATCCTGGCCGCAAAACCGGCATTTTCTTATTAATAAACTGTTTTTGGACTTCTTGTACTATTAAATTCGACATGATTTTGATTATTAAGCCACGTTATTCTAGGTATTCTGCAGGTAAAAATCAAGCAATTTTGTTCAGGGCAATAATGTTGTCCTGGTCTTCTAAAATATCGTGGAGGAACTTATCGTTGCATTTGCGGCGGTACTGGTATTCTTCCTTTGTCATAAGGCTAAATCGAACAGGCCGCTTGGTTTCCATTTCTTTATTAAAGTAGTTCTCCAATCCATGACGATCAATTTTGCCAACCATGAGAATGTCGATTGGGGCTTCTTTGTCGACAAAAAGTCCAGAAAGAACCACAACATCCACGTCTCCAAATTCGGCAAGATGCTTCACAATGCTTTCTTTGTCACTGTGTGCTTTGTGAACAATAGCCTTCAATTCATTGAAGAGCATAAAATCTTTATTCACGGTGTAGTACTTTTTCCGATTCTTGGTCTTGGTTTTTAGAAGACCGATTTTTCGGAGATTATCCAGCTCCCGACGAATAGAGTTAATCTGTTCGTTCAGCTTGCGGGTGAGCTCGCGGATGAAGAATTCCTCTTCCGGATTGGTCAGGAAAAGCGTGAGTAGTTTTACGCGTGTGTTTGATGTAAAAAGCCTCTTGAGCATTTTTATTGTACAAGTTCACAGGCAGCGTATATTTTTTTTATTCAGAAAGCAAGTGCAAATCGTGAGGTTTGTTTGTCTTGAAGCAGGCTTCGCCGTAAACGGCTGCAGATTGCTCCTCATCAAAAAACCTCACTCACTTTTGTACAGCTGTTTCAAGAATAAATTTCCCTATTGAAGAGAGTCCACTCCATTTTCTTCATCATCACCTCCGCGAAGAAGGGTTGAAACGAGTCCGGCATAGAAAATTCCAGCTCCGATTCCCAATCCAGCCACGCCCATCACAATGAAGAAAGGACTCCCCACTGGTAAGAAAACGAACAAAAAGTTGTTCACTGGGGTGGCGATGTTCTCAAAGGCAACAATAAGAATGAGAACGGTAAAGAGAATGGCTCCGGTTATGAAAAATGCTTTCATGGTGTTCGTTTACTTTAAGCGTAGTTTATCACTTGAAAAGATACCTGGCAAAAAGTTTCTCCATCTTTACTTTGTTCTCCAGTCGGCGTCGAAGGTAGGATCCTTCTTTGTATTCGGTTTCGACTTTTGATCTTTCTGCTTCCGGATAAAGGTTCATGATTGTTTCCACCTCTTTGTTAAGATCCTCTTCTGTGGCATCGATTTTTTCTTGTGTGAATACCTGTTGGAGTCCAAAGCGGAGTTTGAGTCGTTTTTCGGCTTCTGATTTTCGCATGTCACGGACCTCTTCTGCTGTTTTTTTAGCTTGTTCAAGGTATTGCGCTAAAGTGAGGCCACGTTGCTCAAGGCTTGCCTGGAACTCTTCCATCATGCCGTCCAGCTCTTCGTCCAGGAGTGATTGTGGAATGTCGACCTTGGTGAGGTCGGCAAGCTGGTTGAGGTATTCGTCCTCTTTTCGTGTTTTAAGCGCGTGTTCACGCTCCCGTTCCAGGTTGGCAAAAATATCTTTTTTCACCTCTTCCACAGATTTTTCTTCGCCAGCAATCTGCTTTATGAACTCAGGCGAAAGCTCCGGGAGTTTGATCTCCTCTACTTCATGTATGAACACTTTGAACTTCACTTTCTTGTTCTGGAATGGCTTGTGGAAATAGTCTTTCGGGAATTTTACTTCAAACTCTTTATTCTCTCCTTTTTTCATCCCTTCAAGATTGTCTTCGAATCCTGGCACCATGTTTCCATCTCCAATAATGACTGGATGATGTTTGCTCTGGGTGTTTTCGAGTGGTGCTCCTCCGTCATCAAATCCTTCAAAATCGATCTCGACCCTATCCCCTTTTTTCGCTTCCCGATCAACAATAGTATACTTTGCATGGCGCTTTTGCAGATCCTCCAAAACTGCTTCTACATCTTTGTCATTTACCTTCTCTTCTTCGATTTTGACTTTGATTTTGTCGTATCCAGATACTTTGACTTCTGGATAAATGGCGACGGTTGCCTCGTATTTGAGCGGTACGTCGCTTGTCACCTTCACTTTTGGCCGGGAAACCACCTCCAGGTTGTTGTCTTTCACGGCTTTGGTATAGGTTTCTGGAATTGCCAGGTCGAGCATGTGGCCTTCAATCGCGCCTTCTTTCACATGTTGCTTCAGGACTTCCAGTGGTACTGTTCCCGGTCGGAATCCTGGCACTTTCACCATTTTGGAAACTTCTGCCGCCGCTTTCTCAAGGAATTTTGTAGTTTCTTCGAGTGAAAGTTCAACAGTCACTTTTACTTCTGATTTTGGCAATTTGTCGACAGAGATATTCATGGTTGTGGATTAATGGTTTTGTGCGCCGATGTGGCGCAACACGCCAATGTATGGTATAGATTCTTACTCTTTTTTTCAAGGCCGAATTGTGGTAAAATAATATGATATTTATGCGCTTAATGATGCATCATTTGAGACATTTTGGGAGGGATGACTATTTTGGTCGATCTTCATATGTTTATCGATCAAAGCCTGTCTTGAGCCACAAAGAGTTTTTGGCTGAACAATCATCTGAAGCGGCGAATCAGGAAATCATTGATGAAGAGGTTTTTCATGGATTTAGAATTGCCAAGAACCTCCAAGCGCTTGAAACTGGGCGCCTAGGAGTTCGTGACGCAATTGCGGACACTATTGAAGACAAATACACCGAAAAGGATGGTCGTGGAAATCCAAAGAGTGAAACCGGTGAGCAAATTATTGATTTAAGTATTAATGAGCGTTTAAAGAGTATCTTACGCGAGAATAAAAAAGAGGAAGAAAAACAGGCGCCTGTATTTAGTGTAAAAAAGTGGACTATTAAAGGCATGCGAAATATTCGCGATATGCGAGGTCTTTTTAACGCAGATAGGGATTTTGCTTCGAGCTTGGTGGAAAAACGGTTTGGACCTGGTGAATCTACCAGGGAAAAAATGAAATACGTTGTTGATCGACTTAAAGGGGAGCTAAAAGATAATTTTTCAAAATTTTTAACTCAACTCTCAGTTTCTGAAGATGAGCTAGCTGATGGAAAAACCCAGATTCTCCCTTCAAAAGTTATTGAAGCATATAATGCTGCTTCTGATGACAAAATTCCAAAAGCTCTGCTTTTCCCACCGATGTCCCGAAAGCGTGGAACTGCAGCAATTCATGATTTTCTGGACCTTTTGCGAATTGAAGCGCAGGAACGAAATAAACGATTGAGTACAACACTTTATGATCCAAATAGGTTGCAAACATCATTAGATCTATTGTCTTCATTTGATATAAATACTCTATTTGAACAGCTTGGAAAGAACGCATTACCGTTTTATCACCAATTGATGTTTCTTCGTGAACCTGATTGGAAACCAGTTATTAGTGTCGATGCAAAGGACTTTGCTGATGTAGTAAAAAAATCTTCAAAAGAAAACCTCCAACAAGCCTTTGATAAAGTCAAAAACCATGTCGGTGATCTTGATCCAAATATTCGTAACCTAATTGATAACTTCAATGTAGGTGGAGCTGAAGTTATGCCTCTTTTAAAAGAAATTCTAGGAGAAGACATTCTCTATGACCTGGTTGAAGATCATGAATCTCAGGCTCTCTTGGCTCATGTTGAGTATGTTACCCATAAAAAAGGAGCTTCCTCAGTGGTTCAAATGCTGGAAAAAATTAAAGAAAATCTCCCAGCGGCAAAGGAGGAAGTGCAAGAAACCCATAATTCGTCTGAAGAAGCAGAAAAACTTGGACCGATTCAGAAAATTCTGGATGAATTGGGCACTATTCAAGCCACACTCGCCGATAATTATATAAAGGCGATGAGTGTTGGATCGGATTTGGCTGCTGCTGAAGCCGATATGGCAAAAGTTCTTGAAAAAGCAAAAACGGGAAGTGATAAAGATTCAAAAGCTAAATCCTTAGAGGCGGCGTTCTTAGCAGAGGTTCAGAAAAAACGAGGTAAAAAGGCGGAAGTGAAGGGAGATATACTGGCAGCTGAGCGTTCGATGAAGTTGAAGCTCAAGAATCTATTTGGGCAACTGGAGAAGTTTGCGCTGGACAAAGATAGTACTCCAAAACTTTTGGCATTGAGGGGAATCTTGAGTAGTAAATCTGATTCTTCAGAAGTGGATAAGCTGGATCTTAAGCCATCAGAAGATGAGCAAATTTTTGGTTATCAAGAAGGAAATGATTGGAAAGGTCCAAAGGACAATCCTTTTAAAAATAGCATTCTTGGATTCGACTCCTCCGACTTCGACACAATGAAAAAAGAGGCGGCGGATAATATCCAAAGTAAAATGAAGCCGCGTACTAAGCTGACTGCGAGGCAACTCCTTTTCAAACTTAAAGAGATGGATATGGAGGAAAAGGGCGTAACAAATCCTGGCCAACGGCAGCGATTTGCACTCCTTTCAACGAATTTGATGGTTGCAGATGCGCAGAATAAACAATTGTATCGATCGACCAATATGGAACTGGCCGAGCGGCTGGGTGATACGTTCCTTGGGTCGCGCGCGCTTGCCAGAGCTGGAAAATGGTTCCGGAAGAATTTCTGGGCGAGCAGTATTTATGAAGCGCAGGATGTTGTTGACCATGTGACCGGATTTGATAAGGAATTGAAGATGTTCCGTGGTATGAGTCCGGACATTACTTTGGCAGAACTTCGTGATTTGATTGAACGAAATGGTGGTATTAGTACGGCAAAACTGTTTGAAATGATTTCCAAACTAAAAGAGGTGTTTCAATCGTTTGAGCTCATTAATTCTGCAGGGAAAGTGGAACTGTACGACAACGATGCGGTGACCATGGAAGAGCTGATTATGAAGTTGCAGGTTCTGTACGAAGAGTACCGAACCCGGCAGTTTTTTGAGAGTGTAAAGGATAAGGATGGCAGTAAGGCAGAGCTGATTCTTGATTTGATTAAGGAAAATCGAGCGACGGTTGAAGAGGAGGAAAAAGGTATTTTGGAGCAAGTGGCCAATAAGTTTGCCGACTGGAAACAGTGGTTTTCAAAGAATGTGCTCAAGCGGGAATTCCATGATAAATATGTGGCTGCCGAAGAGCATCTTAAAAAGAATAGAATTAGGGGGGCGGAAAGACAGGCCTACCTTGAAGATCAGGGACTGGCAGGATTTGTGGGCGTTTTGGGGACTGGATATGCGGTTGCAGAAGCAGCTGGGGTTGCCCAGAAGGGACTTGGATGGACATGGGATAAACTACGACGAGGCAGTGGATGGAGTTACGGCATGGGAACAGGACTCCTGGCTGGAGCCTGGAGAAATATTCTTCGGCCGATTGGGAAATATGGGATCGTAAAACCTGCCGAATACCTTATTTGGAAGCCAACAAAATGGACTGCAAAAACAGCGGGAAAGATTGTCGCCTTCCCTTTTGTAGCGGCTGGAAACATTGTCAAAGGGGGGTACCGTTGGGTACGAAGTTAAATTTATAAAAATTATCTAAACTAAAACATATGTCGAAACAAAAAGTACAATACCTTGATGTTGATGCGTTCGTATCCGATGTTCTTGAAGCCATGAAGCTGGGAGATGTTCCCGCTCCGGTGCTTGTTGAGCTTCGTGAAACTATTGCTGATCGGCTTGCTGATCGGATTATGAATACTATTTTGAGTAGTTTTGGCGATAAAGAGATGAAAATGTATGAAAATGTGCTGCAGGATCACAAAGAACTAGACGAATTGGACGCATTGATGATTATTTCCCAGAATATTGACGGCCTTCCCGACAAGATTGAGCGAAACATCAACTCTCTTTATGAGGAGCTCATCTACAATGCCGACAAAATCGAAGAGGCTATGAATGCATAGTTTTAGACCGCAAAGACTTGGGGAATAAGTAGTTTTGTGCTATAATATTAAGATATTTTTGAGCGATTTTATGGCAAATTTTAGTGACATGCTGAAGCAGGTCCGCGAGACGGATGAGCAGTCAGAGGTTCAGAAAAATAAGGAAAACCAAACTCTGCACTCTTCGCGTATTCAAAAATATATTGAAGAGCATGAGCTTACCGCTGATAATTTTGGCGATAAATTCGATTTTGATAGCGCCCTGGAGCTCCTCCGTATGAAGAAAACCCGCGGAGAATCCCTTATGGAACAGGAGCTGGTTTCTGCGAAAGAGTATTTAGATAAGCTTGATGAGAATGGAACAGAAATGATGTCAGACTCTGATCATGACACATTCAAATCCAATCTTCATGCCCTTTTGGAGGAGAAAAAAGCACTGGATCATGAGAAAGATATTAGCCTGGCGCATCAAAAATATTTGCTTATTCGGTCGCTCGTTTACAAGCGGGTTTCAATCCAGAGTAAGTTTGAATCGAAGCGCGAAGATGAAAAAGTTGAAATAACCAAGGGTCTTAAAGATGGTTTTTCGGATAAATGGAAAGAGATTAAAAAGAACTATCGAAAGATGAGTAAGGGAGAAAAGGCTGTAGCCGTTGGGGCTCTTGTTATTGGTACGATCTGGCTCTTTTCCCAATCAGACAATCCAAAAATTCAAAAAGTGAAGGAGTATGCATGGAAAGGGCTTAAGCTTGCCGGAGCTGGAGTTGGTATTAACTATGCATGGAAGCTCTTTACCGGAAAAACCGCTGTTGATGCTCTAAACGACTATGCCAGCAGTACTGCAGGGAATGCCGGATTTTTTAAGGAGGCGTTTAAAACTGATGACAAAGGTGGGGAGATGATGGAAAAGAGTTTTCTCTATATGGATAAAGAGGATGTTTTGGACATGGCAAAGCGGTATCGGCAGGCACGCGCGAGCAAAGTAAAAAAGATTGAGGTTGCGAGCGTTGCTCATAGTGATATGACTCCTGAAGAGGTTTATAGCGCTGTTGATACGTTTTTTAATCGCTACCCGATTGATGAAGTTGAAAAGCGGTTTAAAAATGAAAATCCAGATCAACGAAAATGGAGTACTGCTGCGGCTACTCTAATGGGTGAAGATGGACGACTTGAAACCGATGAGCCAATTTTGGGTCGAGCATATGAAAATGTTCGGTATGGCTGGCACGCAAGCCTTAACTACATTGGAAGTACTGCTGGATGGAAATATGTGAGTGAAACGTATCATAATTGGACCGGAAAAGAGGTGAACGATACCCCTCCTCCTGAGTTTAAGGACTGGTTTAAGGACTTTTTTGGTCACAGCATCCAAAGTGACGCGAAATTGTCTGAATATGTTAAGGGTGAAACCAAGGCCAAATCTTCACAAAATCTGGTTGATGTGATTGATCATGGGCAGATTGAAGGGAACGTGAAGCATTTGAAGGGAACTGATTCGCACTATGCGATGGTTCGTATTTCTCTTAATGACGTAGAAAAAAATACTAAGGCTGCCGGGGATGCATGGAATAAATCAATGAAGCGACTTGAAGAGTTCTTTGGCGATCAATACCCTGACTATAAGGATAAAATTAATAAGTATATTGTTCCAGAGACAGGATGCTGCATTGTTGATTCGCGGGAATATGTGTTTTTCGCGCGGATGCCACTGCCGAACTCTGCGGAGTTCCAGTCTCTTGAGTTTGGAAAACGGACAAATCTGGACCTTATGAAAGATAAGGATCTTGAAACGTTTGAAGGAAAAATGACTTTTGATAAGCTGGAATCTTGGGAGAAAGATCAGTTCCGCATTTTGTATGGACTGGATGCATCTCAAATTGGTGCGGATACCGATAAGATTTTTGCTGAGATTACCAAGAAATATGAGGCTTTGGCTGTGCCAATCATTAAAATGAAGCAGGATGTTTTGAATGATGAGGATCTGCGAAATGAGATGCTTAAGAAGGCTGGTGTTGAGCCAAAACTACGTGGGAACCGCACACTACTTGTTGATATTGATGAAATTGAAAAGGATGAGGCTGCGCACGTTACTGGGGCTGGAGAAAACTATGCGCGTGTTATTGCAGAGATGAAGAGGCTTCAGGGGAATACATTTCGCCTCGCAATTCTTGGTGATGAAAAAGCAAGAAAACAGATTAAGTGGGGGCCAGTTGATGGTCACATTTCGAGTGATTCTGCCTTTGAAGCTGCGAAAAACAAATATAGAGAAGCCTGCCGGAAATATGTGAAAGAGTTTAATCAAGGATAGAGTTTTGAATTCATAGTTTCGCCTGAATCAGCACTTGACTTTTCACCTTATTATTTTATAATAAGGTGCTTGTTCTTTGACATATTTTGCAGAGAGATATTTGCCCCTCAGCTCTTAAACTGACTGAGGTGCTTGGGGGCAGATTACTCTCTGCCTTTATGATTCAACACTTTTTGGCCATAGGGGCCGGAGGTTTCAGTATGTACAAGAATTTTTTCGCACGTTTGGACGTCCGGCATATCGTGGTTTTCTGCGTTCTTGCCTGGGCTGTTCTCTTTTTACTGGGCTGCGGCTCTGATGAGCCAAATCCCTTCGAGATGCATCCATCAGACATTACGGGTGGTCCGATACCGGACACATCTACAATGGAAACCATCGAAGCAGGAGGTCGCTACCTCATGCTTGCTGGTGGCCGTGGGGTGGCCTGGGCTTTGATCGCCGGGCTGATTCTTGGTGGTCCCCTCAGTGTTATGCTGGTGGTCCCAGGTCTTATCTTCGGTCGTCGTGAGATGAATATTGAGGGCGCATTCATTTTCGTTCTCGGTCTCATCTACATGGCACTCGCAGATCGCTATCACCTGGATAGTCTGGCTACGGCGGCATTGCTCGTCAATGTCATTCCGGGTGCCCTTCTCTTTATCTGGGGACTCTTCAGCTCAAATGAAAAGGTCAAGCTCGTACTGTTGGTAATCCCCACTATTGGGATGGGCCTTTGGTTTTTCTTTCTGGCTCTGGACGCACTCGTCAAAGGGTTCGTCTTCAGGCCGATTCTCACGGTCATTGTCATCTTCGTGAAGCTGATGATTATTGGGAAGTTGTTTGGGAAGAAGTAGTGGATCAAAAAGGCAGAAAAGGCGTTTCGTTTCGACGGGCGCCTTTTTGCTTTATGGACTTTCATATTTCACTATTGACAAATTATATAACTATGCTATAGTTCTCTCCTTTGTGATCCTTCAAAACAAAACTCAAAAAGAAAAAAGTACCTCTTCTTATTGCTCTAACGAGCCATACAATGAAGAAATCTACTGTCACTTTTTTCAACTTTGGAGTTTTGCTTCTCGCCCTTATGGTCAAACCATGGTCGGCGAACTGGAACACAAATGCGATCCTTGATCAACAGATACAGATTACACCAAGTCTTGCACAAACCGAAATTGTTCGGTATGATGGATCGGCTGCTTCAGATGAAACCGGTTACGCAGAGGAACTCGATTCCCTCGGCATAACACTTCATCCCGGCAACACTTTTATGCCGGAGAGCGATGGCTCTCCTCGATCTTTGAATCACTGCAAATCACTTGTGTATCGGACTCTCAAGAGCCTTCCTGAAGAGCCGGTGAATCACCTGAAGAACCTTACACTGTACTTTTCTGACAGTGGACGACGAGGTTTGGGAGGTGGTGACACTGTCATCCTTCGCTGTCAAAATGTGACGGATGAAGAGTTGGTGGGTGTGCTTGTCCACGAGATGGGACACATTCATGACACTGGTGTTCTACAAGGATCTCTGTGGAGTTCCAACAGTGAGTTTATGGACGGAAGCAAGACTGTTAAAGAGGATGATCCAAGTATTGATTTCTACAGCTTAAGCTGGATGAATGAAGATACTATGAACCTTACCGCGACTAAAGAAGATTTTGTCTCTGGATACGCGATGACTGATCCGTTCGAAGATTTTGCTGAGTCGTATGCCTACTACATCCTTCACGGGACAGAGTTTCGGCAGCTGGCACAGGAAAATGCAGTATTGCAAGCGAAGTATGAGTTTTTGAAAAATAGTGTATTTGATGGGAAGGAATATGTGAATGGAGAAGAGCAAGTGGATGTGGATACGCGTCACTATGATGTGACCGTACTCCCCTACGATATGGCGAAATTCTTCGCCGTGTAGGGCGGCCGAGAGGTCGAGAATTGTTTGAAAAAAATAACCATTTAGGATATTGAGGCTTTTCTAGGGCGTTGATACTCCTAAGGTCCAACGGTACCACCGGCAAGTTCTGGTGGTGCTTTGGGCTGTATGTGTCAGAAATATTTTTGCGGAACAGGCTTCCGCGACCCTGCGGGTGCCCGCTGGATGACCCTTCGGCCCTTCGCCCTTCGGGCTGCAGATTGTTCCTTATAAGATATTTCTTCCTTGAGAGATTTCTTATTGATAAAAGGAAGCTAATCTTTATAATAGGTGGGCGCTTTTTGCGCCTCCTTATATGTGGCGGGTATAGCTCAGTTGGTTAGAGCGTCCGGTTGTGGTCCGGAAGGTCATGGGTTCGAGACCCATTACTCGCCCCAGGAATATTTAGAAATTATAGCTGATGTTCTGCTCTAAAATGAGCATGGCCTTTTCTCCTTCTATAATAGTGGAACGATCGCCGGTCCATTCATGGATAGCATTGTAGAGACGGTCCTGTGGATATTCAAAGTGCTCTCCAAGCTGTGTTCCTGGATCGTGCGCATAGAAATTTTCCTGGTTGTAGCCGGTGAGCACGATCATATGGTATGGAGGGCCATCGCCCTGGAAATTTGGATTCTGGAGCTCTTTTCCAGCTACAGGTAGGATGATTGGATATCCTGCCGCAAGGAGTTTTTTCATATTATCGATGGAGACATCCGCTCCAGCGTAGCGGTAGTATTTGCGGTGATATGTTTCGCTCGCGAGACGTGCAACCTGGAGCGTTGAGATATCTACAGACCAGCTGTAGCGATCCTCCAGAGCAATCAAATACTTTATTTCTGCACTTGCTGTGTCTGGCGTAAATGTTCGTCCATCAAGAAAAAATTCAACCATTGCCAGCGATGCTTCTTCGCAGGCTTCATCATAAGGAGGAACCCACTCTTTATAAGGAGCCTGAGATGTAAAAGGAACCGGAATTTTTACTTCTGCAACGAGTTTTTGGCTCTGCGCCTCCATGAGTGGATCTAGCTCAACGGCTGCAACTTCAGCGGGTTCTTCGGCTTGCTGGGCTTGCTG
>CALMAI010000027.1 GCA_937858825.1 uncultured Candidatus Peregrinibacteria bacterium
ATATTATCAATGGATCGAGTACATTTGGAGGATGCCTGGCTTCAGAACCGGGAGTCGATCTGGACTTTAACAATGTCACCTTTGATAGTTGTACTGCCACGAATGGCGGCGGAGCTGTCTATACCAGTGATGGCGGAGCAACAGCAAACATCACGCTGACAGATGTTACTTTCAGCAATAACATAACAACCGGAGGAACTGGAGGAGGAGGAATATACGTAGGAAACGAGAACATCCTCAACGCCACTAACCTTACGGGAACAAATAACCAGTCAACAACAGATACGGGATCGGTTATTCAGTCAGTAGCATTTAACGCGATAACGTCATCACAAGTAAACATAATGGGGACTTCCAGCTTTACCGGTAATTACTCGCTAAGTGGTGGAGCTGTGTATCTTGAAGGCGATAACAATACAATCGATGGTAGCACCTTTGATAATAATACATGTGGAACTACCTCAAACGGTGGATTCGGATGCGCGATTGCCTTAAACGGCGGATCTCTAAATGTTACCAACTCTACCTTTACCAATAACATGTCAGATGACAGTGGCGGTTCTGGAGGAGGAGGCGCAATCGTTCATTTTGGATCAGGAACAATGACAGTGAGCGGCTCAACTTTTGATACCAACTCAGCGGCAAATGGAGGAGCTCTATATCTGGGCGCGGGGGATTTCGTTATCGAAACATCAACATTTACCAATAACACATCGGGAACTAATGGAGGGGCCATAAATCAGACAGATGGTGGCGGGATTATACGACAATCATATTTTGGGAGTAACATTGCGAGTCAATATGGAGGGGCGATGAGCCTTGGGAATAATTCAACCAATATTTTAGTAACCGTTGAAAATAATACGTTTGAAGGGAATCAGGGTGATTATGGAGGAGGAATCATAACGCTCTACACGACGCCAACAAACATCTATAACAACACGTTTTATCAGAATGCTGCCACTGCCGGTGGTGGAGGAGGACTATACGCCGATGAACCAACCAACGTCGCCAATAACATCTTTGAAGACAATAGCGCTACCGTGTCCGGTCCAGACTGCCAGTCAGATCAGGTTGGGGATTTTGTTTCCCAGGGATCAAATCTGGTTTCAGATAACACCGATTGTCCAACAATAGGGAGTGACATTGTCAACACAAGCGCGGACCTTGGGGCACTCATGTTGAATGGAGGAACCACACTCAACCGTGCGCCGAATCTGGGAAGTCCAGCCATTGATATGGCCGACGCTACGTACGCTCCGGCAGTGGATCAGCGGGGAATAAGTCGTCCTATTGCAGGAGGAGACGATATAGGCTCAATAGAGGTTGTGGTCGACACAACAGCCCCAACAATAGCAGAGGTAACGCCGGTACCAACACCAACAAGCGACACAACACCGGACTACACATTTTCATCAGACGAAGCAGGAACAATAACATACGGTGGAAGTTGCGGTTCAGGAACAACAGCGGCAGTCAGCGGAAACAACACCATCACGCTCAACGCATTAGGAGAAGGAACATACACAGACTGCACAATCACAGTAACAGACGGAGCAAGCAACGCGAGTAACATACTGGCAATAAACAACTTCACCGTCGACACCACAGCCCCAACAATAGCAGAAGTAACGCCGGTACCAACACCAACAAGCGACACAACACCGGACTACACATTTTCATCAGACGAAGCAGGAACAATAACATACGGTGGAAGTTGCGGTTCAGGAACAACAGCGGCAGTCAGCGGAAACAACACCATCACGCTCAACGCATTAGGAGAAGGAACATACACGGACTGCACAATCACGGTGACAGACGGAGCAAGCAACGCGAGTAACACACTGGCAATAAACAACTTCACCGTCGACACCACGACACCATCGACATCGTCGAGCGGTTCTGCCGGAGGGTGTGAATCATGTAGGGATATAAACGTAAACACCAATGACAGTACCGAAGAAACTCCATCCCAACAGAATGACAACGGAGAAGAACAAACAGGTAATGAAGCATCGCCGGAATCTTCTTCGTCATCATATTTTACAGACACCCAACAGCATTGGTCAGATCAATTCGCGAATATGTTAGCAGAAACATGCGGCATAACCGGATACAAAAATGAACAGGGAGAATTACTGCACATATTTAAACCACAACAAGCTATCACACGTGCGGAATTCTGGACAATGGTCATAAGATGCCAATTTGGAGAGCAGCAAAATGAAGAACAGACAACATCCAGCGTACAGACTCCAAATTTCTGGGCAGACCCATACGTAGATAAAGCCAGGGAAATGGGACTTCTAAAAAATCAGAACGAAGACCTGGATGGAGAAATCTCTCGAGCTGAAGCTCTGGCAATCATTATTGGACTAAGAGTCAGCTTGGAGGACATACAAAAAACTCCGGAAACAAAGAAATGTTCCGACATTTCACAGGAAGCATGGTACGCGCCATACTTTAATTACGCACTGAAGGAAAATATTATAAGTGGCCAGGAAGATGAAAATGGAACTTTGATAGAGAAGTGCGTTCCCGAAAATTCAATTCTCCGTTCGGAAACAGCAAAAATATTAGTCAAAACACAGGAATAATGGTGCTATGAAGGGGAGTTTCGTAGCACCAACAGGACCTTTCAATTACCCCAACATCTTCACTGCCTCCTCCACGCTCGCATCCTCAATCGTCAGAGCGTAAATAGCATTGGTCATTTTCACGGCTTCATCAAAAGATTTCTGATGGATATTCCGGCCGGTCGCGTTCCCCATGGCTCCACTCACATGCAGTTGATCGTAGAGCTCTTTCAAAAACGACTCATTATCTTTCGACGATCCACCCGCGCACACAACCTTGGTTCTTCCGCCAGCCACAATCGCCTCCTGAAAATCCAAAGCCCGTTGTTGATCGTTTGCCCCTTCCGCTTTTGGATAGTTCACTTTCGCAAAATCGGATCCCAAAGTCGCTGCAACCCCGGCAGCTCCCGCCACCAAATGCGGATCCTTCTCATCCGCCACAGCAGTCCCACGCGGATACATCCACAAGCAGGTTACCAGTCCATGTTCATGAGCCTTAAAAATCAACTGCGCCGCTTCCCGAAGCATGGTTGCTTCAAACTCACTTCCACAATACACCGTAAATCCCACCCCCAAAATATTCAAACCACTTCGCTTCTTAAACGAAGCCACCTGCTCCAAATCGTACCAGGCCAGGCTCAACGGATCCTTCTGGCTTGTCTTCACCAAATGCGTTTTCGAATTCATTTTCACCATGTAAGGCACCTCTTTATAATCCATTCCATATCGCGCAATCATGCCCAACTGCGTCGCAAAAACTCCAATATTCGCCGCATCTGCAATTTTAAAAAGGTGTTCCGGATCAGCATCGTCCTCATGAGCCAGATCCCCAACAAAGTCGTCATTTAAATGTTCCACCTTCTGGTCCCCCGCAAAAAGCATCAGTTTTCCAGTCCCACGAGTCATGGCATCATAGTTCTTTCTGTATTCATCGTGCATATTTGCCGGCACATCCAAAGGCACCAAAATATCGTTATTCATAGAAGAATAATTAGAGAATCAATCCTATCTTAAAGCAGGAAACCTCAATCGGCAAATCAAGCCGCAACCAACATTACCGGAGCCAACCCTTCAAGTTCTCAATAGCCTGCCGTGCTTTTTGAACAATATGAACAGGCTCATCAGTCGGCAAAATATAAAAGGTACATCCACCATCTGCCAAATCTGCCTGAATCTCTTCCGGCTGCATCAGATATAAAAAGGATTTTTCAGGACCGTAATTATCCAAGGTTTCATCATTGCCATCCACAATCATAAATCGTAGATATCGACCATCAGTCTGTTGTTTTTCATCAAGGGAATGTCCATAGTTTGAAGCCGGCACAACCGTCGCACAACACTTATGGCGTGGTTTAAAAAACTCATGTTGTTGTTCTGTATTTAACTGTTCAATCAGAGAAAGATAGTGATCCACTATCCGCGGTTCCAAAAGCTTATCCACATCCTCCACAGATAAAAGGCCCTGCACCGCCGCTCTATATTCATCAAGTTCAAACGGATGAACCAGATGTTTTCCTACAAGATTTCCCTCTTTCATCTCACGACACATGGCCATGTGCTTACCGATCATATCGGCGACCTGTTCAGGTGATCGCATTCCATCACATCCATTATTATGATTCAGGCTATTATTCACGGGAAAAGGTTAAGAGGTAGGAAGGATTAAAGAGCTTGTTGGAGCCGTTCACGGAGTTCAAGGACAGCTCCTTCTCTGTAAAGATTTTCGGGCTGACTAAACCAATAGAAGGAATTATCAATAACAGAAAATTGCTCAGATGTCAAATTCTGTAGGAATTTTTCACGGAATTCATTCGTATAGATAACATACAAAGCCTTATTATCAATACCATAGAATCGATTAACCACATCTTCCGCAATATAAACATCTTCAGATTGAGTCGTTGCGTATCCAGGTGTTGCTACCCATGTTTTAATCACTTTGTCCCCAAATTCAGAAGGGGTGTAGATGTAACTGTTTACTTCAGTGGGGTTATTGTCAATCAACTGCGTGTGCCATCCATCCCCTTTTTCAATCATAATGACATTCGAACCCTTCAGATCACCATGAACACACTTCTTATTTTGATACACAGCAATACCATCCATCACTGCAAGAAGAGCCTCTAAACAGTCATTCGCCGGGGTCTCTTTTCGGGCCTGCAAAAGAGATCTCACATTGTCACCAGATTCATAAACAATGAACGATTCGGTAATAGCTTTTGCAGTATTAACACTGTGAGCCTTCCATGTTTGCACCTTTGCTGCTCTCTTTCGCTCAAGATAGAATTGCAAATCACCACTTTCATGCGGAACTTTTGCCGCTCCAAATCGGATAGAAGGATCTTCATCCACAAAATACCCACAGCGGAACACACGTCCAAACCCTCCCTCCCCCAAAGTATGCGTTACATAAGCCCGAATTCGACGATTCTCATCATCCATACTTTCATAAAATGACCCTTCAAAAATAGCCTGGAGCTCATCATCTGTAAGGTTTTCATGGTTCTCATTAATAAAAACATAACTGTCCACATCCCGCTCCTGCAAACGTAAAAGAGCCATAGAAACATCATTATGTTCATCATACGTTTCATTCAAAATCGCATGTCCAATGACATCAAGTTTCTCTCTCGCATTCTCGGTATTTCGGAGAAAATTTCGAAGAACATCACAATCTTCATAAATCTGCAAAAGCCTTTCATACAACTCCCGCACCTCTTCCAATAGCCCAAATCCATGCCGATCAAGCAATCCGGTAAGAATCTCTGCACCATAACGACCATGATTCAATAAACCCTGCTCAAAAGCTAAAAGCTGACTTTCCACCGGACGATATTTATTATTGGCAGCCAGCAATGCCAAAATATTAAGCCCCTGAAGTTCATCCACCATAATAAGGTGAAAATTTTCATCATGCGGATCAAGCCCACCATCTTCCAGAAAGAATTTGTAAAGATACTGCGTGCGAAGGTGAGGGTTGTCCCACAGTGTCACAAAAATCATCCCTCTCAAACGGGCATCAGCAAGAGGAACCATTTGCAATAAGGCATTAAGAAGATCCTCCCCAATATACTGTTTCAAACAATCAACAAAGTATTCAATAAGAGCCAGATCCTCTTTCATATTCTGCGGCTGCAGCTCACCGCTATAAAACCGAAGCAGCGCATCTTTAATAGGCGCAACGCCATTCAAAACACCCCACTTTAACTCTGCCAGCTTTTCTGGAGAAAGGGCCTGAACAGGGTTTGTCGGCATCTGAAGAACATCGTCTATTTGCTCAGAAATAGCTGCTGACCGTTGCTCTACCTCGGTAGCTGCGGGTGAGTCTTCAGCCGATTCACCAAAAAACTGGGGCTGTTGCTCTCTCGTTTCTTGTTGTGATTCTTCCCGTGGTTCCATAAAACTGGATAAATCCTATTATTATACCATAAATTGGAAGTTTAGTGAACTCCCAGGGCTGTGAAAGCCATATTGTACAAAACCATTACAGTAATGATTGACAAAAAAGCCCAAAATCCTTACATTTCTCCTCCTCATTACAACATCAAAATGCGCCCAAAAGAGTCCCCATTTGAAGGAACCATAGACGTTTCTGTCAACCAGGCAGAAGCAAATAAACAGTCAGGTGGACATCCATTTGAAGGAACAGTAGACGTTTCCCTGGAAGCACTCCAGCAAGGTCATCAACGTCTTACCCCAGCCCCTTTTCACATTGGAAGAGATGTTGCCAACGGTCTACTCCAACGGGTGATTCAAGGCCACAATCCATCCCAGGAAACAGTTTCGATACGCCAGGGAAAAGAAGAGCAGACAGGAGAGCCTGACCTTCTCGCATTTGCACGCTGGTATAGGGAGTTTCCCATTAACTTCGAAGAAGTAGTAAAGCAGTATCAACTTATGCGCGGGCACATGGACTATGCGCTAACTCGCCTTGGAGAAACAATCCCGCAAGAAATAGAAACACTCTATGCCTACGTCACTGAGCACATGAACGCATATCATGAGGCACAGATGGCAATGATGCGCTCATCAAGTCCAGACATAAATCAGCTTAAGCACAACGTTTTTACCGACGAATTTGCCCTTCACTGTACCAACCTTCTCAATCAAATGAAGGAACTTGGTGAAAGTCTCTATCTCCGTCGCTATGAACAAAAAATGCAGGAGCAGCGTCATGTTTTTCAGGCCAGTGGAGAAGTACAGGAAGTAGGTGAGCACCATCCATTTCTTGCCGATCGGTTCGAAACGAATACCAATCCTGTTGAAAAGGCAAAAAGAGAGTATCAAAAGGCGATCAAGAGCGGGATAGGAGTGGATTGCGATCAAGCCCACAAAAAGCTTGGCGACACCAGTCATATTGAAAAACAACATTCATTTGCTGCGGTAGCGGGCTACATTCAGGGAAAAACCTTAGCTTCAATTGATAGGATAATCGAATCGGCGAACCTTCCCGACGAAGCAAAAATCCACATTTATCAGCAGTTGCCAAAAGCCATTCATTCATTTTCAACGCACAGCAATGAACATGAAACAGCAAGCTATCTAAGGATGGATCGAATCATCGAGAGAAGCCCACAGACAGATCATGTGCTGAAGGCTGTTATCGCTGCGCTTGTACGTGGTTTGGCACTCACATACGCTGCTTATAAAACAGAAGAAGAAAACCAGCAGATTCTTTGGGCATACAGCTATGCGCTTCGGCCAGAACACATCCACTTTTCGATGGCCGACAATACTCAATACGACGGATCAACCGTGAATACAGTTCTCATCCGATACCCAAAAACGGGCAACATGTTTACAAAAGAGGGATTTTTTGACCCTCTCAATGCCGATAAAGACTTTCTATCAGACTATCTACCACTGGCCATGCTCAATACCAATCTTGGATTTGTATGCAAACAGATCCGGGATAGCCTCAACACCCAGGCAAGTAGTGGTGCCGGTGCGGGTAGAACGGGAATATACATTGCAGAAACATTCAAACTCACTGAGCAGCTCACAGCAAACAGAAAAATTCTAGAAGGCCTAAACACCGAAGCAAAACCTGAGGGAGTCACATATGTTGACCATCTGGATGACGCTGTAGCCAGACTCAACAATCTTCGCCTGGATGCCGCCATGGCTATCCACGCGCTCATGCAAAAAATCGCTTCATTGGAAGAAGAGCGATCTCGCCAGGACAACAATTTGGGAAACCAAAAATATCTGCTGGAACAGGCTCAAAATAGAGCCGTCGAACAGGGCGAACGCGCAAAAACAGCCGAAGAAAGCCTAAAAAACGCAAAGGAGACTATCGACGATCTTGCTGGCAGCGTTATGAGGAAGTGCAACGAAATAAGCAATCATGCCGATAGGGTGGTTGGAGGAAAAGCCCAAATTAAAGAGCTGGCATTGGAGCTTTCACGGCAGGCTCAGGAATTAAAAGGCAAAAAATAGCATTGCCGCGGCCATAACCGCCATCGACAAATCTTCCACCAGCGTTACACTTGAAAGTGGCAGTTTCAAAAAAGTACCCAGGCAGGCGCACATAATTTTCTGCTTTTTCATCATACTTCGAATCACCCCCAGGCTGCTAAACAGCATAAGCACCAGCGTCACCCAGTTCACAATATCCAGCTGGAAACGTGTCAGATAAGCCAGCCCAAGCCCCACCTCCATCATCGCATACACATAACCATAAGCCGGAATTTTCATCGCCAGAAGATCATACGTTGAGTACCCCTCAACAAACCCTTTCAAATCCAACATCTTCACCCCCCCAAACACCAAAAAAGCACCGGCCATAAAATTCATCATCATCTCCTGCCACGCAAAACTCTCAGCAGCAAAATCCCGCAAACCCGTTGCCGCCGCCGCCAAAGCAATCATCCCAATCAATGTAAACAGCTTGCCATACTCCTTGTCATCACCCTCTTTCTTAAGTTCCAGTTCAGACTCCTTCACCAAAGCCATCCCGCACTTGGGACACTTTCCCGGGCCATCCTGCCGGACCTCCGGATGCATTGGACATGTGTACATTTCGCTCATACAGGCATTATAAAACTAAGTCCTCCCCATGTAAAAATCCTTTTTCTTCGCGTCAAAACGTTCAATCGCGTATCGCAGCATTGTTCGCGGCATAGTCCTATAGTACTTCTTTAAAAACTGTTCTTCAGCCGATTGATCTTTCTTGCCAATCTCCCTCAGCGTCCACCCCACCGCCTTATGAATCAGATCATGCGAATCGTTCACCAGAATCTCCGCGATAGCCAACGCGTCCTCAAAATCTTTCTCTGCAATAAAAGCAAACGTCGCAATCATAGCGATCCTCTTCTTCCACAAATCCTTACTTTGAGCAAAAACATAAAGCGGCTCCCGACCCTTATCCTTCAGCCACGCCCCTACAATCTTATGCGCACTGCTGTCCACCAGATCCCAATTGTTCACATACCGCGTACTACGCATATAAAAATCATAAATCGATTTCTGTTCCGATTCCTCCGCGCGTTCAAATTTATAAACGAGCATAAAAAGCGCCGTTAGCCGATGTTCATGATATCCACTCTGTAAAAGCTTCTCTACCTCAGTAAGCGACAGCTCCTTAAAATACTTTTTCGCCACCTTCCGCTGATCCGGAACCGTAATCCCCAGGAACTTGTCACCCTCACCGTACTCACCTTTTCCCGTGCGAAAAAAACGCAAAGAATGTTTTGCCCTCACTGGATTTGCCAGCTGCTGAAGATCTTTTTTTATCTTTGGAAGACTCATAATTACGACTTCTTTTTATCCAGTTTCTCAACCTTGAGGATTTTTACGCCAACATAAACCACCAGCGCCACAATCACAAAATCAATCAAAGTGGTCACAAACGCGCCCCACATAATTTGTGATGAACCAATCGTCCATGAAGCACTACTCAAATCGCCAACCTTCCCAAGAAAAATCCCAACAAAAGGATTAATAATATTCTCAACCAGCGCAGTCACCACTTTCGAAATCGCTCCACCCAAAATAAAACCCACGGCCAATCCAACAACACCCTGCTCACGGATAAAATTTAAAAAACCTTTCATGCCAAAAAATGAGAGAATAAACGCTCTCATTCTACAAGGCTCCAGCAATCTCTTCAAACACCAGGAAAAACCGACGACTGTTCAACGATTTCAAACTGCCGTTGAATAGCCGTGTTCGAGAAAAACAGCGTCGGCTCACCATGATCCTTAGGCCCCTCAATCGTAATGCGCACATACGAATTATCACTCAAGTTCACATGAACACTCTTATCAGCTTTAGATGATTGAAGCCACTGGTTCACCTGATCCATATCAAAAGCCAGATCAACAGGATCAATCTGGGCATTCAAAAACAAAAGATTAATCGTTTGAAGGGTGTCTTGGAGCTGGGGAAGATCAGCCTTGCGAAAAGCGGATCGCAATATTTCGAAAAGATTTAAAATCCGGGTAGGTTCATCTTCGTCCAGCAGCGCATCATCCTTTAACGCATTATGAACAGCATCGTTAAAGCGCTGTGTTGGAATCTCTTCATCTCTACCAAAGGAGTTTGGATCATCAGAAAAAGATTCAAGACAGATATCAAGTTTCGGGAAATCATCAGTACGGTCTGGATGGCTCATGGAAGATAAAATAAAAAATATTAACCGCGGGAAAATCCCTCGGTAGCCAAAAATGGCAGCCAGGATGTGGCGTCTTCAAAATCAAAAACATGTTCCTTCGACACGACTGGTGGCAGATATACAGGAGTCACAGACTCTTCAAAGGTTGGAATGCTCACCACCGGAGTCAGCTCTTCGGGAGGAGTAAAAGTCACTCGCGTCAGAAAAAAGACAGGAGAAGTAAGCTCCTCTTCAGTAGGAGTTTCATCCAAAACAAGAGTCTCAAACCCTCGAACTGGCGTTGTCATCATGTGGATAGGAAAAGGAGTCTCATCATCCTTCAGAATGTCTTCCAGTTTTACGCGAATACCTTCGGCTATCTGACCGAAAAAAGCACGAGCCTGCTCCGCCTTATGGCTTCCAGGTCCGGCATCAATATCATCCAGTTCATACCCGACAATCAGGTTTTCAAGAGAGATAGGAGGGAGGTTTTTGTCCGAAAATTCTGACATAATTGTGAAAAATGTTCCGGGAAAAAATACGGATCCCTTCAAGTGAAGTCAACGACAAAATCATCACAGCCATTTTTCTGGTGCTGGGATCCTCATCCTCGCCAGCACGTGCAACGGGTCTATTACCTGGTGAGCTAAACATTGGACTTCAACCTCAAACTATTCAACACCACCGAAACCGAGCTAAAAGCCATTGCCGCGCTGGCAATAATTGGCGATAAAAGAATTCCAAAAAGCGGATACAGCACTCCCGCCGCAACTGGAATGGCAATCACGTTGTAGCCAAATGCCCACATCAGGTTCTGCTTAATAATCGCCAGCGTCTTATTCGAAATTTCAATCGCATCCACCACCTTATCAATAGTCCCGTGCACCAAAACAATGTCACCAGCCTCTTTGGCGATGTCTGTCCCCGTTCCCATTGCAATCCCAATTTGTGCTTCGGCAAGAGCAGGAGCATCATTAATTCCATCTCCAACCATCGCCACAAACAGACCTTCCTTCTTTAGTTTTTGGATCTGCTCAGCCTTTTCAGTCGGTAAAACTTCCGCAATGACACGATCAATCCCAAGGTCATCAGCAATGTATCCAGCGGTGTCTTTATGATCTCCAGTCAACATGATTACCTGGATTCCCTTTTTATGGAGAGCCTTAATCGCAGCCGCAGCCTCCTTTTTAGGCTTATCCAGCAAAGCAAAAAGCGCAACCTCTCTTCCACCTACCGCCATTGAAACCACTGTTTTCCCCTGAGAATGAAGATTTTCAGCCTTTTTTTGTAGGAGTTCATGAGCTTCAACCCCCTCTTTCCTCATCAGTTTTTCATTTCCAATAACAACCCGTTCCCCTTTATACACACCACTTACGCCCATACCCTCGTGAAGCCGAAAATCCTCCACTTTCAACGCGCCATAATCAAGATCCCTCTCTTCAGCTTGAGCAGTAATGGCCTCAGAAAGCGGATGTTCAGAGAGATGTTCCAGGGCCGCGGCCAACATCAAATACTTTTCCTCTTCTCCAGAATCACAAATAATCTCATCCACGACAGGTTTTCCTTCCGTTAAGGTACCAGTTTTATCAAAAACCAGTGCATCATTTTTATGAGCATGCTCCAGTGTTTCAGCATTTTTAATAAGGATCCCACCCGCCGCCGTTTTCCCCGTTCCAACCATCACCGCCGTTGGGGTCGCCAGACCAAGTGCGCACGGACAAGCAATAATCAAAACAGCGGTTGCAATATAAATAGCTGTAGAAAGCGTTCCTCCAGGCAAAGAAATGCCAACACCTGTCGCAAAAAAGTACCAAAACACAAAGCCAACAATGGCGATACCAATAACAATCGGCACAAAAATCCCAGAAATCTGGTCTGCCAACTTTTGAATAGGAGCCTGGGTTCCCTGTGCCTCCTCAACCATACGAATGATTTGAGAGAGGAGCGTTTCTTCACCAATCTTTTCAACCTTAAACTGAAAAGATCCTGTCTTATTCACCGTCGCACCAATCACATTATCCCCAACAGATTTCTCTACCGGAATCGATTCGCCAGTTACCGCTGACTCATCAATTGAAGCATTTCCCTCAACAATAATCCCATCCAGTGCAATTTTTTCACCAGGTCGTACAATAACAATATCTCCAGGAGCAAGGTCGTCCACCTTTACCTTCAGCTCTTTGCCATTTTTCAATACAGTCGCCTCCTTGGCCTGGAGTTCAAACAGTTTTTTTATAGCATCATTTGCCTGCGATTTCGCCTTCGCTTCAAAAAATCGCCCCATCAAAATAAAGAAAACAATAAATGCTGCCGCCTCAAAAAACACATCTTGTTGCACATCCGCAAAAACCCATGGAGCAAACGTCACAACAGTAGAAAACGCCCATGCTGTTGTGGTTCCCAGTGCCACCAGCGTATCCATATTGGCAGTTTTTGATTTAAGAGCACTCAAAGCACCCGTAAAAAATCCACCGCCACCATAAAAGAGAATAATCGATGCTAAAACAAACTGAACAACAAAGAAGATATTAATCTCAATTCCACCCACCTCCAGCATTCCAAGCGGTGCGTGCATTATTTCTAAAACACCTAAAGCCTGCAGAATCATCACCACCATCATCACGGCAAAAGGAACAACCGCTATGCCTGTAACCAATAATTTCCGCCGCAAAATTTTATACTCTTTCAACTTTTCATCATCTTTTTGAGCCTCATCCTTCACCAATTTATAATTACCGACACTCGCCACAATCTTCGCAAGCTTCTCAAAATCCAATTGTCCTTCATCATATTCAATGTTGAGCATCTCGGTCGAAAAGTTCACATTGGCTTTTTTTACGGCCTCATTGCCTTTTAATTCACCCTCAATCAAGCTTTTACAAGATGCACAATGCATTCCCACAATAGAGTATGTTTCTTTTTTCATAGCAGTGACATTAAGACGTAAAGGTAACAATGACTGGCTGAACCATGCCCATGGAGCAGGTGATTTTATAATTCCCCGCAGCCGGTTCCCCCAAATCAATCACGTTTTCTCCTGGTTCAAGAAGATGATATCCATCCATCAACCCAAAAACACTCAAGGCAATAGCGCAACCATAAGCTCCCTGATTATCAACTACCAATTTTGTTGGCTTGCCGGCTTCAAAAGTAGAATCCCCAATCAGAAAATAATCAAAATCTTTGGCTACAAGACTAATAACCTGTTCATTTTCAGCAGCTTCATAGTTTGCATGTGATTCAACATTGCCACTGCGGGAACCACCCAATTGAATATCCGAAAGGCTCGGTAACCCAAGCACATTGAACTGACTGTTAACATTATAGAAAGCAAAGAAGATCAAAATAATTCCCACCACCTGATTAAATGCCAGACTCAAATGCGGCTTACTTCCAAAGCCAACACTCGTAAAGCTGATAACCAGAAGCGCTGGAAGTGTTCCAAATGCAAATGCCAACATAATGCCCGCGCCAGCCATAAAAGAACCGGAAGCCAGCGCCGCTCCCTGAGCAATCAATGTAAATCCGCAGGGAAGAAAGAATGTCAAAGCCCCTATAACATATGCCGCACTCCCTTTCTCACTTTTCTCCGCAATACCGGAACTCAAAAACTTTGGAAGAGCCAGCCGTATCTTTTGTGCAAACTCAAACTCCAGCATTTGTAACGCCAAAATAACCATCACAATAGAAACCACAATCACCAACAGAGCACTTAAAAAGATTCCCTCAAACTGAATGGCCGAACCAATTGCTCCAAGAACTCCTCCCAAAATAAAGAAAGAAAAAATCCGCGAAGAATGAAAAGCCGTATGCGATTGCAGTGCCTTTTTTTGCCAATGTTTTGAAAGCGATAAAAGGATACCACCTATCAGCGCAGCACAACTGGACACACTGGCAATCAATCCCAGCAAGAATGCAGAAAAAAATGAAACCCGCCCGTCCAGACTCACAAATCGACCCAACTGTAACTGTTCAAATACAAAGAAAAGTACCAGAACCAACACCGCAACCGTCAAACTCTTAAAAAGTTTCGGCTTTGACCGATCATCAAAAGGCTCATCAGATACTTTATAATTCAATTTTCGCAATCCAGCATTCAGTTTCTTAAAGTGAAATTTCGTCCCCGGCTGAAAATACACAGTCGCACTATGACTACTCAAAGAGACATCAGCATATTCCACGCCATCAATCTTTAGAAACTCCTTTTCAAGAAGAACTTCACACGCGGCGCAATGCATCCCCTGAATATAAATGGTTTTTTGGCTCAAATGTTCTTTTGACATACTATTTATAGTTAAAGAGTGTCAGTAGTTCGTTCGTAGCTTTCTCAGTCTGGCCTGACTGAATATGATGAACGTGGCAGTTTTTAAGATGGTCTTCTATAAGAAGCAGATCCACCTTCTTTAGTGCGCTCTGTACCGCTCGGGATTGGTGAACAACATCAACGCAGTACACATTGTCTTCCAGCATTTGTTCAATTTTTCGAAGATGCCCCTGGATTATTTTGACTCTATGAAGAGCTTTATCTTTTACCGTTTTTTTTCGCCGTCGATCCATGAAGCCAATAAATTATGAAAATTTAAATATCCCCCTAGGGGGGATTATATCATAAGTCCAAAGATAGAATCAATGCTACCAAAAAATCCCTGATACTCAGGCCAGGGAATACAATGGCGGAACGGACGGGACTCGAACCCGCGACCTCCTGCGTGACAGGCAGGCGTTCTAGCCAGCTGAACTACCGCTCCACATCAAATTGTCACTTGCCCGAAGGCCAGAGAATAATACTAACCGCACACAGGTTTTGCAAGCGGTTTTACTCTCCGCTATTATGCCTGCACAAAATCGCATCATAAAAGCATCAAATGGCCACCATCGGCATCGACTGCAGAATGTACTCCTCGCGCTTTACCGGCATCGGCCGCTACGTGTACGAGCTCACATCCAACCTTTTCAAAATCGACGACAAAAATCACTACGTCCTCTTTTTTAACGATCCCGAATACAGCGAATTCACGCCGCCAAACGATCGTGTCACCAAAGTCCGGGCCAACGCGCGCCACTATTCACTTTCTGAACAGATCAAACTCCTCTTCCTCCTTCGCAAATACAAACTGGATCTCATGCATTTCACCCATTTCAACGCGCCGATCCTCTTCAAACACCCATCCATTGTCACCATTCACGATCTCACTCTTTCCTTTTATCCAGGAAAGAAGATGACCTCCGGCCTTTTCCGTCATGCCTATAAAAAGACGATCTCTTCAGCAGTAAAAAATGCCAAAAAAGTGATAGCCGTCAGCAAAAACACCAAGAAAGACATTCAGGAAATCCTCCACACCGATCCAGCCAAAATAGAAGTCATATACGAAGGAGTGAACGCGAATTTCCGTCCGATCGAAGATGAAACCTATAAAATGAAACTCAAAGAAAAGTTAGGGATAAGCGGACCTTTTCTCCTCTATACCGGCGTGTGGCGAACCCACAAAAACCTGCAAAACCTTATCCGCGCATTTTCGATTCTCAAAAAAGAGTATGGATACGATGGCAACCTGGTCATAACCGGCAAACACGACCCAACCTACGCCAAAGACATTTTCCGCCTCACCTCAGAGCTCGCCCTCACCCAGGACATCATTTTCACCGGCATGGTCGAAGAACTCGAACTCATCGCCCTCTACTCAGCGGCCCAGGTCTACGTTTTCCCATCGCTGTACGAAGGCTTCGGCCTTCCTCCATTAGAAGCCATGCAATGTGGTACACCGGTCGCTACCAGCTCTGCATCCTGCATGCCAGAAATCTGCGGCGAAGACAACGCCCTCTTTTTTGATCCGCAATCCCCTCAAGACATGGCCGAAAAAATCTTCCGCCTCACCAGCGAACATACCCTCCGCGAAAAACTTATCGAAAACGGCTTCCAGCGGGTTAAAGACTTCTCTTGGCAACGCATGGCAGAAGAAACTCTTTCTCTCTATCAGGCAGCTTTGGGATAATTTAGCAAAAGATTATACAAATAAATGTATAAGAGATATGATTTTCGAGGAGCAATCTGCAGCGAACAAAGTGAGCGAAGCCTGCTCCGAGGAAATACATATCTCTTAGCCCATGTGGAAATCCATCCAGGACATCCTGCCCAAAGCCGCTGGCAAATATAACTTTGCCGGAACATTAAAGGCAATCGAGGTCTGCCAGGAGTACCGCAACATCGCCAAAGAGATCTTCACGGAAGAAGCCCTTAAAAGCACTTTCCCAAAATCATTTAAGGAAGGCAGCTTTACTATTGGCGCTCTTAACTCTGCCTGGGCCAACAAAATCCAGATGAATAAACACCGCATTCATCAATCTCTCCAAAAAAAATTCGGTGAAAAAGCAGTCCACACAGTAAAAATAGAAATCGCCGAAAAACTCCCGACTGACGCCGCCCTGCAGGAGCCTCCAGCCAGCCAAGAAACAGCTTGACAACACGACAATAAAAGCTACACTAAACGAGCTAAAATCCAATTATCCTTTAATTTAAAACATTTTGCTACGAATCAGACTAACGAGAACAGGAAAAAAAGGACAACCAAGTTACCGTGTTGTCGTAGCCGAAAAAAGTAAGGCTGTAAAACGAAAATACTTAGAATTACTCGGGCACTATCTGCCTGCGGTTCAACCAAAAAAGGTGGAACTCAACAAAGAACGAATCGAATATTGGATTAGCAAAGGAGCACAGCCAACCGATACAGCTGCTGCACTCTTTAAGAGTCAGGGGATGGATGGCATGGAAAAATTCATGGAACCACGAAACAAGAAAAAGAAGAAGAAGGGTGAACAGCCAGAGGAAGAGGCCGCTCCAGCAGCAGCTCCTGCCCCTGCCGCAAGTGCAGATGCACCGGCTGCCGCACCGGCTGAAGAAGCAAAGTCTGAAGAACCTGCAAAGGAGGAAGCCCCTGCTGAAGAGCCTAAAGCAGAGGAAAAACCTGCTGAAGAAGAAGCAAAAGAAGACGCTCCAGCTGCCTAACTGGCAGAAGATTTTACAGATCGAAGCTTTTTACGCTACAATTCAAATAATCTAACCTATTCACCATGGACGACAAAGATTTTGCAACCGGGCCAGATCGGGATTTTGTCGAGTTCATTGTTAAACAGATCGTCGAAAACCCTGATGATGTAGAAGTAACCCGCTCGGTCGACGAGATGGGAGTCCTCATCACGCTCAAGGTCCACAAAGACGACATGGGTAAAGTCATCGGAAAGAATGGACAAACTGCCAAATCTCTCCGTATACTTCTTCGCGTCATTGGATCAAAAAACAATGCGCGCGTGAACCTCAAAATCGTCGAACCAGACGGCACCGAGGTCATGGCTTAAATCACATAATCATCGCTTGCTATGGGAGATTCCATTATCGAATCGGCACAACAGTACGACATCGTTGAGATCATTAACAAAGGGCTTGCATATGCCATTATCATTGCAGGTTTCCTTTCAGTCGTATTCATTTTCATGGGAGGAATATCATTCATTCTTTCTGGCGGACAGGAAGATAAAATCAAGCAGGCAGTCGGGACCATCCGCTACGCTATCATCGGTTTGATCATCACGATTCTTGCCGTTGTAATCGTTGCGACTGTTGGTCGTGTCATCGGACTCGATATCATCCGCTACATCAACTTCTCAGACATCATCGAAAACATCTCCAGCATTTCTGATGCAGGAGGTGGAAGTAGAAGCTTGGATTAATTGCTGCCGGTCATCTGAAGTATCCCCCGTACAATATGCTTCCAGTCATATGGAAAGCTGTACGTTTCATGCGCGCGAACGAGTGCGCGGAAAATTTCCCACGGGCCCATTTTTGCAAAGGTAAAAGCATTCCCGGTCTCCTCACTGGCATTATAGTTTTCGAGCAATGGTGATTTATCCAGCCCAATCACTACTATTCCATGAGCCAAAAGTCGTGCCACATCGTTCATATGCTCTTCAAAAACAAGAGCCATATCGGCTGCTTCTAAATACTTTTCAATAGCAGAATCGTTGCGGCCATCTTTCATATTCACCCATGTAATCTTCCCTTTGGTTGTATCCTCTCCACTGGCCGGCTCTTCATCATCAACCACCACTATATTACTCGTCAAAATAAGCATCCCTTCCAAAAGCTGAAAGAACGCATCCTTTTTAAGTCCCTTATTGGGAGCAAAAACAACCAAAAGTGGATCTTTCACGCTGGCACCTTTCACCACCTCTTTTTTGGCCGATTTTTTCGACTCAACCAGCATTTGGTATTCACTTTTGGACATGCGTGGGGTAGAAAGTAACAAGTAACAATCCAATAATTATAGCAGAAAAGAGGCCGGTTTTCCATCCTCATAAAGCCAAAAACTCCATGAAAAAGCTTATTTTGATTGACGGAAATGCAATTTTCCATCGTGCATATCATTCTCTACCTCCTTTTAAGACCAGCAAAGGCGAAACCACCAATGCTATCTACGGATTTGTCCGCATGCTCATTGAGCTCTACATGAATGAACAACCGGACTATTTGGGAATTGCCTGGGACAGAAAAGCTCCAACTTTCCGCAAAAAAATGTTCGACGACTACAAGGCAACCCGTTCAGCACCACCGGAAGACCTCTATCCGCAGCTCCCCCGCCTCAAAGAGATTGTTGAAGCTTTCCGCATTCCACAGCTGGAAAAAGATGGATTCGAAGCCGACGATCTCCTTGGAACCGCCGCTCACAAAGCCGAACAGGAAGAAGGAGTGGACATCACTATCCTCACCGGCGACCAGGACGCCTTCCAGCTCGTCTCTCCAAAAACCACTGTTATGACACCTATAAAAGGTGTTACTCAGGTCAAACGCTACAAAGCAGCCGAAGTGGAAGAAAAGTTCGGCGTCCGTCCGGACCAGATTATTGACTACAAAGCCATTAGCGGAGACACATCCGACAATATTCCCGGAGTGCCCGGTATTGGACCAAAAGGAGCATCAGAACTGCTCCAGAAATACGGAGATCTGGACAATATCTACGATCACCTGGAGGAGCTCAAGCCAGGGCACAAATCAAAACTGGAAGACAACAGAGAGAGTGCGTACATGAGTCAAAAACTTGCAACTATTGACTGCGATGCTCCCCTAGAATTCAAACTGGAGGACTATTCCGTCCATGACATTGACTATCCAGCCGTCGAAAAACTGTTTGATGAACTCGAATTTAACTCCCTCACCCGCAAACTCGACCAACTCAAAGACACCATCCGTCCGGAGGCGCAGCAGGCACTATTTTAAGTATGCGGAAAACATTGCGAAAATCCGGTCTATATACTATATTCCTATCAGTCTCTTTTTCATAAAATCATCAATAAATGCCGAAAGCGAGAGTAATCGCTAGCCTCGATATTGGAAGCTCAAAGATCCGAACCGTCGTTGGCACACTCGAAGAAAAATCACCTGTGCCAAATATTATCGGCGTTGGAATCGCACCATCAACCGGCCTTCGAAAAGGATCGGTTATTGACGTAGAAGAAACCATTAGCAGCATCTCATCTTCATTGGAAGATGCGGAACGAATGGCAGGAGAGCCGATCAACCACGTATTCCTTGGAATCGGTGGGAATCACATTGAATCCATTAACTCAAAGGGAGTTATTGCCGTTTCAAACGCCACAAACGAAATCACAGAAGACGACGTGGATCGTGTTTTGGAAGCAGCACAAGCCGTTTCTATCCCAGGAAACCGCCGAATTCTGCGCATTATTCCAAAATCATTCACAGTCGACGAACAAAAAGGAATCAAATACCCGGTAGGAATGACAGGAATCCGCCTGGAAGTGGATGCCCACATCATCACTGGATTGGTTCCAAGCGTTAAAAATATTGAAAAATGTGTATTACAAGCCGGTGTGGATATCGATGACATCATCCCTTCTTGCCTTGCTGCATCAGAAGCAGTCCTTTCAAAGCGGCAAAAAGAGCTTGGAGTTGTTGTAGTGGATATTGGATCAGGGGGAACAGCAGTCAGCGTCTTTGAAGAAGGAACAACCCTGCACACAGCAATCCTCCCGGCAGGAGGAGAAAACGTCACCAACGACATTGCTATTGGACTGCGAACCTCAATCGACACCGCGGAAAAGATTAAAATTGAATACGGAACCTGCAATCCTGCAGACGTGAACGACCGGGAAATTATTGATCTCTCACTCATTTCAAAAATCGACACCCAGAAAGTTTCCAAGAAACTTATGGCAGAAATCATTCAGGCCCGATACCACGAAATCTTTGTACTGGTAAAAGACGAGCTCGCAAAGATTCACCGCGACGGCATGCTCCCGGCAGGAGTTGTGCTTACCGGTGCTGGTGTGAAAATGCCAGGAACAATCGACCTTGCGCGCGAAACACTCAACCTTCCGGTACAGATTGGATTCCCTCAAAACTTTGATGGAGTGGTCGACAAAATCGACGACCCAGCTTATGCTACTGCTATAGGTTTGATCCTTTGGGGATCACGCCTTGAGCACCGAACCTATGGCTTCTCACTCAAAGGACTCGACTTTAGAAAGGCTATGGGTGGTATGAAAGATTGGGTTAAGAACTTGTTTCCCTAGGCAAGACAGAACATTAAAAAATCTTCTTGACATTTTATCAAGTGACGGGTAAAAATAGTAATCCACTTAAAAAATAAGTACTCTTTACGTACCCTCCTATGGCTACCAATCATCAAAAAGACTCGCTTCGAAATCTCTTTTCAGGATCGGGTTCATCACAAACAGGTAAGCGCACACAAGAAGTCGTGCCAGAAGTAAGCCCAATTGCTCTTATTAAAGTAGTTGGTGTTGGTGGTGCCGGTGGAAACGCTTTGAATCGAATGATCAAATCGAATCTCCGTGGCATCGAATTTATTGCAGTGAATACAGATGCTCAAGCACTCTATCACTCAGAAGCACCAACAAAGATCAACATTGGTAAAGCCACAACACGAGGACTCGGAGCTGGTTCAAACCCAGACATTGGACGACAAGCTGCTGAAGAGTCAGCAGAAGAGATTCGACAACAATTGGAAGGTGCAGACATGGTCTTCATCACAGCCGGTATGGGAGGAGGAACCGGTACAGGTGCAGGTCCTGTTATTGCAGACATTGCCAAAGAAATGGGAGTTCTGACCGTTGGAGTGGTAACGAGACCATTCTCATTCGAAGGACACCGACGAATCCAACAGGCAGAAGACGGGATTGAGAATTTGAAGAACAAGGTAGATACACTCATCACCATCCCAAACGACAAGATTCTTTCTATTATCGACAAGAAAACACCACTTACAGAAGCGTTCACCGTTTGTGACGACGTACTTCGGCAGGGTGTACAAGGTATTGCCGACTTGATCACCGTTCACGGAATGATCAACGTTGACTTTGCCGACGTGAAGACCGTCATGGAAAACGCCGGATCAGCCCTTATGGGTATTGGATACGGAGCTGGAGAAAACCGGGCACTCGAAGCTGCGAAAGCCGCTATCGAAAGTCCACTTCTTGAGCTTTCAATCGACGGTGCGAAGGGAGTTCTCTTCAACATCACTGGTGGAAACGACCTCAGCATGTTCGAAGTAGACGAAGCAGCCAAGATTATTACCGAAGCTGCAGACCCGGATGCCAACATCATCTTTGGTGCAGTTATCAACGATTCATACACAGGAGAAATCAAGATTACTGTTGTAGCAACAGGATTCGACGAATCACTCCGATCAGGAACTTCTGTACTCCGACAACACTCAGCACTTGGAGGATCATTCAGCAGCAACCCACTCGGAAAATCTTCGACTTCTACTCCAGCCAATCCAACTGCTACTCCAACCAACGGAGCAGACAAAGACATGAAATCAAACCAACCAGTACAAGAAAGCGAACTCGACATCCCGGCATTCATCCGAAAAAAGATGAACTAGCCCACGCGAAGATCAGCAAAACAATCAAAAAGCCCGCCATCCCAAAAAGATCGCGGGCTTTTTTCTTTCTATGAAGTCCCTTCTCCTCCGCCCTCTCCTTCTTCAAATTTATGCAACAGAGCAATCGCCCCCTTATGCTGCTCCATCATGGCAACCTTCTTTTTCTGGACTATATATCGATCATAAAATGCCTGCCGATCATCAGCCTTAAAATGGCCCTTTTGCATTTCCACCTCCGAAACAGCCGACGCTTCTTTGTATTCCTCCATTTTTTTCTGTTCTTCCAGCAGCTTGGTTTCAAATCTCTTCTTCACATCCACAATATTCTTATTGAAAGCATCAAGAAGCACTTTTCTTTTTTGTTTCAATCCATCTAATTGATCCTTCCAAGCTTCTACCTTCTTTCGCGCGTCATTCTCCATATCTTTTGGCAGGCCGGGAAGAGCCATTTCGGCATCATCAATCACGGCCTCCAGGTCCTGAATCAGATCTGAAGCATCCATTGCAGCAGAAAGAACCTCATCAGTATTATCAAAAACTTTCAAAATATCCTCTTCTGTTTCAAGTGGAGAAGCGAATGGCTTAGCGGAAGCCAAGGCCTTATCAGTACTTTCGATATTAAAACCGGCAACCTTAGTTTGTGCTGTTGTATAGTCAAGAATAGATTTGTACCGGATCTCATAATTTTCCTTCGCAATGCGCAGGTTTTCATGAGCAGTCTCCCAGTCTCTGTTAAGAGCATCAATGTAAGGATTGGCTTGATCAGAAGGCATTTTCGTATCAATTACCCATTTAGTATGCCGGTCCCGAACACCATCAACAGCCGCTTTTGCCTGAGTTACTAACTCATCGATATTTTGAATATCCTTCTTGGGATCCAGTTGAGATTCCAGATTCTCTTTAATCTGAACAAATTCACTTTGTGCCGAAGGCGTAGATGGCTTTTCTCCACTCATAAATAAAGTTTAAGAATCAAAAGTATCCAGCATGTTTTCTATTTTTTCCACTTCATCTTCACGTTCCTGCTGTTCACTTACATGAAGAAATTTTCGTTTTTCCTGCTCGGCCTTCACTTCAAAAGTTCTCAAAGTTTCTTCATGAGAATGTGTCAGCTCCCGTTGGGCAGCAAGAATGCCACGTCTCTCAGTAACAAAAATCTGCATATATTGTTCACGTTCCTGTCCTTCAGATTTCATAATTTTCTTCTGGAGATCTTTACTCAGGCGGGAAAAAGCCTCTGATTCCTCCAAAAGCTGCTGGTATTGAGTATCATTCATGATTTAAAAGAGACCAAGAAATTTCTTCTTTTGCTTCTGATCTTTTGACTGCGAATCTCCTTCATCCAGACGATCCAAAAGCGCTTCAGGGTTTTCCTCAGCACTTGTAACTCGCTCTTTATCTTCCAGGAAGGCTCGGCGTAAATCCTTTTCCGCCTCTTTCAAATCGAGCATCATACCAGCAAAATCCGGCTGTGGAGCCGCTGCTTCTTCACGAAGAATACCAATAGTTTCCTGCATTTCCTCCTCACTGGCTTTCATGAGTGAAGCAATCATCTCTTGTCGCGCCTGCGGTTGCATCTCCTGAAAGGTCGGAGAAACGGCGAGTAGGCTCTTCAATTCTTGTTGTAGGTCAGCAATAGCCATGCATCTTCAAATTAAAAACTACGCAGTAGCAGTATCGATTTTGACTTCACCCTGAGCGTATCGGAGATTTTTCTCGGCTTGAGCTTTATCGCCAGCCTTTTCTACAGGACCCCAGGCGACCTTATTACCTGAAATTTCAACAAAATGCCGATCCCCAGTGGCACCGGTTCCCTCCATTCGTCGGGTATCAATACCATTGGCTTTGGCAATTTTCCCAATCTCTTCTGCCATACCTTGAATAATCTTCGGCATGTCCCCAACTTGAGGAGCGGAAGCCGCCAGAATAAGATCTTTTGCCAGCTTGTTAATACGCTTTTTAGCGACTTCTTTCTTTTCCACATCACTTGCTGAAACCTGCTCTGGAACAACATCAGCAGTCACCATCAAAGTTGTTCCTTCATCCCCCTCTTCAAAAGGAGACCGGGATACCTCTTTATCACCCTTCATTTGAACAACATACAACTTTTCATCAGCATCCTTCACAACCGCGCGATTATCACCAATTTCAATTCGTGATCCAACAGGAGCAGAGATTTTGAGCCATTCAACATCCTTTTGGAATTTTTTACGATTCTTTTCAAGCTTCGCCTGTTCCTTTCGCCCTTCAGTTTCAGTCATGAATTTCACTTCAACTTTGCTTTCCGTATCAAGACGGAAGGTCGCTTCCTGGCGAATATCCTTTACCTCTGGATTGCCGGCAGCTTCACCAGTAATCCAATATTCAACACGAACAGCCTGTCCATCACTTGAAGGAGTCACGACCGCACGGATCAGGCCATCATTGGCCATTTCCTCAACATACAGCGGAGAATCCTTCTTAATTTCAATCTGTCGGCCAGCACACTTTGTCAAAAGAGCCTGAACATCAACCCGTCCATCCTGCCGTTTCACAACAGCAATAAGACTTGATTGAACTTTTTCATCATTAGTCGCCTCCTTTACCTCTGGAGCATCTTCCGGCTCAGGTTGTACCTCTTCTTCCTCTTCCATTTTCAATTCAGCCATTTTCCCAGGAGTCATTTCCTTATTCAAAGGATCGAAAATCTTTGATCCATAAAGATCAGTATCAGAAAGATCCTTCATAGTATCGTTAATAGTCGAAACAGCCGCGCTAATACGGGTGAGAACAATTCGGTTAGAGTCCTCTTTTGCGGCAATCGCATCCTTCATAAGATTCAGTCCCTGAACCAGAGTCTGAACAGCATTAACAGCCTTTTCTCCCATACCTGCTGCTTCATATTTTGCCTTTAGTTCATCATTAAACTCAGTCGTACTAATACTGACCTTCATATCTTCAGAAAGCCCTTCATTATAAAATTTCTCCATGTCACCAAGAAATCCTTTAATGTTGTTTTCAAAACGTTCAACCTCTTTCTTCATGTGATCCAGACTTGGAACTTCATCCATAGTCTCTTTTGATTTTGGAGCTTCCTGTGGAGCTGAACTTGGCTTTTCACCAGCAAAAAACACTGGTCGGGCAAAGCCAATCAAGGTCTCTTTTCCAAGGAAATTACAAGTAAACTTTTTCATATTTATTTTGGTTTAGGAAATTTTTAAATCCCTTAATTATAGCACAAAAAAGCCTTCCAAGAAAGCCCTCCAAAGGCAAATTTCTATTCGCACCAACTCAACCACAATTGAAACAACTCCCCATTTTCTGGATGAGCCAAATCCAGTTCCGGGTGCCATTGCAATCCCAAAATTCCTTTATCCTTCAACGAATACGCCTCAATCAAGCTGTCTGGACTCCGGGCTTCTGCCTGTAGCTCTTTGGCCAGAGCATCCACTCCCTGATGATGATAACTATTCACATTCATCCGGTCTTTTTCATACACAGAACGCAAAAGTCCACCCTCTTCCAGAATCACATCATGAAAACACTCTTCCATATTTTCGAGCGAAAAATCATCAGAATTCTCATCTTTATACGCAATGTGATCAATAAAACCCTCCTCTTTCGAAAGCTCCTGATGAAGCGTTCCGCCAAGAACCACATTAATCAGCTGCATCCCACGACAAAGTCCCAGCATGGGAATCCCTCTTTCATAACAGATTTTTACCAGAGCCACCTCAAAAATATCCCGATGCCGTTGAACCTTTTTGGCCGATTTCCCCTCCTGATTATACCAGGAAGGACACACATCGCTCCCACCCTGCAAAATCATCCCGGAAACATCTTCCAGGTAATGGTCAGCCACTTTTAAGGCTTCCTCCATACTATCCAGCTGTGTATGCGCAAAAGGCATAATCGGCAGAAAATCCTGGTCGATCAAATAGTCCGTCACCGATGTAATTGCATGTGCGCGAACCTGCTTCTCAAATTGAGAAAATCGGGGCGGAATAAGTATTTTTCGCATGAGCTGGAGCAGAAATTATGGTAAGGTGGCGGATGGACCCCAATTATTCAAAGTCATCAACATGAGTCTGACGGTAAGTGAAGCAAAAAATCCCGAGTCGTTCAACAAATGTGTAAAAAATCATCCCCTCGGTACTGTACACCAATTATGGGAATGGGGCGAGTTTCAGGCAAAATCAGCGAATCGCGACCAGTTTTGGGCACTCCAGCTGGAAGAAAATGGATCGATTACCGGCACAGCATTGGTTATCCGCCAACGCCTTCCATTTGGCAAAAATTGGCTCTATTGCCCACGTGGACCCCTTCTTGACTACTCAAAAAAAGAGCACGTTCAGACACTTTTCAGTCACATTCAAACCCTTGCTAAAAAAGAAAACAGCCTTTTTTTAAGGTGGGATCCGCCCCTTACCTCGTTAGAGGAAGGGAAGCAGGCTATTACTCAAACCCAATCCCGCCCCGCGCATGCCCACTACCAACCGGAAAGCACGCTCATCGTTGATTTAACAGCCCCAGAAGAGGAAATCCTGGCACAAATGAAGTCCAAGGGCAGATACAACATAAAAGTTGCCCAAAAACATGGTGTAACCATCACCGAATCACATGACATAGAAGCTTTTTACAGCCTCTTCAAAGAAACCACATCTCGCGACGATTTTAGCGGCCACCCACTCACATATTACCAAAACATGGTCAAAGCCACCGGGGCCAGATTGTTCCTGGCAATGTATGAAAACAAACCTATTGCCGGTGCCATCGTCACCTATTTCAATAAAACCGCCACCTACTATTACGGCGCCTCATCCGACCAAAACCGTAATGTTATGGCACCGTATCTGCTCCACTGGCACATCATGCAGGATGCCAAAAATCAGGGCTACACCGAATACGATCTCTTTGGAATCGCACCAGAAAACGCCAAAAACCACCCCTGGCAGGGTGTTACCAGCTTCAAGCTCAAATTCGGTGGCACACGAATCAACTACATCGATGCCCAGGAAATCGTCTACCAACCCCTCTGGTTCTGGATCATGAAAATCGTCAAAAAACTACGACGATAACTATGCTTCAAACTGGTCCAGCTGTTCCAAAAACGCTTCAGCCTTTTGTCGCAACTCTTCATAGCTCTTAAGAGCCTTTTCATTTTCAGCATGCATCGTATTCACCATCTCTAATCCCAGTTGTAAAAGTTTGTCGTCCTTCATCTTCAAAAATTAAGAAATACGAGGATCATATGCCGAATCCACAACCACCACATTCATGCCATGGTACGCCATCGCGTGTGAAATTGGCAGGTGGTGTTCCTTCCCGCCCTTTGGCCACGATTCATGGAGCGCGCCAATCGTCAAAAATGAAACCTCATCCGACGACCGCAAAACCTGATCGGCCAGATATGAGGCGATAAACGCATTATGCGCATCCATCCGATACAACACGCTCTCTTTCCCTTCCATAATCAAATTTTTCGACTCATCAAAATCGTATCCGCGAACATCCAGGCCATTCCCTGCAACAAGCTTGGCTTGAAAAGAAGCATAATCAAACTGCTCCCGATATTCCGGAGGAACATTTTTTTTCATCTCCTCAATAACCGTTGAAATATGCTCTTTTGGAATCGTTTTCGGAAAATCCTGCATCGAATAGTTGCGGGGCGTTCCTTCATCATAAACAGTATCAATAAATCCGGCTTCATACGCGCGTAAAATAGCATCACGAATCTCTGCCTGAGAATCTGCAGTGGATCGGCCTCCCCCTTCACCGGCCATTGATTGTACTTTTTTCTCAGTTTCCGCATCAAGACTCAAACCCGGAACAGCCGGGTGAGCCTGCATAAAAAGAACGACAGTTTTTGCATTTGGATTCGCGCTTTCCACAACATATGACGGATGAATTTCAAGTTTCTTTAATTGATCTACCGCTTCACGTAGTGAATTAGAGCCAACTCCCTCAATCTCTTCAATCCCAACTTTCTTCACGCCGGACTTCTCCACTTCAGCTTTCATCTCTGTGGCAATCTCCTCAAACGCCGTATCAATGTGTGTTTCTTTCTTCGAGTCAAAGTCACCCCGCAGATCCTTATACGCCTTTTCCAAAGCAAAAAGATCCGGGTCTTTTGGATGATCTTTCTTGAGTTGGTCCAAAAGTTTCTTGGAATCATCCAGGATTTTTTCAACCGATTGCCCGGACGCTTTCAATTTTTCATCATCTTCCATTAAAATCACCAGCTTCTCACGGAGTTTGTCCGCAGGTGATTCTGGGGCTTGTTCAACATTCTTTTTGTAAAGTTTTCCATACTTCCCCTCAGGGACAGGTGTTGGTGCCGGAGCTGGTCCAGAAGCAGGATTTGACGTCTGTTTGTCTTCTTTTTGTCGTGCGGCCTCACGCTCATCAGCCTTTCTTTTCTCCTCTTGTTGCACCGCGGCATCATCCAGTTCACTATCCATCGACTTCACTTTTGTCAAAATCGACTCCATATAACTGAGCGATGAATCCACCTGTTTCGACATCACGAGCAACTCATCTGTACTACTAAACTCACTCACAAGAATTTTTTTCATATCCTTTTCAGCATAAGCAAGCCGTTGATTCACAACATCAATATCCTCTTCAGAAAAATGCTTCAGTGATTCATTCCGTTTCATCATCCTTGCCGCTGCATCATTCACACTCTTATAGGTCGTCTCCAAACTACTTCCCAGTTTCTGTGCATACTCAATCGCCTCAACCCGAAGAGCCTCTTTCACCCGATCAATTTGTCTGGCCTCATCAGTAGAGCCAATATCCTCAGGATTTTTCTGTAAAAACATCCGATCATCCGGATTTTTCAACTTCAATCCAATGCCTTTTTCAAGCTGCTCTGCATATTTTTGAAGACCGGTAAACTCATCCTGCACGCTCTTTTTTTCATCCATCCATTCATTCGGAGAAAGCACCAGCGCCAACGCGTGCATCTGATGTTTCCCGGTTTCCAGATCAAGCCGGTCCGGATCCTCCGGCTTTTGGTTGTCCGGTAAATTTAAAACATTTCCATAATTTTTAATGGTCTGCAAAAGATACGCGCGATAAGCAGATTCATCTTTTTGTGAAAGATTTTCCCCGGCAGCCATCAGGTAAGCGACAGCAAAACCTTCGCTTTCCTTGGCCAGCTTTAGATCTTTGACCATATTCAGATACTTCTCCATATTCAACCCCTTTGCTGTATTTTCCAGATTCAAATGAGCATCAAAATTCAAGTTCCAGCCATCATCGGAATGCTCGTACACATCAACCGCCTTCTTAAACCACGCCTCTCCAAGCTTATCACTTATCATGGACCAACCAGCCAAAAAACCATTCAAGCGGTTCCGTGCCGGACTGACAGCATTCTCTTCTCCCCACCATTCATAATCAGTAATCCTCGCGTCCGAAGCATCGGGATCGGTCATTCCAAATGCCCATTCCCGTTTTTTCTGGACCTTATCAAGTCGCCCCTGCAGCGTATCTTTTAAAGAAAGAAGGTTCTTCTGCATCGCGATCGATCGCTGAACCTCTTTCGACATAAACTTACGCGCCAGCGTTTGCTTGTCCTTCTCCATATTTTTCATGGAATCCAGTCTCCCCAAAAGCCGATCGCGGGTTTGTTTCAACCACTCGATCTGCCGATTCATATGTTCGTTGTCGGTGTATCCCTTAAAATGATCCTTCACCCGCTGGATCTCTTCCCGATAAGCATCCTTAATATCATCCGCCTTCACATCATCGCCGGCATCAATCCGAAACCCAAGTTGTTGCAGATTCATAGCCATTCACATGCGTTGGTCAGGAACTAAGCGGTTTTTTTAGGAGCAAAGAAATCTTCCTTCTTTTTGTCTTCTTCCTTTTTCACTTCCACAAGCACCTTCTTCTCCGCGCCATCTTCTTTATAGGTCACACTGTAGAATCCAGGATCCTGATCTTTCACCTTATCCTGAACCTTCTTTGGGACCTCCTCTTTTTTAAGAGGATCACCCTTTTCTGCAGCTTCCGCCTTGGCAACATCAATCGATTCTTTTCCAAAAGCCTCAAGACCTTTATCTCCTCCACCCTCTTTTGGAGCTCCGCTTGGTTGTCCGGCTGGAGCCTGTGATGGCTTGGCATTCGTCGGATCTTTTTCTACCTCTCCAGAATCCTTTCGTTCAATACCAAGACCCTTTTCCCATCCAAGAACCTTTGGCATTCGCTTCTTCAAAGAGTCCAATTCTTCCTTGTTCGACTCAAGCCATGCCTTCTTATCTTCAGCTTTTTCATACGCTGCCTTCATGCTCACAGCCTGTCGGTACTGCGTCGGAGAAGTTCGTGAAGCCGTATGATCAGTCATCACAAGAAGAACCTTGCTAGTATCCGCCTTAGCCTTTTCAAGTTGCTCATCAACTTTTGGCTTCTTCTCTTCTTCTTTCTGCTCCTGCTTCTTTTGAGCTTTTTCCAGGTCTGATTTGTAGTTATAAGCAGCACGGATTCCTTTATCAAGGAGTTCGCGAATATTTTCCTGATGTTTTGGACTATTGTGGAGCCCAGTTTCTCCACCGGCAAACTCCAGTTCCCGGCGAATTTTTTTCATAAGCGAACCATCAAAAGCAATCTCACCTTCAACAAATTTCTTATACTTTCTAAAAAATTCAGGATCTTTAGTCGCGTACTGCTTCCGAGCACCTTCTAAAAGTCCAGCAACATATATGAGTCCTGTGTCTCCAAGTGCACGAACCGCATCAGAATTTAGCTCCTTGGAATATTTACTAATCAACCTGTCCGTATCAATGTCTTTATAATTCAACTTATCAAAATCAAGCTTTCCACCCATCATTTTGGCAATAGTATGACGTGCAAGTTTATCCCAATCAGTAGGATCGTCACTCGCCCAAAGAGCACCATCAACAGCTGCTCGTATGAGTCGAAAACGTTGCTTACCTTCAGCTTCATTAAGATTAAAGCTAGCCATAAGATTATCAATAAATTTATCTCTATTTTTCTCCTGCCCCGCCAATACTTCTTTTAAGTTAGCCTTATCACCGTTCTTCTGCAGCCATTGAGATGGAGAAAGAAGTTCCTCACCACTATTCATCTTGGCAACAGCATCTGGATCATTAAGCTGTTTTTGCACATAATCCTGGTATGCCTTAAATGCTTCGGGAGCATTATGCTTTTCTGAAAAATACTTATCAGCGGAAGCCATCATTCCAAGCACATGACCAACAACTTTTGGCTTATCAACAGGCGCTCCCATTCGCTGAGCAACATGCTTGAACATACTCATATCTTTCACATTCGATTTTTCTCCACCTTGAAAAGATGCATCATAAACAAACCAGTTAACCTGATTTTTATCACCACCATTTTCAAATCTTTTTTTCTTAATTTCTGCAACTTTTGCATCAGCAGCTTCTTTCCCTTGCTCTTCATAAATCGTTTGAATCATTTCTGTCATGAATTCAAGTTGCATAGATCGGTTCCAGTTGGTTGGCTCTCCAGCAGGATTCCCTTCTTTATCATGTTGCTGCATTTGCATCCCCTCTGCTATATGGCCATCTCTTATTAATTCAGAAGTATTATGAAACTGAAAATTCTTATGAATTTGGGCCTTCACATTTTCCCAGTTTCCCTCATCCTCTTTGTTTGGATGATTTCGTCGTTGTTCAACATCGTGTGATTCCATTTCCAGTACAAATGCCTCTCGATACTTATTCGCCTCCTCTTTAATTTCAGTATTCCGTGCTTCCACCGCAGATTTAATCTTCCCAAGTGACGCATCACGCGCAGTTTCGAGTTCCTTTTGATATTCTGCAATCTTGGTTGGAATATCTTTTTTTAGCGCTTCAAGGGTAGCTTTCTTCTTCTCTTTATCCTCCTCATCTTCTTTGATGTTTTTGATATCAGCATCAATTTTCCCCTCCAGCTCAGCTTTCTTCGCATCAACTATTCCTTTAATAATTCCGTCATAGTAGGTTTTATCTGCAGATTGATCATATTCAGAAACAGTTTCCGCCTTCTTGGCAGCTTCAATTTTTGACCCCTCTGTTTCAGAAAAAGGATTCTCAGACGGTCCACCTTCATAAACAAATCGAGGACCCATGGAAGGGACAAAGTTTGTGTGACAGTATAAAAATTTCATGATGCGAGTTTTTTAGTTTTATATTTTTTTCAAAATTTGTTCAGCAGCTTCACGCTCTTTCTCTTCAGCTTTTGCGCGAGCCTCTTTCTGCGGTTCTTCAAAGTACTGTTTCTCAAGTTCTGTAGCCGTGATGTTAAAATCGTCAATCGCTTCCTCCCGATCTTTCAAAAAGTCAGCATTAATTTTCCCAATCGCCTCCTCTTCATGCTTCAGATGAAGATACAATTTCCGAAGTAGCCCAAAATCTTTTGCCTCAATAGCTGCATCAATTCTTGTTTTTTCTTCGACCGATAAACTCTGTACCGCCAGCGATTTTCCATAGAGATCCAGGAATCGCTCAAGGGTGAAAGAGTCGTCATGATCTGCCATCATTTGTGCCATGGGAAGGTTTTTAGTATCTCAATATTATAACACAAATCGAAAATTAAACAAATGGGACATAGGTCCAAAACTACCCCACGGAGAGCGCCGCGATTTCTGTGCTAAACACAAATTTGGAATCCCGAAAAGCCTGCAAAAGAGCGCTGGACTCCTCATCACTCATTTCCTGAATTAATTTCACCACATTATTGCGTACAGAATCGGGGAAGTTCCGGTAATGAGACAAAGCAAAATCCAACTCTTTCATCTCATCCTGTTGAACATACCCTAAAAGCTTTTGCGTAAACAGCTCTGTGTGCTCAGTATCTCCCAGCTCAATCAGCGTCACCAGCGCGTGAAGTTGAAGATGTTCATCTCCATTTTCAAGCTGCTCATGAACATACTCTTTGTCCCATGTCGCCTTAATCGATCCCAAAATAGACAAAGTACATTCCACCGCCTTCGGATCATTCGAAGCCAAAAGCCCTGTTAAACGAGGCAGAACCTTAATCCGCATCTCCTCAAATTGCCACAGACCGGTAATCGATTCACTTTGCAGCTCCAAATGGTTGCTATCCAGAAACGGCTCCAGGTAAGGAATAATCCCACGATCCCGAAACGTTGCCAGTGTCTTCAAAACATTCTGCTGAATCTGCACATCATTGTCCCGCAAATGAAGTTCCAAAAAGCTCATCACATCCTCAAGATCAAAATATTTGAGTGCCGCGATCACCTCCGACTTCACATACGCCGGCATTCCACTCAGCAAAACTTTTTCGTAAGTCCTCAATAAATAGTGTTTCGTTACCGGCACCGCGTCCAGCCTTTTCGCCGTTTGGATAATCATATTAATCGCGTGAATCGCCTCCAGTTTCATTTTTGGATCTTCATCCTGTTCCAAAATCTTCGTCAGATCCACAATCGTCTGGGCATTTCCAATCCCACCCAAACTTCCGATTACCCGGGCCTTCACGTTGCCTTCCAAAGTAGGAAGTTCCAGCATTCGTCGCAAATACGGTTCTCCACTTTTAATCGAAGAAGCCTCCGAAAAAAGATCAATCGACTGAAGTTTCAAAAACTCATCCCGACTATTCAAATTGGCTTTCAGCTGACCAAAATACAACCGTTTCATACGGATTGAAATCGGGATCAAAAGAGCCGCGACAGCAAGAATAACACCAGTATTCAGAGTCGATTCCAAAGCAATGTCATTGGTGTAGAGAAGGAGGATTAACGAAAATCCAATCATACCCAGCGAATAAAAAAGTCCATGAATCAAAAAGTGAACACCACGTTCAAACTCTTCTGGAACCACCGACAGCATCTGACTCAAACAGATCTCATAGTATGAAAAGTGAGACAGCGAGAAGACCAAAAATACAGCAATAACCGCTGGATAAGTCAGTCCCATAAGTGACGCAATAAGCGTTATAGCCAGCACACTGGCAGGAAAGAAAATAAGCATGTTACTCACGCCATAGCGAAAAAGTAGTCGTCGCACCAGCATTGTGCTAATAAGCCAGGCCCCCAAACTTCGTACCATGTAAACCAATCCCAGAATCTCTGTAAGTATCCCATGCCCAAAATTTTCACCCAAAACCGTCTTCAGTTTAAAGTCGATACTAATGTGAAGTCCCACAAAAAGGATCACCACAACCATCAAAATCCGATACAACTTCGACTCACCAAACAAGTACGCTCCACCCCTTTTAATCTCATCAAAAAGGCTGGATTTATGCGCTTCATGAAGGGTTTTAGTCAGTTCATACTTAAACTTCCGACCCACAATCGTAATCAAAATCAGAACCACGAACAAACCTGCAATAGCCAACGTTCCAATCCCCAAAAACTCATGAATCAACTTGTACGGCTCCGCAAAAAGCGCACCCAAAACCAGTCCCAGATTCATAAATCCAAGCACAAACGGCAGGTACCGTTTGGATTGAAGAGGTGTAAAGATCGACGAAGTAAACTGCGTCAACAGTCCCTCATGTAGCCACATAACCAAAAACGCGATCACAAAAAAGTAGAACGAATGAGCAAACTCCCCAATATGCAAAAAGAGCAGAGCCACATAGTTCACGATAAAAAACAGAATCGCAGCCGCAAAAAGTTTGTCGGCCTTCATCTTTTCCGCAGCTATCGCGTTCGTCACCGAATACAAAAGCACCAATCCAGAAACCGCCACAATCGAGAACGGTAAGTGCTCCGGCCCCAGCTCCAAAAGGAAAATTCCAAGCGCGTGAATGAAGTTGGCCATAGCCACGAACCCCAGAAAAAACGCCAGGGTCCCCATGAAGAACTTTTTCGCGAACTCTTTTCGCATAATAAGGGCAAAATAATCCCCTTATTCTACCATAAAAATCAGCTTTTTGCCACCTTCTGTCCTCCTCCCTGCTCCTTAACCCGGTCAATGTAGAGCATCCCATCCAGATGATCCACTTCATGCTGCACAATCCGCGCATTCAAACCTTTCAATTTCAAAACATGCTCATTTCCTTTCACATCCAGGAATTTCACCGTTAACTCCGTCGCCCGCGCTACCTTGTCAAACTTTCCTGGCAAACTTAAACATCCTTCCTCCGCAACTTCCATCTCTTCACCCATCTCCACAATCTCTGGATTCACCATGTCCACAATCAGTTCATGATCCGTTCCATTATTAAAAAAACAAACCACCACCCGATCATTCACGCCAACCTGCGGCGCAGCCAGACCAATCCCATTCGCGTCATGCATGGTCTCTTCCATATCCACAAAAAATTTCGACAGTTTCTTCTTATTAATTTTTTTCACCGGATCAGAAATGGTCCGCAAAATCTTGTTGTCACTTCCTTTTTCAATCGGAATCAGAGCCATAAAGCAAAAATAAAAATACGGCAGCCATTGTAGCAACAGTTCTCCAACTCGACAAATAACTAAAGCTTCTTCAGTTCAGCCTCAATAAAGCCATCCAGTTCACCATCAAAAACTTTATCCGGATTATTTTCCTCATATCCGGTCCGATGATCTTTCACCATGGTATACGGTTGCAAAACATACGAACGGATCTGATTTCCCCAGGCGATTTCCTGTTTCTCTCCACGGATTTTGGCAATCTCATCAACTTGTTGCTGTTCTTTTAGGTCATGGAGTTTCGCCACCAGAATTTTCATAGCCCGCTCTTTGTTCTGGAGCTGACTCCTTTCATCCTGACAGGTCACCACAATATTCGTCGGAATATGAGTGATTCGCACCGCCGAGGAAGTCTTATTCACACTTTGCCCCCCCGCCCCGGACGACCGGAACGTATCAATCCGCAAATCACTTTTATCAATCTCCTCAACCTCTGTTTCCGGCAAATCCGGTAACACATCCACAAAAGCAAACGATGTCTCTCGCGAATTCTTACTATTAAAAGGCGACAGTCGCACTAACCGATGTACTCCACGCTCACCCTTCAAATATCCGTACGCGTACATTCCCCGCACAAAAATAGTCACGCTCTTCAGCCCAACCTCTTCACCAGGCGACTTTTCCACCACCTCAACGCTAAACTCCTGATTCTCCGCATATCGCAAATACATACGCAAAAGCATATCCGCAAAGTCCATCGCATCCTTTCCACCCGTCCCCGCGTGAATACTCACAATCGCATCATATTTATCATATTTCCCACCCAAAAAAGTCTTTACCTCAAGCTTCCGCCACGACTTTTCCAAATCTTCCACCATCGTTTTAAACTCTGCCGCGGTTTCCGGATCCGATGCAATATCGATCGACGGAAAAAGTCCCACCAGCTCATCACAATCATTCTTCATTTTTTCCCATTCCTCCACCTCTTTCTGTACATCACTCAACTGCTTGGAAACAAGCTGGGCCCGTTCCTGATCATTCCAAAAATCCGGATCCTGCGTTTCCGACGTCAGCTTTTGGATCTGATCTTTCAACGATGCAAGGTCGATCTTCTTCAGCGCGGCAGCCACCTCTTCTACCACGGTATCAAGTGTTTGTTTATGTTCATGCATACCAAAAGTTTAGCACAAACTTTTCAATCTGTGGTAGAGTAGCTCCGCCGCGATTAATCGAACCACATGTCAGTCGCAAGAAAAATTCTCATGAATACCGGCGCCCAGATTGGGGCCAAAGCCGTTTTGGCCTTCATCGGATTCGCCACCGTTCGGTTCATTACCAACTACCTTGAAGTAGAAGGATACGGATACTACACCGGTGTCTACGACTTCATCGCCTTTTTTGGAATCGCCTCCGACTTGGGGCTCTACACCATCGCCGTCCGTGAAATGGCCCGCGATGAGAAAAACATCGACAAAATCATCGGGAACGTCCTCACCATCCGCACAATTCTGGTGCTCATCACCATGACGTTAGCCTTTGTATCAGCCTTTTTCTATCTTCCAACAGACTCAAATTTCTTCCTGCCGGGAGCCGTGGCAATCGGTGCAACCGCCACCATTTTTGCTCTCCTCACCGGAACAGTTTCTTCCGTTTTGCAGGTGCACTACAAAATGCAGTACAACGCATTCGCATCCGTGGTTGGAAAGATCATTACACTCGCCTACATGGTGTATGTAATCTTTATCTGGAATCCAGGGGTCAGCGAAGCCGGATTCTACCACCTCTTTGTGGCAGGGATTGTCGGAAACATCTTCCTTTTTGGAATTTCCCTCTACTACGCCAAAAAGTTTGCCAACATTCGCTTTCAACTGGACTGGAAATTCATGAAAGGAGTGATCGTTAAATCGCTCCCATACGGATTAGCCCTGATCCTCAACAACCTCTATTTCCGTATTGGATCACTCATGCTCGTCCGCATGGCTGGACCGGAACAAACCGCGCTCTACGGACTTCCGCTGCGCGTCCTGGAAGCCATTGCCATCCTGCCGCTCTACTTTATGAATGCGGTTCTCCCGACCCTTACAAAAACGCTTAAAGAAAAAGGTCAACGCTACAAACAGGTCATTCAATACTCTTTTGACGCTCTTGTAATGGGAGGAGTTGCCATGGCAGTAGGGATGTCCGCCATCTCATATCAGGTGATCTACCTCCTTTCAAACGAAGACTTCCTTAGTAACCCGGCAACAGGGTTTTATGGAGCCGATGTCTCGCTTCGAATAGTCATCTTCGCGCTGGCATTCTCATTCATCAATACGCTTTTTGGATTCACGCTGGTTGCTATTGGAAAACAGTCGAAACTCCTCTACGTGAACGGAACCGGTGCAATCCTCGCTGTAATACTCAATCTCTTCTTAATCCCTGAATATGGTGCACGCGGAGCCGCCATCACTGACATCATGGTCGAAATGTTCGTAGCACTTGGAGCATACCTTTTTGCCAAAAGATATCTCGATTTCAAAATCAGCCTCAAGAACACCTTTAAAATCATTATCGCCGCGACTGCAATGGGAGCCGCAGTTCATTTTGCGGCAGAACCAACCTTCAATCTTCTTGGCCTCGGCAATAAAAACATCCTCCTCCTTATTCCACTCGGAGGCCTCGTTTACATCAGCTTGCTCTTCATTATGAAGGTCATCACTCCAGACATGATCGCCATGGTTCGCAAACCAAAAAAGGAAACTCCAAAAACCGAGAGTGACGTCTAAGTAAAAGTCTAAAGCTCATTCACAAGCTTCTTAAACTTCTCTCCACGCTCTTTGTAATTCTTGAACATATCAAAGCTGGCCGCCGCAGGAGAAAGGATCACAAACTCTCCTTCTTGAGCGATGTCTTCTGCCAGATTCACGGCATCCTCAAAATGCTCACACCGATAAATCTCCACCGGGAACTCTTGCGGATCAGCCTTTTTCAACTCCTCTTCCATCTCATCCGCCGTTACTCCAATCAAAATCACAGACTTCACATTTTCACTATTCTGAAGGTTTTTTGCCCACTCTGAATAGTCAGAATTCTTCTCACTTCCACCGCAAATCAAATGGGTTCCACCTTCAAACGCGTGCGCGGCAGCAATGCACGTTTCCGGAGTGGTCGAAAACGAATCATTGTAGTACTTCACGCCATTCAATTCACGCACTAACTCCAACCGATGCGGCAAACCGGCAAACGAATACAGCACTTTTTGAATAGCCGGAATCGGCACATCAATCCATCGGCAAACCGCTACCGCAGCCATAACATTTTCCAAATTATGCGGGCCTGGCAACGCCACCTTTTTGGCCATACCAACCATCTCACACGTGTTCGGCGTACAGTACAAAATCACCGGCCCTTCCGTGTGCACCCCCTCCTTCAACGGCAACTTCCGGCTCACTTCCATCACATGCCCTTTTGCCTCCTTCTTAAACTCTTCCGCATACTCATAATCCGCATTCAAAACCAATAAATCGTCCGGGCCTTGCCCACGCGCAATGTTCTTTTTCGCGTCCCAATACTCCGCTTTATCAGCATGATAGTCTAAATGCTCGCTGGTCGTCATCAGCACCACAGCCACATGTGGACTCTTCTCCAAATCCTGCAATTGAAAGCTCGACATCTCCAAAACTGTCCACGAATCTTCCTTCAAATCATCCAGGAATTCCAATGGCGGAGTACCGATGTTTCCACCCAAATGCGCATCCCGCCCATCCTCTTTTAACATCTCAAAAATCAAAGTCGATGTCGTTCCCTTCCCCTTTGTTCCCGTCACACCAATCACTTTCCCCTTGGCATGCTCCATAAAAAACTTGGTCGCACTCGTCATCTCTCCTTGAAAATCTTTGAAACGATCCACTTTCACCCCCGGACTCCGGAACAACACGTCACACTTCTTTGCTTCCTCAAAAGAACCTTCTCCACCTTCCAACTTTTCATCAAAAACCGTCACGTGTGAATACTCATGAGCTAACAAATATTTCGCAATAGCCTCGCCTTCGACACCATTTCCTAAAATACCAATATGTGAATCCTTATTCATGAAATATGTATTAAATAAAAGCCCCAAAAATATACCACCATAGACATTTCTAGCATAGCAGTGTAGACTCAAACCTAATCGCACAACTTCAGAAAGAACTGTGCCAGCCTCGACCACGGCTTTAAAGTGTGGTACTATAATCTGATATTTCTCGTTCGACTGCGGCGACAGTCAACGAACCAAATAATTTTATTACATAATTCGAAAGAACTATTTATGAATAACAATAAGGGAAGTGACTCTCATGGCAGCCAGCCACAGGATAATAAAAATCCGAAGAAAGAGAGCAAGCTCGACGCATGGCTACGCCAGACATTACAAGGCGGCAGCCAGCCTGCTGGAACAAAAACCGAGCACAAAAAAGGCCCATCAAAGCCTTCAAACAAGAAAAACTCCAGCAAACCAAAACATCAACCACGAAACTCTTCTCCGAAATCATCACAAAGGAACAAGAGTTTTCGATCAGGAAAGCGCTTTAAAAAACAGCCTTTTAACAAGCCCCGTTATTCACAGGGAAATTTTAAAGGTAAACTTCGCTGTATTCCAATTGGTGGACTTAACGAAGTTGGAAAGAACTGTATGGTTCTTGAATACGATGAAGATATCATCATCATCGACATGGGATATCAATTCCCGGAAGCCGATCTTCTTGGAGTGGACTACATCATTCCAGACCTCTCATACCTCAAAGGAAAAGAGAAAAAGATCCGAGGAATCATCTTTACACATGGCCATCTTGACCATATTGGAGCCGTTTCATATTTGATTCCGGAACTTGGATTCCCGGAAATGTATGGAGCACAACTCACTATGAGCCTCATCCAAAAGCAGATAGAGGAGTTTGGACTGGTCAATCAATCCAAAATCAACGTGGTCACCAGCAAGGACACCCTTCAACTGGGGCCATTCAACATCAGTTTCTTTGGAGTGAACCATAGTATTCCGGATTCACTGGGAGTTGTCGTCAAAACTCCAGCCGGAAACATTGTCCACACTGGTGACTTTAAATTCGATCTCACCCCATCTGGAAACCAAAAGCCAGCCGAATTCGACAAAATCAGCGCACTGGCACATCAGGATATTTCTGCACTTTTTATCGACTCAACCAATGCCCTCAAACCAGGGCACACCATCACCGAACAAAAGATCGGTGACTCACTGGAAGAGATCGTGAAAAATACCAACGGACGCATTATCATTGCGTCGTTTTCGTCTCAAATTGGACGATTACAGCAGATTGTGAATGCAGCCGTAAAATTCGACAGAAAAATTATTCTCAGCGGACGAAGCCTTATCGACAACTTTGCCATCGCCAGCAAGATTGGATATCTGCGCGTCCCACAAGGACTTACAACAGATATTTTCCGCGCAAAAAAAATCCCACCAGAGAAGTCAATTGTCCTCACAACGGGTAGTCAGGGAGAGGATTTCGCTGCACTCAGCCGTATGTCCATGGAAGAGCACAACAAAATCAAGATCAAACCAGGTGACACGGTGGTACTGTCATCTTCACCAATCCCAGGGAATGAAAAAGCTGTTACCAAAGTAATCAACAATCTTTCCCGGCTTGGAGCTCGGATTATCAACAACAACATTATGGATGTCCACACCTCCGGACACGCCGCGCAGGAAGACCTCAAGCTCATGATGACGCTGGTCAAACCGCGTAATGTGGTGCCAATTCACGGTGAATACTTCATGCGCCAAGGTTGCAAAGCTCTGGCCACATCACTCGGCTACTCAGACAGCCAGGGAATCGTCATAGAAAACGGCGATGTCCTTGAAATCGAAAATAACGATGCCGTCTACAAATGTGAAAAAGTCGAAAATAAATACATTATGGTCGACGGACTTGGCGTGGGAGACATCAGCGCGCAAGTCATTATGGATCGCCAGACACTCGCCGAAAACGGTGTACTCGTCATCATGATGGAAGTCGATGCCAAGAGCCGCAAACCAAAAGGAAAAGTCGAGGTAATTTCACGCGGATTCATCTACATGAAAGAATCAGATGAATTGGTCAAAACCATTGGTGAAAAAGCCCATGAACACTACCTCAAGCTCCTTAGCAAACGTCCGGACGCCAACCGCAACGAGGCCAAAAAATACCTTCGCGAAAGCCTGGACAGCTTTGTACAGCAAAAAATCGATCGATCACCACTCATCTTGCCGGTGATTATCGAAAAGTAGACTCCCAGCCCAAAAATACAAAGGACCATTCACGTAATGGTCCTTTTTTCTATGCGTTGTAAAAAGAGCACAAAAAGATGGAAAAGTCTTGACAAAAAAGCAAAAAGTTACTATTTTACCTCCCTTCAGGAAGAATCATATTTTTGTTATGAATAAGCCAAAAAATCCAGACAGCAGCGATATCAGGGATTCAAATGAAGTCGATCCAACTGCCCACACGGAGCATGCAATGCCCGTTATGCCAGAGATCGACGAGAGTATTCCAGAAGATGAAAGAGCGACATTGCCGGTCATTTTACCGGAAGATCTTGGGAAAAACCCTGTCGCCCATGCCAAAACCGAACATGACATGCATGCTATGGATCCAACTATAGCAATAGAGGCCATTTCCGACCTCAGCGATCTCCCGCCAGCAAAGGTTGTTTCAATGCCACCACCAATCCTATCGACTCCACCACCATCAATTATGGTAAGGGAGGATGACAGCCTTATCGAAAATTTCGATGTTATTGATAGGCCGGTAGCCATCATCACAAATGAAAAAGGATCAGCCACTATTGCCACCATCCCTCTTTTTACAGGATTCAGCACTAGCCACTACGATGGAAATGAAGAGTACGATCCAAAAGCATCATTTTTCACCATCGGAACTGATCCGCTCTGTGATATCCATTTGGAAAAGATCGACAATCCTTGTATTCAGCCGCACCACGCGGTCATCAAAATTCAAAATGGAAAGGCTTTCATTCGCGGAAAAGAAGGACTGGTAAGGCTCAACGGTGAACCGGCAATAACATGGCAGGAAATCGATCCCGAAAAAGACATTGTAAAAATCATTCCAAAACAGGGAAATCATGGCGTAAAAATCATGGATCCGCGATACCTCAAAATAAACCCACGTCAGGTTCATATTGAGGAAGAAGACCAAAAAGTCATGATCGACACACTGCGAACCCGGGCAACAAATGTGGTAAAAGCAATGAATCAGGCAATACAAACACTCCTGAAAGATCCAGCGCACAACCCAGAATTAGCAGAAAAAGTTCAGCAGTTGGGAGCCCTTCTTCAGGAGCTCATCGATATCGATACCGACATAGGATATTGCTCTCTCAAAAGCCACGCCCTGTTCTTTATGCGATATTTCGATATCGCAAAAGAGACAAAGGACCAAATGGAAAACGTCCTCGCAGAGGTGCGTGGAATAGATGGTATTCGCGCGGAAATCGACGAAAGAACAAAACGCATCGAAGCAATGGAAAAAGCGCACCACCGCAGAGCATGTGAGCTCTGGGAGGTTGATGACATCCATTTCACCCCAGACGAAGATCCTCTCAACAAAGAACAGGTCCCATACATTTTCCGTTGTCCGGTTTTCACCATAAAAAAGAACGGAGGAATGACATCAAAACCAGTCCCAATGCTCATCCCGGCTATGGATATTGGAACCCATCCGGTTTGTCATATTGAACTTGATCCATCATCAGAATCCAAACCAAACAGCAAGAACCACATTGCTCCATTTGCCGGAAAACTTTTTTATCAATACGAAGGCGGAGAACGGGTTCTGTACTTCCAGTATCTCCAGCCAAACGTTCTCATCAAGAGCACAGAAACATCAGCCAAAAAAGTACCGCCACCAACAGAAACCTTCAGAGTTACCGAAGATATGACTATTCATATTGGAGGTTACGAACTCAAAGTGGATAACCAAACCCACGGTTTTACCTATGGCTCAATCAAAAATGACCTTCTTGGCAGCATCGAAAAGCCAGGAATTATCGATGAACTCTTCGAATGCATAGATGATCAGGCAGTCACAACCTGGGAACAAGATGACCAGGCTATACGCTACCTTCAGACGATTATTGAAGGCATTGAACAAAGCAATCTCCCGGAAGAGGAAAAGCAGGAGTTCCGCGATAAATATCAGGAAAAATATGAAAAAATTACCCAAAAACTTATTGGAAAAATTCAGGATGGATGGCGGGAAGAGGAACCACATGCAGATTCAGGACATTTCCAGACATTGCTTCTTTTTGCCCAGGCAGAAGATGGATTTGCAAGAGCGGCACAATGTATTTACGCGCCGGACGGAATTCTGAAGTATGAGGCGGAAAGAAGAGTCGATATCTATACCAGGAATCATCATCGAGATCTCCCGGAAAGCGAAAACACAATATTGGGAAGATGGAAAAACAGATCTACAAGACAATGGATAGAACCAGATGTGAATCCAACTGCAGCAGTAGAAGTAGCCCGTTTTCTTGAATTTGGACTCATTGAAGACGAACAAGTGGAAGACCTTGGACGCTTTACAGATCGTATTCAGAAGATTCTTAAAGTTCGCGAACAGTTCAGAAAACTCGACAACGACCACACCAATTTAGAGGAAATTCTGGAACTCAGAGATCGCTGCAACAACCTTTCCATGAGCGATATTTTTGCTACCGAAGAGATTGAAACCAGAAATCTTCACATTGAAGTGGACATGAAACCCGAAGGAAAAGCCAAAGAGTATGTCCGAAAAATTTGCATTTTCCAGGCAAGAAAAGCCTTCAAACGACTCAAGGAAAGCAACGATCCGGAACACATCCGTGCTGATGAAGCTCTTATCACAGGACTCTGTGCTATGGGAATCATGCAAAAATTTGAACTCATTGATAACGTGAATGACTTCATTCCTCAGGAGGAGATCGACGCCATCATTAGTCAAAAGCGAAAAGAAAACCCAGCCGCAACCGATGAAGAGCTAAGAAACCAGATTAAAGCCCAAGAGGCCAACGACCTCATTAGTGAACAGCTCACTAAGGCAGAGGCCCTGGAACAGGCCGAAAAAGCACGTGAAAGACTGGAGGAGGACATTAACCAGGCCGTAAAACACGTGGCAATCATTCAGGACCAAAACATGAGAGCCCGTGACAAAGGTATGTCTTTTGAACTATTGCAGCAGATGATACCGCTTACAAAAGTGGTTTTTAGTCCGGGACTCCAGAAGGTTATGGACGACACAACGTACGATCTTCATGTAGGTGAGATTGAATATAATACTGGAAAAGCTCATGCAAAAGCCACTCCAACACGTTTAAACTGGCATCGGATCTTTAAAGAATGGACGAACCGATTTCAAAGCGGACTCCGCCTCATTGGAAGAAAAGCCCTCAGTTCAGGCCAAAACCTGGAAACCATGTATCGCATGGTCGATTATGCGCTGACACAAGGATACGTTGAGCAGGAAGATTTCAATGGCTTATATGGGGAGCTCCGTCGTGCCGCCAAAGCAAAGCAATACAAGACAGCAGCTTTTGCATCAGCAGTGACTAATTTCGATTATCTGGAACAGGCTCCTATTCACAAATACAGTACACCACGAGACAAAGACTTTTATGAAAGTGTCAAAAATGAAATCACAGCGCAAAAACTTCAGCAGATGATAGATGGATACAGATCAGGAACTGCCAATGAGAAATTTAAGTATCAAATGAAGATAAAAGAACTTCAAAGAAAAGAACCAATCGCGACCGACATCCTGAAAAGAATGGATTTAACAGCAAAAGAACGAGACCTTTTACAACTAAGCGCGTAATTGAGAACCTCGCCGAAGCTGCCCTCTGGGCATTTTCAGTGAGGCGCTCAAACTCGATCAAATTCAACAAACTCAAAGGGCCTTGTGCCCAGAAAGGATAGTGAAATGGCTATCACGGAAAACATTGCCAAATGGGAACTGGGCCAGCAGGGATTCGATCCCGAAGCGGAGTATCTGAAGCAGGCATTCTCATACATGCCCAACGAAGGCCTGGCCGATCAGGGTGAATGGGAGGGCTTTCTGAATGCCATCGACGAGGCTCTCCAGGAGAAGGCTGCGGAAGACAACGGCGGAAATCTGCCGGACAACTTCACGTTGCCGGACTGGCGCGACTACGGCACCGTCCTGTCCGACTGTCCGGAGGAGATCAAAAGCGGGGAACTCCCGCTGCTGGCTCCACCGGACGTCCATGCCCCACCACCGCCGGGTACCCTCTTCGCAGAGCCCCCGGTGATGGAGAACACCAACCCCGCTGGATTCGAAGAGGTGCAACACCCTCCCATCGAAAATCCCATCAACCATGAGGAGGAACGGTTCAGTGAGCCGGAAGACCAGCCAGAGGAGAAGAGCGGGTGGGGAACTCGCTTGGCAGCTCTGGTCACCTTCGCCTTGATGGTCGGCTTTCTCTTTTTGGCTTGGAATCAGGGCTGGTTCTCGGAATACGACAACAAGGATCAGGCCAACACCGAGAAGGCCGACGACAGCGACAGCAAGGATGACAAGGTCGTCATCAACGATCCGACCGATTCCACGAAGGAGAAATCGGAAACCCCGGCACCTCCGCCCGTGGTCACGGCTCCTCCACAACCCGAAAAGCAGCCCACGCCGACCGACAAAGGCAACACCATCAAGGTCGTCTGCGACGTCAGCCACAAGCTGGTCAGCGCCTGTAGCGATGTCCCGAAAGACTGCACCGTCGATTCGGGACTGTGGCCACACATCAGGGCCACGTGCGGTACGGAGACGTACTGCTCGCAACATGGTGGTCCTGCTGCCGGCGGCCGCGGCAAGAACGCGGAGCTCACGCTCAAGAAAGACTGGTGCAAGTCTTCCTGAGCAACATGATCGAGGCGCGCCCGTGCCAACGGGCCCCACTTTCCATATGGAAGGCACGGGCGCCCCTCGGTCAAACCCGAACCCCGCGTAGCCACAAGCAGCGCGGGGTTCTTTCTAATACAAAAAACTCTGCCAGCCGACAGAGTAAATAACACTTCAAGAATGGTGGGCAGGAATCGAAAGGTTACTTCCTTTTCAGCTTTGAAACAGTCATCGCAGTCAAGAACCATAAAACTGGCGACTTCAGGCTAATGAAGAAAATTCCGGTTGAAGCAATCATGATTCCATAACCTCTTATAATAAGAGGAAAAGGTAACTGAAATCCTATCACGGTGAGAGCTTGAGTGGGGCAATTGTTAAAGGGAGTCATCTTATTAAAAAAGGAAGAAACTCTTTCCGAAAGAGGATTGAATCAACTCAGTTAATGGATGAGCAAGAATAATCTCTAATCGCTAGAGATGAAGGATAACTACAGGAATAAAAGCAGGGTAAGGTTAAAGGACTGTTCTATCTCAAGTTATTGAGGTGACATGATTTGGCCTTAAAAGTTATTCACGGAATGGATACATTTTTTAAGGTAGTCTTGGAATTTATAGAAAGCTGCATCATGATCTTTACAGAAGTCACTGTTGATCTTATAGCCTTTGCTAAGCAAGTCACCATCAGTAAGTCTTTTCCAATACTCAGATTGTTGAGTAATCAATTCGTTGACCATCTTCTTTGATTTAAAGCTAAACGATTCTTTGAGTTGGTTGCGCAAAGAACTAATTTGTCTTTCATTGTCTTTCAGCTTGAACATAATCTTGATGATATCTTTCCTTAGTGTCTTCTTTGTTATGCAGCAAGAATCAACATACTCTTTTATGCATCTAATGGTTCCAAGGCACTCTTGTATCTCTTCAATTATAAAATCCTTTACATGGCGTTTATTGTCTAGCCATGTAGTCAATGATATTGGAACTAAAAAGGCTACAACAACAGCCAAAATGATATTGGCAACATCCCCAATACCTACTTTCGTGTCCAGTGTAAGAAGTGGAAAGTCATTCACTATAAGTCCTAGTGTGAATCCCAGAAGTATAAACAGGAGGGCTGTTATGGCTCTAAAAAAAATATTCATGTTTGGTTTGGATTTTGTATTTCTTTTCGAATTTTATCCACTAGAAGAGGTGAATCTTCTGACTTGAAGTTTAAAGTTTTTAGAACGTCCTTTGCCCCAAATTCTTCAGATAACCTACCAAATGAACCAGAAATGAAAGATGATGCATATCCCCAGGTATCATCTAAATCAATTAGAAGCTTACCTCCTTTTTCAAGGGCACTTTTAAACTTTTGACACAGTAAAGTTTCATAGAACTCTTCACCCGATTTCGGGCCATCTGTTTTGTAGCGTGCCCCTGGCGCATCTGAAAAATCTTTTGAAATAACAATTGTTTCTACTACTTTCATACTTTTTAGTTATTTGGATGTAGTTCCCAGTAAAGAAAAGTTCCCATTAACGGGTGTTCGTTTTTAATATTTTCTCCTGTTTCTAAATTACAATATACATCATTAGCAATTAGTACAAAATTTCTGATTAAAGGATGTTTCGAGTGTTCGTATATCTCTGGGATGCCCTTTCCTCTTTCTTTCTTTTTCGTTCTAGAAGATATTTTCCCAGCAAATAAATCATCTAAAAGGTCAAGGTTTGATTGAAATGAAAGCTTGGTCATAAATCGCCGTATATAATTTTGCACTGGTAGACTCTCAAAAATACCAACCCCTAAGTCAAAAAAGCAGAAAGAGCTAACTTTTGTATCTGGGTTTGTGTATAAAAACAGCCACCATCTATACTTTCGTGGTTTGTCCAAGTTGGCATGATTAAGTGTGTTCGCCATACATTCGATAATGATTGCAAAGATAGGAGTAAATTTTTCATTGCTGCCAAAGGTATGTTTCACAGCCATTTCGCATACACTTTTTGCAACATCATTTTCAACCTTGAATTTATTCTTTTGATGAAATAGGGCACTATTATGTCTTCGTGGCTTAGGATCAGACGAGACAACATGATCATAGAATCCAGATTCAATAAGTAATCTTTTTAAAGCCTTCTTTCGAGGGGCATTCCCTGCAACCGACAGCCCTCGAGAAAAACGATCATCTGTTATAGAGCCTACAAGAAGTGCAATAGAGTCCGGTGTCATTTGCGTTACTTCAGAAAGATCAAACTTGAGTTGAATTCTATTGGACAGCAACTTTTTGGCTCTTGCAAAAAATTCTAAAACTTCCTCAGAGTTGTTAACTAAAGAAAAGTTAGAAGGAACAGTAATTGTCTGAAACTTATTCGGTTTTTTTGGCTTTAGTAAACCCTTTCTCTTTTCATTTATATGGAAATGTAGTTTTCTTCTTCTTATTTTTTTTAGCCGGTTGGCAAAGCGTTGTCTTTTTTTTCTTTCTCGAACTGCCTTCCTTTTAAGGTAGTTAACTTTTTTCCAATTGCGTTTCCGTCGCCTTCTTTTTAGGAGAAATGCATAGTCAGACATAGTATCCAAGCTTTTAACGCTGCTGTCGCAATATATGTCTATTTTTATAGACTAGCAAACGATGGATGCATTAAGCCCTACTTCTTACTCTTCACAACCGCCACTGCTGCAATAACGATTGCCGCAATGGCTATTCCTAGTGCAACGTACATCACTGCTGGGTTCCAGAAGCCAACTTGAATTGTCGGGCCTACGCCATTCGGGAATATATCGGCCAGGGTTTCTGTGTTGCTAGCCATATCAGCCAGTCGGCCGGGTTGTTCTGTGCGATCCATAGTAAAGGGGGTTAAAAATAATGAGTACCAAAAACGGGACAACCTACTTGGTCGTCCTACATCCTTGGCCCGCAAGCGGGTCAATTCCGTGAGGCAAGCAGGTTGCCCCATTGTTGGACGGAATTGATAAAAAGACCGCTTCTGAGCCTAGATGTAGGACGACGCGACTATAATATATCTAGAATATGTTTATGGCAAGCCAAGAATGAAGCAGGGGGCCACATGGGTATGCTAAGGAAAGCTAAGGGTTTTTTATCCATCTGCGCCTATGGGGTTATTTAGAAATGTTGAGTTTGAAAAACCTTTCCATGTTTCAAGCATTGAAATGAAAAACGCCTAAAGCTGTTGACAAAAGTCAACATTTGAATGCCTTCACAATATTGACTTTTGTTTACATTCAAAATTAGGAAAAGCCCGAAAGATGTTAATGAATGTTAAGGTTTTATTAACAAATGCTAACTTTTGAAAATGGTTATAATTCAGTGCCGGGGCTAATAATCCCTTCTGAATCAAGATAGTGGAAAAGGTTTTCTAGAAGCGAGTCATCCACTTTGTCGGTATCAGCAAATACAGCCTCAATAACCAAGGTTTTGCGCGAAATATTTTGGTTTATTTTTTTGGCCATGAATGCCGTTGGTTGACCCTTATTAATTCTCGTGATTAAAAAGGATAAAACCGCATGGATTGGCTATCAAGTGCTAAAAAGAAACCTATTTCAGGTATTGAAACATAAGGAATTTGTTTAAATATTGATAGTGGGCTATCGTAACCAAGTATTCAAATCAATCAGTTATGGTTAAAAAGAAAGTTAAGGTGGCATTATATTTGAGGGTTTCAACCCACGAACAGGCATCAGGCTTCAGTCTCGACGTGCAGGAAAGTGACCTTCGTGAACACGTTAAAAGAAACAGCCACAAAAACTGGGAAACGAATTCCAAATTAATCTTCAAGGAAGTCGATTCAGGCGGGAACTTCCAACGAAAGGAACTGCAAAGAATGCTGAACATGGCAAAGAAGAAGGAATTCGACATGGTGTTGGTCTGGAAAATTGACCGCATTTCACGGTCACTAAGCGACCTATTGGAAATATTCGAGCAGTTGAATGACAAGGATATTGGCTTTGCATCCTTCAAGGAAGACATTGATTTCAGTGGCCCTATTGGGCGGCTCATATTTCAAATATTCGGTGCACTATCAGAATTCGAGCGGGAAACAATCAAGATGCGAACGGAAGAAGGGAAGAAAATGTCAGCAATGAAAGGCAACTACATTGGTGGGTCAGAACCCTACGGATATGAAAAAGTGAAGAACCCAGATGGAAGGGGTAGCAAGTTGAAGCTGATTCCAAGCGAAGCGAAAATAGTGAAGCAAATATTCAATTGGTTTGTATACCACCAGCTTTCTTTTGCGGAAATAGCAAAGAAACTGAACAAGACGGGGGTTGCAAAAGGTAAACGGGCCAAAGCAAAGGCAAAGCTTACTAAATGGCGTGCGCCGGGGATTAAGCAAATGCTTCAAAACGACATTTATCGTGGGGTATACATCCAAAACCGGTATCAGCAAATAAGCAGTAAGCCGCAACGGTATATGGAAAGGCCACGGAATGAATGGATCATTACCCAGTATGAACGGGTAGTCGACGATATTTTGTACATGCAGGCACAGGAAAGACTTGAAGCAGGGTTGAGAAAGAAGCGGGGTGGTGGAAAACATGTGTATATGCTGGCCGGGAAGCTGGTAGACATGAATACTGGGAAGGGCTTTGTTGGGTACATGTCATCGAAGGGAACTAGAAATTACCGCAGAAAGAAGTTTACTGATGCCAATGGAAAAGCCGTAAAAACCATGAGTATTGCAGCAAGTGAACTGGAAGATTTCGTTTGGTCGTACGTCGAAAAGGCCGCCTATCAGCCAGAAAAGTTTCTAAAACTGTATGAAGAGCGAAATGACCTATTCAAACAAAAGAAGCTGCTTGAGCGTGACTACTCAATACACCAAACAGCCTTTTCTAAAGCCAATGAAAAGCTAGACCAGCTACAGGAAGACTACTTCGAACGCCGTTTTTCACCAGAACAGTTCGACGAATTGCGGGCACAATTCACAGGTGAACGGGATGAAAGTTTCAGCAAGATGCAGGAGGCAGAAACGAAACTGAAGAAGTTGGCCCATTTCGACCTTGCCGTCAAAGACTTGGACGCATTCGCAAAGTCGGTCAAAGAGGGGCTGGCTAACCTAACGTACAAACAGAAGAAAATGGTTGTCGATTTACTTGTGGAAAAGGTGGAAATAACTGAAACAAGCGACAAACGGAAGGCCAAGGTGTATTTCCGGTTCGACCAAAAGGCCATTTCGTCGGCCATGCCACAGGGTCGAACCCAGTTTTGGCTAGAACAAAACAACTTTGTCCGCCCAAAAAGACAAGTCTTCAAGAATGGTGGGCAGGGAGGGATTCGAACCCCCGAAGGCGTAAGCCATCAGATTTACAGTCTGACCTCGTTGACCGCTTGAGTACCTACCCACATTTTCAATGGAGCCACCTGTCGGACTCGAACCGACGACCCACTGTTTACAAAACAGTTGCTCTACCAGCTGAGCTAAGGTGGCTCATAGTGCGGCAAAATCAGCTTTTCAAGTGAATCAGAAACATGCTGACGCCACAGCAAAAGGATGATATGGTATTAGCTCGAGAGTGTCAATAAAAGGATTAATGACCGACAAAATAGCACAATTCATCCAAAAATTCCCAAACGCTGAACAAAATAAACCTCTCGCTCCTTTCACCACACTTCAGGTGGGAGGTCCGGCAGACCTTTACTATGCCCTCACCGACATTAACGAAACAGAAGACCTCCTCAACACCGCTAAAGAGCTCGAAATCCCCTATTTTATCCTTGGTGGCGGCTCCAACACTGTCTTTCATGAAAACGGCTTCCGTGGCCTCATTATTCACATCAAAGCAAAAACAATCACAGTAGAAGAGGATCAAATAATCGCCGATGCGGGAGCACTCCTCTCTCTGGTCCTTCAAACCGCCAGAAAAAACGGCCTCATCGGCATGGAAAAGTTTATGGGGCTTCCCGGAACGGTTGGAGGAGCCGTTCGCGGCAACGCCGGAGCTTTTGGCATCGAAACCAAAGATGTCTTCGAAAAAGCCCTCATTTACAACGAAGAAAAAGGCATTCATCAAGAAACCGCAGAATACTTCAACTTTAAGTATCGATCATCCACCGTTAAAGCACGAAAAGGTCAGGACATTGTCCTTCAGGTCACCTACAAACTCCAAAAAGGCGATCCAGCGGCAGTCATGAAAGAGAACGCCACGGTCATCGCCAGCCGCCTCAAAAAACAGCCGGCAGGAAAAAATACTGGCTCTTTCTTCAAAAATCCACGCCCCTTCGACTCAGCGGAAGGTCCGGCAATCCACGCCGGAAAACTCCTGGACGATGCCGGCTGCAAAGGCCTCCGCGTGGGTGAAATCCAGGTATCAGACCAGCATGCCAACTGGATCATGAACCTCGGCAACGCCACCCAAACCCAGGTCATCGAGCTCATGAAAGCCATGCAATCAAGGGTAAAAGAGAAGTTCGGTATCGACCTTGAACCGGAAGTTCAATTTGTCGGCGAAACCGGACCACTCACTTTCAACTAGTACATACAAAAAAATCACTATGAGTCCTTGCCTTATATAGGCTTTTCTGGTAGAATTAACAGAAGAATAAAATAAAAACTTTACCCCATACCCATGAAGAACACTCTTCTCAAAGCAAAGCGAGCAGTCGCTGCCGCTACAACCGGTGCTGCCGTGTTTATGTACAGCACTCTGCCAGCAATGGCACAACTTATTAGCCCAACTGATCAACCAGGTCGTCTTGCTGAGGCTACTGGTGGACAAGGTTCATTCCGTGACCTTCTCCTTACCTTCCTCAACTTCTTCCTAGGATTCCTTGGTCTTTTGGCTGTTATTATGGTTATTTACGGAGGTATTCTTTATGTAACAGCTGCTGGTAACCAGGAAAACATCGACAAAGGAAAGAAGATTATCATGTATGCCGTTATTGGTATCGTGATTATCCTTCTCGCTTTCGCTCTCGTGAACACTCTTCTTGGAGGTCTCGGAGCCGGAGGAGATGTCTAGTCAAAAGAAAACAAAGAAAAGCCCGCTCACAAAGCGGGCTTTTTTGTTATAATGCGAGCAATTTTCTTTCAAACAAATGATGACCGGCCGACAATCCTATCTGCGTTCTCTGCAAGCCAATATCTGGAAAATGTATCTATACCGGTCCTTCAGCTGGTTCATGGTTATGTTGCCAATTCTGGTTCTGTTCTATCAGGAACAGGGATTAAGCATGTTCCAAATAGTCTCGCTGCAAGCCATTTTTTCGGTAACAGTACTTCTTACAGAGGTTCCTTCGGGCTACCTTGCCGATGTCATTGGGCGAAAAAAATCACTCATCATGGGGGCCATCCTGGCAGCAATAGGACTTGGCATCTACAGCATTGCCAACGGTTTTGTAGAACTCCTTTTTGCAGAGGTCACACTGGGAATAGCTGCAGGATTCACATCTGGCGCAGATGCCGCCCTTCTCTACGATAGTCTTTTAGAACTCCAAAAAGAGGAGCAGTATCAAAAAATATTTGGGAAATACATGGCGATAGGCAATTTTGCCGAAGGTATAGCCAGCATTCTTGGTGGATTTTTGGCACTCATAAGCCTTCGTACTCCGGTAATAGCACAGGCATGCGTATACCTTCTGGCAATTCCGGTGGCCTTTTCGCTCAAAGAACCAGCAAAAAAGGTCTATCACATTGCTGAAGGAAACCTTAAAGAGATCCTTAACGCAGCCAAATACGCCCTTATTGAAAACAAAGAGGTAAAGTGGCTCCTACTCTTTGGAGCTTTCATCGGAACCTCCACCTTCACGGTCATCTGGTTTATCCAGCCCTACTGGAAAGAAATGAATATCCCACTCGAATATTTTGGCATACTCTGGGCCCTTTTGCAGTTCACCACTGGTGGATTTTCCATCATCGCCCACAAGTTTTCCAAAAAAATCCGCCTTCTCCATATCCTTACCTTCCTGGTTATTCTGGACATAGCCGCATTCATCGCCATTGGATTCTACCAGGCCCTTTGGGGAGCCCTCATTTTCTTCGTTTTCTACATGGTTCGCGGCATAAAAACTCCCATTCTTGACGATGCCATGAACAAGCGAATCCCTTCACATCGCCGCGCCACCATTCTGTCTATTCAAAGCCTCTGCATGCGTTTAAGCTTCGCCATTATTGGACCTTTTATAGGATGGATATCCGACGTTTACACCATGAGTCAGGCCTTTTACATGGCAGCAGCAATATTCCTGGTCCTTATTGGATCAACATTAATCGGACTCAAAAAAAATAAGGTCGTTTAGACCCTATTCGTCTTCTTCAATAATGTACGCTGGCAGTTTTCCGCCACTCATCAGCCACATCATAATGGCAATACCAAGAAAAACCACACTGATGACGATATAGCCAAACAGCCCTAATTCACCTTGTTCTGGACTAAAAAACTCCAAATAGGTAATAAAAATCCACAACAAAACAAACATTGGCATCATAATCCAACGAATCCATTTTGGGAGAAAAACTTTTTTCGTCTTTTTCATGAATAATGTGTAAATGGTCGGGGTGAGAGGGCTCGAACCTCCGACCTCACGGTCCCAAACCGTGCGCGCTAGCCAACTGCGCCACACCCCGAAATCAAATTTGCTTCAGTAATTTAAAGGCATTGAAGCCTCAAAGTCAATGCCGCTATACTGCGTATATGGAAAAATACTATCGCCAAACCATTGGTTTACCCGTGATTTCGCATTCCAGACAGCTGCTTTCACGGGTTCGGGATGTGATTATAGACACCGATAAAGGTAAAATTGTTGGTTTTTTTATGATGGGAGGATCAAATCGCGTTATCGCCCCAATCGACATCCTTGAATGGAACAGCGTCATCATGATTAATGACCAGGAAGACATTATTGAACCGGATGAGGTTCATACTATCCGTGAGGCACTAAAAAAAGACACCACAATCTTCAAAAAAAAGGTCTACACCAAAAGTGGTGACTACCTGGGAAAAGTGCTCGATTTTGGCATGAATAGTCAGCTCTATGAACTCACAGTCATCATCGTTTCAAAAACCTTTCTCAGCCTCTTTTTCTGGGATAAAAAGATCATCTCCTCTAAAGACATTATCCGCATCAAACCGGACCGGATCATCGTTAAAGACCTGGTACAAACCGTTCCAATGGAAAAATTCCAGGTCGACATGGCATCGCCCTAGAGTGGACAACTGTCTGTCTACTCATCATCTTCCGCAATAACACGCCATTTGTCGTGTCCCACAATCTCATCCTGAAGAGCATACATACGTGTTCGATCGTATTTGGTTTCATGATCAAAGCCAAATACATGCAAAAGTCCGTGAATAAACAAATATGTCGACTCATCTCTTGGTGAAATCCCATGCTCTTTGGCCTGTTTATGAGCTGTATCAACAGAGATAAAAATCTCTCCCACCATATCTTCACCAGGAAAAGGGCTTTCCTCAAAGTAGCTGAGAGAAATCACATCAGTGGGTTTATCCATATCACGATAATTTCGATTCAGCTGCTGAATCTCCTGATCGCTCACAAAAAACGCTTTTACCACGCCTCCATGCATCTTCTTTGCCAGTTCCCCATCTTTCTTTAAGACCTGAAGAGCTTTTTGATAAATTGGATCCAAGTCACCTTCAACAAGGTCGCACTCATGACAACGTTGATTCACCTCCAATGTAAACGGTTTATCTTCGTGGTCTTTATGCATAAAATTAAGCTCCGGGATTACGAATAGCAAATGCCTGGCTCTGAAGCTGATCATCAATGCCCTTAGAAGCCATTTGAGCCTTTTGAATCATTTCATTGAGTTCACCAACGGTAATAATCTCATCAGGCCGGAAATAGTCAATTTTGGGGGTTATACCATGTTCGAATGCAAAGTTCAGATAGCGGTTATACCACCAGTTCTCTTCATATGTGAGAGCTTCATCCAGATATGGTGTTGAATGAACCGTTTCCTCTTCAGAAACCTCAAAGCGTTCTTCCCAGTCCATAAGGTCAGAAGCACCCAAAACAATCTTCAAAGCCTGAATACGAGACATCACGATTTCCGGACGAAAAGGAGTGTCTTCCTCCTGCAAGTAGCCATGCACTAACCCAAGCATAGATGCCACATTAATATCGTGGTAAAAACGAGAATTTGGAGTTACATCCGGATACAGGCTTAAGAACGGCTCAAAAGCAATACCATCAAAGTCGGACATAGCCGAAAAAACAAAGAAACACTCATCCAGGTGGTTTTGGCAGGATGTTAGAAAGGATGATTCCCGCTCTGCAAGCTGAAAAGAGGTAACGATAGTCGATACCACCTCTCCGCGTGTTAATAAACGGGACTCATATTCATGGTTTGGATTTCGTATAGCAGCAAAAGCTCTTTGCTGTGAAAAAAGCAGCAGCACAAAGGCGGCAGCCAGGGAGAACAACAGGTAACGATTCCCACCAATACGTCGACGTATACTTCGATTCAAGAGTTTTCCGATTAAAGAGCTTAACTTTAATTATATGGATTTCGATCATGAAGTAAAGGGACTTCAGGACAAATACTCCTTATCAGTCTTGTCGACATCGAGTCGACAGTGGACAGAAGGAAGAGACTTGAAGCTAGACATTTGTCGACATGCTGTCTACAATGTCGATAAGTTTGTCGACTCGATGTCGACGTAGTGTCAGTAGACAATGTATTTATGGCAGAAAATTTTCAAACAGACAGAAAAGCGGCTGCAAAACTGCTAAATGTGTCAGTCAGGACAGTAGACAGGTACATTGCTTCAAATAGATTGTCTATTCAGCGTCGAGACAATAGAATTTGGCTTTCAAAAAAGGATATAGTTGAATTTAGGGATGGTCGACAAGTGGACACGTCTGATGTTGATATGTCTATAGACGTCGATAGTCAAAGTAGTGTAGACAGAAGCACCGCGGGTGTCGACTCATTGTCGACACCCGCGGAAAAAATTTCCGCAAACAAAAAAGCACGTTCGGCATCCACCATTTATAAAAAACTCTACGAACAAACCCATGAAGAACTCAAAAACGCACAAAAACGCCTGGAAGGTGCCAACTACCGAGTCGGACAACTGGAATCACTCGTAAAAGAGAGCGTCCCGCTTCTGGACCATCAACGCCTCCTTGGTGAAGAAAAGGCAGAAAGATTCCAATTGGAAGAAGAGGTGGAAACCCTCCGTGACAAAATGGAACGGATGAAAACAAAGATCAAAGAAGAGACCTTCAGTCGAAAAGCTTATCTGATAGCACTTTTTATCATCCTGCTCCTCCAGCCGCTCTGGCTACTCCTTCTCCGCTAATTACTGGATCAACTCAATCGGAATAATATCCAGCTCTAATTTCGGATGCTCCTCTTCACGAAGAAGAAAAGGATAGTTTTGAATCCATGAATTATCTGGAAAGACTGGAGCAGGATCAAATGATCCTTGAAGCCAAACAATAGGCTTCGGATCCTCTTTTTCAGAAACAGGAAGATCAAAGTGCAGACCCAAGTCTTGAGAAGAATCAAAATGGCTCACAGGAACCTCTTTATCAACTTCAACAATTTCAGGTTCGGCCTCACATATACCTCCTTCATTATTAACATCGCCACCGAATGAAGAGTCAGGGCAAACTTGAGCAACCTGATTGGCTGTTGAAGTTTGAACCTCATGAGCATTGAGCGCCAATCCAAGCATAGTCCCACCACAAAGTATCATCCCATTTCTAAATCGAGACCCGTTTTCAAGCCTGGCCTGACTTCGTGTAAGATTATCAATAACTTTCTGCTGCTCATTTACCTGAGCTTTAAGATCATCAAATTGATCAGTAAGTCCATGATTACGGTAGGGGCTATTCATAGATTCTTTTTAAGTTACAACGATTAAGAATATCGCGCCTTTTAATAATTTTGTCAAAAAAGAGCTGTTGCTACAAAACTTTCTCCATGGTCACAACATCTCTTTGTTCAACCACAACTTCCACACCATTCACGGAACGTTGTAGCCGCTCAATAATTCCTTCTGATTGAATAAGAGCATTTTCCAGAACCGCCCTCTCTCCAATTGCCTCAATAGTGTAAGGCTCGTTCAGAATTACAGAATTAACCATAATCTGACCGCTTGGAATAGTATCAAATCCAGTAGTTTTATTCGTTAATCGGATTGAATTTACACTCACTGCCTCTGCCCCGGCAGAAAGAAGTTCATTGACCATATCGGTGAGCCACAAAGCCTGAATATCACCAGAAATCTGAACATGAACACCAGGACCGGAAACATCAATCTTTCCGGTAAGTGCTTCATACTGGTCAATTTCTTCACGAACACTTTCCAGAGCATCTTGATTGTTCGAAACCTTCACCAGCTGGTCCTCCAGATCATCAATCTCATCACGCAATTGATCGTTGGTGTCCTTCAAAATCTGAATTTCACGAAAAACATCTGAGCGATTGTTCCGATTAATCACATCGCTCACATCTTCGAAGGATCGGGCCTGCAGGACAATCAAAAATCCTAATAGTACCGCTGTCAAAAGCATGGATACCTCTCTCTTTTTAATGTTATGCAATTGATTCATGCTTACTGATTGGTTACATCAACTTCAGAAATATATTGTGAGCTTAAATTTCCACTATATTCAGGAATTAAAATTCCTTCTTTACTCTGTGCCATAAACTGAATATTCAAATCTTTGGTTCGTTTTGCCAGATCGGGAAGAGCCGTTGGATCATTGAGCCGCTGCATAACGACTTCAGGATCACCAAGCGCGGAGACCGTAAACGGTGGAAGAAGATGGAAATTATTCACCAGAATAGTATTTCCAACCGAAGAAATAGAGGTAGTGGCAATCACTCGTTGACCATTAATAGAAATAGCCTGAACCCGGGCTGTTCGCAGAATATTCACAATATCCCTCAAGTCCGAAGCATGAACCAGCGACTGGCTGACAGTATCGGGATTGTCACGATTCACAAAAATTCCATCATCAATAACAATTTCAACACCCGGCCCCCGCAGCGAAGTAAGGCCAATCTCTTCCTTTAAAGCCTTCAATGTTTCCAGGTTAGCCGATTGAATCGAAGCTTCAGCTCTTTCTTGAGCCTCAGAAATTTCTGTCCGCAGCCCTATAATCTTTGACTTCAAAAGGCCTTGATCATCAACATAGCCATCAATCAGATCCTTTTGAGCACGCAACTCATCACTCAAAAATGTGGATGAAGGAATAGAGCTTTGAAACTGAACCGTTAAAAGAGCCCCAATAAAAAGCCCGGTCACAACAAAAACCGCGCTCAACTTCCAATCTTTTTTAAATTGTTGCTCCTGTTTTTCCATACCACTTTTATACAGCATGCAGGGAGAATTGTCATTCTGTTAGCAACTGACTATACTCCAATCATGATTGGAGTATTTGATTCCGGCTACGGCGGGCTGACTATCCTGAAAGAGTTTCTGCGGGAACTCCCTGAATATGACTATACATATTTAGGCGATAACGCCCGCGCACCCTACGGTAACCGTAGTCATGAAGCGGTAAAGTCGTTTGCTGAAGAAGGGATTCGATACCTTTTTAGTAAAGGATGTATCCTGATTATTATTGCTTGCAACACTGCATCCTCGCAGGTTTTGAGAGAGCTGCAGGAGGAGTATCTGCGTACACCGAAAGTCACAGACCGGAAAATCCTTGGTGTCATTAAGCCATTGGCTGAAAAATCAGCAAAAATAACAGCAAAAAAACGAATTGGAGTAGTCGGAACCCGGGCAACTGTGCAGGCAAAAAGCTACGATCATGAACTACAATCCCTGGACTCGACTATTCAGGTGTACAGTCAGGACTGCCCATTATTGGTGCCACTGGTTGAAGAGGGATGGAGCCACAAGCCGGAAGGTCGCATGATCCTCAAAAAATATCTTCGGCCACTCAAAAGTGCGAACGTCGACACCCTTATTTTGGGATGCACGCACTATCCTTTCCTTATCAAAGATTTTCGACAGATCATGGGGAAGGGCGTGAATATACCCCACCCGGGGGAGGTTGTCGCAGCGTCGCTCAAAGACTATCTTCAAAGGCACCCGGAAATTGAACAACTGCTCTCTAAAAAGGGAGAACGCCATTTTCTCACAACTGACGATCCAGTTCGATTTAAAGAGGTTGGTGATCGTTTTATGAAAACGGATCTCAAAAATATTCAAAAAGTTGATATCACGAAAACGACGAAATGAACGTAAAAACCAAAATTTTTTCGGCCATCCTCTTAGTCACCTTTCTTGTAGCGCTTGTGTACGATGCGCAAATTGTCCAGTTTGTCGAAAGTCAGCGAAACGAAACCCTTAATCGTATCATGTACCTGCTCACAGATTTGGGACTCTTTTTTATTCTGAGTGGACTAGCCACCTACCTCATTTACAAACGTCGCTACACCGAGCTCTTGCTCATGGCAGCGGCAGCGCTACTTTCATTGGAAACAGCATACATCCTCAAAAAACTTTTTCAGGTACCCAGGCCAGACAACATTGCCGTGCAACAACTAACACACGCAACAGGATGGGCATTCCCAAGTATCCATGCGGCAATCGTTTTGTCGCTCGCTCCCTTTATGAAAAGAACATTAGAGTCAAAACCAATAAGAGGCACAATACTGGCACTCCTCATTCTGATAGCTGTCAGCCGCATGTATCTGGGGGTCCACTACCTCAGCGATATTATTTTTGGAGGATTTTTAGGATACATCTTGGCACTAACACTTATTTATCTGGAGCAGCGCTATCAAATAGCTGAGCGTTTCATTTATCACCTGCAAAGTAAGCGCGAAGTTCGTCGCCAATCAGCCCATCTGACCACGGGACTTCTCATTATTTTGCTCGTAAAACTCAACATCCTTAATACAGCAATTCTTGGTGCCATTTTGGCTGTAGGAGGGATCCTTTCTCTTATATCCCGCTACACAAAAATTCCCATTGTTTATCAAATTCTCCGCACGTTCGAACGCCCAAAACAGATGAAAACTTTCCCAGGGAAGGGATCATTCTTTCTTGTTATGGGATCTTTTTTGGCATTAATCCTTTTCCCGGAACCCATTGCGCTGGCATCTATCGCCATCATGGCTATTGGAGACTCTCTCACCACTCTGATTGGCGTTTACTTCGGGCACATCAAAAGTCCAACCAACAATCTGAAACATTTAGAAGGTACAGCTTTAGCCATCATTGCCGGGACAGTTGCTGCTTTTAACTTTGTCTCTTTCGAAAAAGCCTTTATTGGAGCATTTGTCGCTATGCTTTTTGAAGCCCTTACGATCCGCCACATCGACAGAATTATCGATGATAATCTCCTCATTCCGATTATTGCCGGACTCACCATGACACTCATCCTGTAGAAATTGACGGGATATTATAAAATGATATTATGGTTAGCCTGTCAACAAATAAGAAAGTATGAAAATTACTTCACTGCCAAAAATAGTAGCAGGTATAGATCTCAATGATCGCGAAATGCGAGGAGCTCTCCAGGGAATGAAAGAAGCCATCCCTAATGATAGCCAACTTACATTTGCCATTTTAGAACAAGAAGGTGAAATTCAATTTCCAGTATACAAAAATGGCCTTCAAGGAGCATCAAAACATATTGCCATCATTCGAGACAGACTCTTGAAAGCACTAAAAGGAACGCAGGGAATAGGGGAAATCACCTATATCTATAATCCCTGCAATAGTATCACCATGCAGGAAGATATTCAGTTGCGGGAAGATGGAGAAATTCAGGTCACAAATTGGCACATTGATAGCCACGGTGACTTTTTCTTCTGCAGTTTTGGCGATATAGCTTCAATCGAAATGCTTGAAGGAACACTAGAGCTCAAAGCAACGAAACTCGATTCGGAAGACGAAACCTTTGCCCGGGAGCTCCTGGAAAAAGCAACAGCTGCCGAAAAAGACAGATCAATGAAAATGATAGCTATACCTGACGGCAATATTTGCTACATAGACCGGGTAAACATTCACCGCCGCGGCTTATGTAGAAAAGAAGGAGCACGCCACACTTTTCTCATAGATAAGTTGGTATAGAAAAGGTTCTACTCCCATTCAATGGTTCCCGGTGGCTTATTCGTCACATCATAAAAAACACCAGTTATACCTTCAACTTTCATTAACCGCTCAGTCAGTTCAGCAACAAGATCCATATTCATCTTATAAAAACTGGCAGTCATAGCCTCGGTACTTTGCACTGGTCGCAAAACAATCGACTCTCCAAACTCCCGGTTAATACTCAACGGAATCAGAACCGTTGGGAATTGCCAGATATCCTGCACCAAACCCTTTTCAGCAATAAAATCATTCACAACAGCATCGGCTTCCTGCAAAAGTTCCACTCGTTCACGGGTCATAAACACTTTCTGAACATTCATCTCTTCAATTTTCGATGGATAACACATCCACAAAACACGATTCAGTTCATCGTTCCGATTAATCACATCGGTTGCAATAGTATTCATTTCATCAAAACTCACGTCACCATGAATAACCAGCGGGTTCCGATATGTCCGGAAATCACCCTGCACACCCACCGATTGAATCGGCAAAACATATGCCTGCAAACCCTTTTCCTTCAACTCTTCATTAATTTTATTTTCCAAAAGAGTGTGGTTATGAGGATACTTTTCCTCCTGTGCACACAAACACCGGACACCCAGCCCGGGACCGGGAAAAGGATGTCTCCACACCAAAGATTTGGACAATCCAAGCTTTTCTCCAACAGCACGCACTTCATCTTTATAGAGCTGCGCCAAAGGTTCTATAAGCTTGCCTTGTTTCAACAGCTCCTCAATCCGGGCCACCCGGTTATGGTGCGTTTTAATCACTGCAGCATGGCGGGTCCCACCACTTTCGATGGTGTCCGGATAAATGGTTCCCTGGCCCAAAAGCCAGTCATCAGGATTCAGTCCCAACTCTTCAGAAACATTTGCCTGAACCTTTAAAAAGAGGTCACCAATAATCTTTCTTTTGGCTTCAGGATCATAAATACCATTCAAAGCCTGAAAATACATTTCACTGGCGTCCGCAACATGCAAATTTTCAAATCCGGCCCCTTTCAAACTCTCTTCAACCTGTTGCCTTTCATTTTTTCTAAGCAAACCAGTATCCACAAACAGACCATAAACACGATCCGACCCGAGAGCTTTATCCAAAAGAACAAAGGCAACTGTGGAATCGACACCACCACTCACGAGCATAAAAACCTTCTTATCCTGAACCTTCTTCTTCACTACCTCAATCTCCTCTTCAATAAATTTTTCAATACTCCACTCACGTTTCACCTGGCATAAGTCCAAAAAGTTTTCGAGCATCTTCATACCATGCTCAGTATGGGTCACTTCCAAATGAAACTGTGTCCCATAAAAATTCTTTTCAAAATTGGCCAAGGCTGCCCACTCCCCAGACCTGGTAGAACCAATAACCTCATATCCGGGAGGGAGTTCCATCACACTGTCTCCATGACTCATCCATACCTGTTCTTTCGAATCCAGTCCGGCAAAAAGACCTTCAGCCTTTTTCACTTCCACTTCCGCCAAACCATACTCACGTGAATCGGGTTCGTGCTTCACCTCGGCTCCCTGCATATGAGCCAGGAGCTGATGCCCATAACAAATCCCCAAAATCGGCACACCTAAATCCAAAATCGCATCATCTGCCTTTGGGGAATTCGCATCATAAACACTTTCTGGACCTCCAGAAAAAATGATTCCCTTATAGCCTTTCAAATCTTCAGCTCTGGTTTCCGGATCCAGAATCTCCGAATACACATTCAGTCGCCGCACCCGATTCGCAATCAAGTGAGCATATTGTCCGCCAAAATCCAGTACAGCAATTTTATCCATGGCATCCTTGTATCACAAATCCAAAATTCGCTCCAGCTCATCCACATATCCACCTTCGGGTTTTGATTGGATAAAGTGAACATTTCGCGCCTCTAAGTCACGGAATTCCTCCAGAAGCGGAATCAGTTCATCTTTTAAACTGCTCAACTCATCCGACAACGCGCGCTGATCCAGCAGTCGGGCATACTCAAGATAATATTCAAACGTGTTTTTGGGATACACCTGAAGAAGCATTTTATAGCCAGCTACAGCATCATCAAACCGCCCTTCCTCCACAGCAACTCTTGCCAGTTCAGCCAGCGCATGGTGATCAAATTGGTCATAAGCTAATTGTTGCTGTGCCACCTCTTTTCGAAGTTCATAATCTTCTGATTCCTGCAGGCTGTTGATTTTTCCAACCAGTTCCCATTGTGGAAGAATTGGGCCATAGATCGGATTTGCATAGTATACAGCAGTACCAATAATGGCAGCCGCAAAAACAAAAATCATAATATTTACACGAGCCTTCTCCAGGCGCCCAACCATTGTAAGGGCGAGCCACCACAACATCGTAATCGAAAAAAAGTTCAGATTAAAATCGACCATACTATGAGCCATCAACCCCAAGATCCCAGCCCACACAAAACGGTCCAAAGAGTCTGCCTCCTTTTTTAAAGGATTATTCTGCCAGAACAGCATTCCCAGGAAGATTACAAAAAAGAGAGCGGCAGGCAGTCCCCGCTCAACAGCATACTTTAAAAGAATATTGTGGGGATGATCCGAAAGAGCCAAGAATCCCTGCTGTACCTGTGGATAAACGGATTTAAAACTTACAGGCCCAAACCCAAAGAGAGGATCCATGGCAATAAGCGAAAACGAACCAGTAAAAAACTCCGCTCGTTCACTGATGGACGTTCCTCCAGCCTCCTCAGAAAAGGTCAGACGGTTCGTGATATTCGTGGCTTGATTAACTGACGACTTCATATTCTGAAGAGTCCACGCGCCTCCAATCAGGAAAACAAGAGCCAGCACAATTGGCAGGATAGCCGTCTTTTTAGGATGAATATCTTTCCAGAAAAATATCAACAGAGCCAGAAGTTCAGCAACAAAAGCAATGTAGCCGGCTCGTGAAAAAGTCATCCACATACCAACAAGAAGAACTCCAATCACAACACCCTTAAGCCACTCCCATTTTTTTATACGAAAAAGAGCCGCCAATGCCAGAGGGAAGGCCAATAAAAAATAAGAGGCAAAAGCGTTCGGCCATGCATCGGCCTTAATAGCAGGATTATAAAAAAGACCAAAAAAGCGCAGGTGATCGGTTTGCAAAAAGGCGTACGTTCCCACAATCAGATGGATGCCCAATGCAACAAGCGCAAACCAGGGAACATATTTTCGAATCATCTCGCGATACTCCGGCATTGAGAACATCAAAAAAGTTGTGGCACCAATCCACAATACAAAAATTTCAGTAAAACCAAATGTCCGGACCTCTCCAAGCACCCAGGCCAGAGTTGACCAAAGTACAAACCCTGCCAGCGCCCAAGGGGTTTTCACCTGACCATCTTTCCAGCCGGCAAACACAAACAACACAACTCCAAGCAACAAAAAACACGCCACCGCATAAAAAGGAGAAAAACTCTGAATAATATCAAACTTATTTGCCCCCGGCACCGCATGAAAAGCCACAGGTAGCGCCAAAAATCCCCAGACATACACCGTCCGAATAACATGCAGTACCCGCGACCGCTTCAAGGTTTTACCCATTTATTCAGGTTTCATAAGAGGGAACAGCACCGTGTCTTTCAAGTTATCTTGGTTGGTCAAAAGTGCCACAAATCTGTCGACACCCAATCCCCAACCAGACATTGGCGGCATACCATGTTCCATCGCCTTCAAATAATCTTCGTCCATTGGCATCGCCTCTTCGTCCCCACCGGCCTTTGCGGCAGCCTGACGCTCAAGCCGCTCGCGTTGATCCGCCGGATCAACCAGCTCGCTATACGCATTCACCACCTCCCACGTATTCACCAAAAGCTGGAAAGTATCAGCCAAGCGTTCATCATCATCACTTCTACGCGCCAACGGTTTTGTGTCCACCGGATGCCGAATCACGAAACATGGTTGAATCAACTTTGGACGGGACACCTTTTTATAAAGAGCATCACAAAGATTTCCGTAACCCATTGTATCCATCTTTTCAATCTGGATTCCTGCCTTTTTAATGGCCGCTCGCAACCCATCGGCATCACCATAAAAATCCAAAACCTGAATCCCACAATCTTTCTCAATAATTTCTGTAAAATGCAGTCGCGGCCACGGCGGCGTAAAGTCAATCAACTCCTTATTTCCATCCCTGTCCATCAGTTCCACCTTTAAGTCCCCGGAAACCTCTTGAATAACCTGTGACAAAAACTGCTCGGTAAACGTCATATTATCCTCAAAATTCCAGTACGAACCGTAATACTCCAGCATCGTAAACTCCTGCAAATGAGAAGGATCGATTCCTTCATTGCGGAAACATTTCGCAAACTCATACACACGATCAAACCCACCAACAATGGCTCGCTTCAGGTACGTCTCCGGCGCAATCCGCAAAAACATATCAATATCCAAAGCATTATGATGCGTCTCAAACGGCTTCGCCGCCGCCCCGCTCGCCACCGAAGTCAAAATCGGTGTTTCCACCTCAATAAAATTATGACTATCCAGATAGTTACGCATCGCAGTAATAAGGTGTGTTCGGAACATAAACCTTTCGCGCGTTTCCTCATTCGTCAACAAATCCAAATATCGCTGCCGATACATCGCCTCCCGATCTTTCAATCCATGAAACTTCTCTGGCAAAGGCCGAAGCGTCTTTCCCAAAAGCTGAAACTCTTTTACCAAAACAGTCAGCTCCCCGTGACGGGTCACAAAAAATTCACCAGTCGCTCCCAAAAAATCGGCGACATCAATTTTTTTCAACATCTTATATACATCCTCACCAACCACGTCTTTCATAAAACAGATCTGCAACTGTCCGGTATGATCCTGCAATCGCGCAAAAGTCAGCTTCCCATGAGATCGCACCAACATTAATCGCCCACAAACCCGCACATCTTCCCGCGGAGACTTCCCAATAACCTCCAGTTCCCGAACTTCACCATCTTCACCAAGAGCTTTCGCCTCAGCCAAAGTATGGGTTCTTTCAAAACGATCCGGATACGGCTGTACACCAGCTTCCCGCAGGTCCCCAACCTTTTTCTTACGATCTTCAAACTCATTACTGATTTGCTGTTGATCTGTCATAAATCTTTGAATAATAAGAACAAAGCTCTGCAAGTGTAGCACAAAATCCACCTCCGTGAAGCCAAAGCTTGCTACAAAAGTCCATCTACCGCTACACTACAGATAACATACTTTAACGTAACCATTTATGAATCGAATTTTTAAAACGATTGCATGGATTGGGCTTTTGGTAATTGGAGCCCAGTCAGCCTTTGCGGCTTTACCACCGCTTCAATATGATTGTAAGACTTACAATACATGTATTTTATATGTGGATGACAGCTACCAGGGTGTAGGTGGCGGAACCAAAGATGCTCCATACCGAAGCATCACTGCCGCTATGAACAGCGTACAGGGATTGGAAGATTACACCCGCATTTACATTGCCGGTGGAACCTACGATAGCGAAACATTCCCATGGAACCTGGGCCCAACTGTAGGAAATGAGGTTCGCATCTATGGTGGATACGACAGCACTTTCACAACACGTGATTCAAAACAATATCCAGTAAACATTGATGCAGCAGGAGCATCTGAAGTACTTGATATCGACGATCTGGCAGGTATTGTTGATGGACTCACATTCTATGGCACTTCCAGTGCGGGAACCGGACAGGTTCTGGATGTAGACAATACAGCAGCAACATCAAATAACTTCATTGTTAGCAACAATATTTTCCGTAACAACAACGGGAATGACAGTGTGGTAAGAGTCAGCGTTTCTGGTTCAAATACAGCCGTCGTTGAGAACAATATTTTCCGCAACAACGAATCAACATCAACGGGAACTGCCCTCGCCGTAATTGGTGAAGTTGAGGCACGGAACAACCTCCTCTACGCTAATGCCATGGAGCAGGTTTTTGTTTGTGGACTTGATTCACTTGCGGTGAACAACTACATCCTTGGAAACTCAGGAGAAAAAGTAGTTGCTGCAGTTCTTGGATGTTCGTTCTATCACAATACCGTTGTTGATAACGATTCCCTTGGTCCTGAGCCTGGAATTGTCTACCTCCAGTCTGGAGGCAATGACGTGAAGAACAATATCCTTGCCTACAATAGCGGAAACGCTCCTACCTATGTTCATTCTTCAAACGACACCACTTCAGTATTCGACTACAATGTTCAGTACAACAATGTTGGTGACACAACTATCGAAGACAACAACATCGATTGCGACCCTCTCTTCGTGAATAAAGACAGCACAGACCCGGAAGATCTCCAGTTAGGAGAAGGATCAGACTGTATCGATGCCGGAACAAACATTAATCCAAATATTGTTGCTATCGATTACTTTGGAACATCTCGACCAGCTGATGGTGATGGGCTTTCTGGAGCACAGAGCGATCCAGGTGCGTATGAAGCACTTGATGCTCAAATTGATGCGCCGGTTATTAGCGCGCTCAGCGTTTCTCCAGATCCATTCTCTCCAAACGCAGATGGATACCAGGACACAAGTACTATTGCATTGACCATTAGTGAAACAGCAACAGTAAGCGTTGATGTTATCATTAATAACAGTAAAATCCCTCTAATTGATAACCAAATCTACCCGGCTGGACCACTTTCAGTTGTGTGGGATGGAGTATATACAGACAATAGCAACAACCAGGTTGAAGCCAGCGATGGAACATATGATCTTGAGATCGGAGCGTCAAACGGCGGCGGAGCTGACGATATGGTAACAAGTGTTACCATTGACCGAACATTAGAAGAACCAACAGAACCGGAGGAGCCAGCCCCAGGAGAACAATGTGCAGGATACACCGACGTGTCAGCAAGCCACCCAAGCTGTGACGCGATTGAATACGTACAAAGCATTGGAGCGATGACTGGAAATCCAGACGGAACATTCGCGCCAAACCAACTGCTCCAACGTGACCAGGTTGCAAAGATCTCCCTTGAGACCTTTGGACTGTTCAGCGACACAGAAGACTACTGCGGAGGAAACGATCCATTCCCGGATGTACCACCAGCACAATGGTCATACGAATACATTTGCCGAGGTGTGGATGTAGGAATGATCACCGGATATGAAGCTGGAGCGGATGCAGGAATGTACCGACCGGCACGGGAAGTGAACCGGGCAGAGTTCCTGGCTTTGATCCTTCGAAACCTGAGCGACACAATGCCAGCGGACAGCTCTACATCATACAGCGATGTGGAACCAAACCAATGGTTCAGTGGATTCGCCCGATACTCATTGGATAACGACCTGTTTACAGGTCCAAACCTGATGCCAACAAATGGAACAAAACGTGTTGAGGTAGCGGACGTACTCTACAAACTTCACAACCTTGGAAAGATCTAATCTTTCCCTGGACGA